>CAYSDI010000019.1:0-31959 GCA_964429745.1 uncultured Chitinophagales bacterium | reverse complement strand
CGCATGAGATACGGCACGCATAAGATACGGCAGGCATAACATACGACCCGCAGGTCAGGGCACCATGACTCTGGCCCGGCCCAGCAAGGTGCCGTCCTTTGCTTGAACGATCAGCAGGTACATGCCGCCCGGTAGTTCGGAGACGTTCAGCGTCCATGGGGGGCTTTGGGTTTGGTGCATGAGCGTCCTGCCGGTCAGGTCAAGCAGTTGGAGCTGGAGCGTCTGCCCGTCATAGCTGGCGTCCAGAAAGACCTGGACCGCATCGGTAGCCGGGTTGGGCATGATCGTCAAACCGCTATTGGCTGTCGGGGCAAGGGACTCCGTTCCCAGCGCGGGTGCCCATAAGGTAACAAAAGCTGTGTTGGTGTGCACTGCCGGGTTGAAGTCAAAGTAAATAGCGGCGGCGTTGTTGAGGCGGGTATTGTTGGGAAGATCCACTTGCGGGCGAAGCCTGAAACTGACAAAGCCCTGGCTCTGGTCAAAATTTGCGGTGCTGTCCGCCAACCGAATGCCGGGGAAAGTCCAGCGCAACGTGCGGTTGTTGACCAATTGGAGCTGGTAGTGGTGGCTGGCGCCGAGCATTTGGAAGCTGGCCAGATCCAGGTTGGCTTCGATTGGATCGTCCAACCTGACGAAGAACGCGGTGTCGTTGCCTGTGTTTTGAAAACGAACGATATAGTTCAGCCACTTCGTTGTGGGAGCAACATAGTGCGCTTCGCCCGAGCCTTCTGGCGTAACTTGTTTGTCGTTTGGATCCCAGGCCCAAACCGGAAAAGCGGCAAACGTATCGACGTTGTCCAACGGGGTGTAATCGCTGCTGAGCGGTCCGGCTTCCAGGCGCTCCCGGTAGCTGTCTTGCGTAAGATAAGTTAGGGTGTCATTTAAAAACATACGAACTAATATGGTTTCAAATTCTCCTAACTCCAGGCTGGGCAGTACAAAAGACGCGCTTGTGTCAGTCAGTGCCACCGCATCGTGATCGGCGTACAAAAAGGACATTTTAGGGTCAAAATCGTAGCGGACCTTGATGGAATCAACCCGGTCTGTGCTGTTGTTCCGGATGGAGAGGAAGGTGGTAAATTCTTGCGCGGCGCGGATGACGCTGGTGTGACCATCCACCGTCAGGTCGCGGATGGGGATGCTGTCTGCAAAGGCAAAGTTCAGACTATCCTGGCTGCTGCCCAGCGAGTCAATGACCAAGTCGTACCAGGCGAACGGGGCAGGTGCAAAGGGCACAAAATAGTCGGGCACTTCTGCCTGGAGTCGGGTAGGGCCTTCCAGGTAAACCGGAATGCTGTAATGCCCTGCTGAGTCGGTCAGCACCTGCAACTCCCCATCGTTGACGTGCACCATCCGTTCTCGGAAGCCATCGTCTCCGGGACCGAAAAGGCCGTCTTCATCCCGATCCGCGAATACCGTACCCGAAAGCGAACTGGTGATGACGTTTCCGAGCGAATCAGTCCAGAGCAAAAACAAATTGGTTCCGCCGCATTCCCATTCTGTCGATCCACTAAAAGTACTTGGGTAGCAAGTGTCTGCCAGGCCGCCGTTAATGAGGTAGTTCCCATTTTGAAGTCGCAGGATATCCCGGCCGCTGTTGTTATGGCCTGGCAAAAAGTAGCGCTCCCAGGCAAGGCTCCCTGAATCGCCCTGAATGTGAAGCAGCGAGTTCACCGCCGGTCCCCATCCGGGCACCGTTTTGTGCCAACCCAATAAAGTCATGTCTCTATTAGGATCTATGGTGGCACTGCTTAGGTCATAGCGGCTGCTTTGGTCGTGGTAGCGTTCCCAAAGCTGGGTCCCGTCCTCAGCAAGACGGATAATGTGTACGCCGTCCCGGAAACCTTCCAGGCTGTAGTAAGAGCCAGCAACCAGGTAGCCGCCATCCGGGTGCGCAACCATCTGACCATCCGCAAAATCGTACAAGGTGTCTACATTTACTTCTGTCCAGTTGCTGTCCAACATGTAGACAAAGCTCTTTTCGTTGGGGTCATCGTAGGTTAAGATGATGATGCCACCATCAGGGGTTGGTTCGAATTCCTTGGGGTAGTTTTTCATGTACGGGAGATACTTTTCACGCAACAAATTACCGGTGGGACCCAGTTCTGCGATGAAGTAAACCATGGAATCCAAGGCCGGAGAAGCGTGCACCGGCCAACACCGCGCTGCGATGTTGGTGTTCCCGTTTTCCTTGTAAAAAATGCTGATTTCATCAATTTTGTCCATGTTGGTCAGCATGGTTGCCCACAGCGTATCGCCTTTGTACGTGCGCCTGGAAACGACCAGATCGCCTGTTCGGGGCCATGTGTCGTAAGCGTACTGTTCCATGTACAGGCGGTCTGGTGGTCCACCAGCATTGGGCAGCAATAAGGACGGACAACCTTCAATAGGCAGGGTTACACTGTCTACGATTGCGCCTGTCGCCGTCATTTCAATGATTCGGTACTCGTGATCAGGTGCTGCCAGGAACTCAGAGCGCGCGCCGAAGTACAAGGTGCCTTCCGGCATTTCTATCGCTGGCGTTTCTAAGCTCTTGATTTGGTGCTTATAGGGTTGATAACCAGGAGTCTGGGCCAAAGCGAGCCCGCTCCATGAAAGCATTGCCATGAACAAAATAGAAGTTTTCATTCTATGAATATAGGGCATTGAGCCAAGAACAGCGGCTTTTGGGGCCAGGAAAGATGTAAAAAATCAATCCAAACCCTGCCCTGGCTCCGCCAAAGGCACATGCCGATAGGCCGGTGTGCACGAGAAAAGATGATCCAGAATTTGCACATGGCCCGCTCCGTAGATCACCAAAATCCGGTCTTGCGGGCTGGTGGTGATTGCCTGGATGTGCCGAAAGATGCGCAGGTTGCGATTGTACCAATGCAGCGAAAGCGCATCGGCCCCGCGCGTTTCGTCGAGAGTAAAATCGCCGGTCAGGTATGACCCAAATCCGCGACGAAGCACCTTGGGTGAATTGAGGTACAACAGGTAGGTCAGCAGTGGCAGTTCCTGGCTCATGCGGTCCTTAGCCTCGTAAAAGGTTTGGTAACGCGCACTGAGCGGATCGTCAGGGCTGGAAAAATCCCAATCGGCATACAACGTATCGAGCACCGGCCGCAGACACAGCGAATCCGCACTATCATACCAAGAACGAACCAATGGCGCATCATCAACGCCATAGAGCGTGTCCAGGTTCATGCCGCCCAATACCCGAAAGGCAATTTGCTCGCGCTCATCCCGGCCCAAAACATAGTAGCCCTTCTGGTACTCGCGATAGCGTTGCATAAGGTAACCTGTGTTTCGCCCGGCTTCAATGGCCACTTTGTTGGGCTTGAAGCGCAACAGATGGTCAAGGAGCTGCGTCATTTCCTCCTGCCGTTCAGGCGAAAGGATGTCTACTTGATCCTGCTCCGCCACTTTGTGCGCGTCCAGGTTGTAGTAGCCAAAATGAAAAGTTCCCAACAGCATAACCGAGGGAAGGGGGTCATCGGCCACGAGCCATTGATCGGGGTCGGGCAGCACTTGTGCAATGCCGGACCACATCCACAGCACGGCGGTAAGCGCCAAAACACAGCTTTTTTTCACGGTTATTAAGGTGGATGGTAAGAATTGTGCGCAACGCAGGATTCGGGGTTTTTGTAGAGCACCCGAGCCTATGTTCTCGTGCGCAACTTGCTCGCGTCAAGGCCCAAGTTCCACCCTCGGTGCCAATTCCTTTACCCTTGTCTTCACAAAGTCTCCTGTTGCCGACGAACAGGCTGAATCGGCTGACCAGCGTTTGCAGACAGGAATACCCTGTTTGCAGGCAAATGGTTATAGACTGCCGCAATTGCCCTAATTTTTGACCAAATTGGAGCCATGACCCGCCGCCAATGGTGGACCGTCAGCTTGTTGCTGATTGCCCACAAACTGTGGTTGCCAACACTACTTTCTGAACGTTTGTTCAGTGGGGATTTTCCTATCGAACAAATGTTCAATATTTTCCAGCTCTCAGCAGCCGTATATATGATGGCTATGTTGGCGCTTACGGGATGGGTTTTGAAGCGTTGTTTACCCGGCAAGCGCTACGCTGCTTTATTCCTGGGCTTGGTGTGCCTGCTGCCTTTTTTCATCGCTTTCCGCTATGGATTGGAAGAGATCCTATTTCCGCTGCTTTTCGGTCGTGGCAATTACCATCCGGATACCACGCTCCCCTATTACGCAACTGACAATGCACAATATGCGCTGGTTCAGGAGCAATAGCCCAAAGCATCCGAAGCCCTGTTGCACCTGACCGCGCTTTCGCGCATGCTGCCGCGCACACAAGCCCATGAAGCAACCGCCCAGGAGGAGCTCAACTTCCTGGAACCTTACCTGCAGTTGCAAGCCCTCCGGTACCCTTTCGACCTGAGTATCTTGGTTCAAAAGGCTGGGCAACTGATCTCGGTTTCGCTGCCGGTTTTCAGCCTGCTCAGTTTTGTGGAGAATGTCTTCAAGCACGGCGACTTGAAGGCACCAGTGGTGATTCGCGTTGAAGAGCGAGGGGGCAATTTGCAGGTGGAGGTACGCAATCGGGTGGGCAAGGCGAGCAGCAAGGACAGCGCGGGTGGGGTTGGTCTTGAGAATATTCGCACCCGTTTGCACTTATTGTGTGGGGCTCGGGCAGAACTGCAGGTGAGCCAGGCAGAGGAAGTCTTTGCGGTTCATTTGACTATTGCTCCTGCCCAAAAGCGCATTGCTCGGCCGTCCGCGGTACAGCGGTTTGTAAAACAAGCTTTTTCGCGCCCACACGCTGCTGTTCAAGAAAACCTTCAACCATGATCCGCGCACTCATCCTGGACGACGAGCCGTTGGCGCTTCGCTTGTTGCAAGGTCATGCACAAAAGGTCGAAGGGCTGCAGGTTGTCGCAGCGGGGACTGACCCTTTCGCCATGCTGGATTTAATCCGAGACGGGCAGGCAGATTTGCTGTTTTTGGACATTCAGATGCCGGAGCTCAATGGTATGCAGTTTTTTAGGATTGTACAGGATCAGATTGCCGTGGTGCTGACCACCGCGTATGAGGAATACTCCCTTCAGGGTTTTGACTACCACGCCGTGGATTACCTGCTCAAACCCGTTTCGTTGAAGCGATTTGATCGGGCAGTTTAACGGGCGGGTTTGCGTTTAGGGCAGCATACGCCTACCTATGTTTCGGAAAGTAAGGAACCGATTTTTGTGCGCTCGGATTACAAGTGGGTTCGCGTAACATTGGAGAGTATATGTTACTTAGAAGGCAATCGGGACTATGTGACGCTGCATTTGGTTGGGAGCACATTGCGCACCCAGCAAAGCCTTCAGCGTTTTGAAGCTTCGCTGCCTGCAACCCGTTTTGCGCGCATCCACAAGTCGTTTCTGGTCTCGCTGGACAAGGTGGACTTCGTGGAGCAGGGCCGGGTATCGGTGCAGGGAAACTTCCTGCCCATTGGCGACCACTACCGCGCTGCGCTTTTGCAGCGTATAGAAAGAAAATAGCACGGGCTGTCTCTTTACTCCACCTCCGGTGCTAATCCCAACTTTTCCGGCGAACGCCAAAGCGAAGAAAGCAACAGCTCCTTCATGAACAGGAATTCTTTGGGGATGCGGTCGTACATGCGCTCAAACAACTCTTCGTGGCCGAGTAATTCCTGCTTCCACAATTCGCGGTCAATGACCATGAGCTTGGTAAAGTCTTCGCGGCTGAAATTCTCCAGGCCGGTCCAGTCCATGTCGCGGTAACGCGGGCGCCAGCCAATTGGGCATTCCACCGCGGCGGCTTTGCCTTTGCAACGCTCAATGATCCATTTGAGCACACGCGTGTTCTCACCGAAGCCGGGCCACATGAATTCGCCGTCTTCGTCCTTGCGGAACCAATTGACGCCGAAAATACGCGGGGAATTTGGAAGGTCACGGCCAAACTGGAGCCAATGGTTAAAGTATTCGCCCATGTGATAGCCCAGGAAAGGCAACATGGCGAAAGGGTCTCTGCGCACTTTGCCAAGTTCGCCAAAGGCTGCAGCGGTTGTTTCGCTGCCCATGGTCGCGGCCATGTACACCCCAAAATTCCAATTGAAGGCCTGGTAAACCAATGGAACAGCCGTACTGCGGCGACCGCCAAAAATGAATGCGCTGATGGAAACTCCCGCGGGGTTGTTCCACTCCGAATCAATGACCGGATTTTGGAGCGAAGGCGCGGTAAAACGCGCGTTAGGGTGAGCGGCTGGCTTGTCGCTGTTCGTGTTGTAAAGCTCCCCATGCCAGTCGATCATGCCTTCTGGCACTTCCTTGGTCATGCCTTCCCACCAGACGTCACCGTCAGCAGTCACAGCCACGTTGGTGAAAATAGTGTTGGCCCGAATGCTCTCCATGGCATTGGGGTTGGTTTTGACATTGGTGCCCGGGGCAACCCCGAAATATCCCGCTTCGGGGTTGATGGCGTAAAGTTTGCCGTCTTCGCCCTTGTGAATCCAGGCGATGTCGTCGCCTACCGTCGTGATCTTCCAGCCCTCCATAGCCTTGGGTGGGATCATCATGGCGAAGTTGGTCTTTCCGCATGCGCTGGGGAATGCTGCCGCCACGTAGGTTTTGTCATACTGCGGGCTTTCCACGCCCAAAATCAGCATGTGCTCGGCCAGCCATCCTTCGTCCTTGCCCAACGCTGAGGCGATGCGCAGCGCGAAGCACTTTTTCCCCAGAAGGGCATTGCCCCCATAACCGCTGCCGTAAGAGATGATCAGGCGATCTTCCGGAAAATGGGTGATGTATTTAACGGTGGGGTTGCAGGGCCATTTGACATCTTCCTGACCGGGTTTGAGCGGAGCACCCAGCGTGTGAACGCATTTGACAAAATTCTCGTCCAGATAGGCCAATACCTGGTCGCCCATGCGGGTCATGATTTTCATGTTCGTGACCACATACTCGCTGTCAGTGATTTGCACGCCGTAGCGGGAGAGGGGCGAACCAACCGGTCCCATGCAGAATGGGATGGCGTAAAGGGTTCGTCCCGTCATGCAACCATCAGTCAGGCCTTCCAGGATGCCGCGCATTTCGCGGGGTTCCATCCAGTTGTTGGTCGGACCGGCATCTTCTTTTCTGCGGCTGCAGATGTAGGTGCGGTCTTCTACACGAGCCACGTCGCTGGGGTCGCTGAAACAGGCGAAACTGTTGGGTCGTTTGGCCTGGTTTAGCGGAATGAACGTTCCCTTTTCCACCAGTTTCTGGCAGAGGGCTGCGTGTTCTTCTTCCGAACCGGTACACCAGTGAATGTGGTCGGGTTTCAAATGGGTGGAAAGCTCCAGCACCCAGTCTTTCCAATTGCTCTGGGCACTACCCATAACGTTGATGTTTAATTTATTGGCTGAAAGTGGCATAGGTCTCTTGGTGAGTGAACGAGGGAGGAAAAGTTCAGGCCAAAGTTCGGGCTTTGGCCGGGAAAGGCGAAATGACAGCGGTCAGCGATGAAGGAGAGTTGACCGCTTCCCACATTATGCGCAGTGTTCGTAAACTTGAGGGGAAATCAATCCCTTCCAGTTAGCTCCTCGATAGCCTGAAATGACTGCCAGGCGTAGAATGGGCACGGTTTTTGGGGTGACGCGCTAAAAAAAAATAGCGTTATTTCGCGTTCTGGATAGTAATACTATAAAATGATTGAGGAAGTGCCGCTCCCGCTAACCCCGGGGCAGCGTTTTTGGCGCTTGTTAAAGCCGGATCGAAAGGAAATCTGGAACGTCTACACGTATTCGGTAGTCAGTGTATTGGTTAACCTTTCGCTGCCTTTGGGCATTCAGGCAATTATTAATCTGATTCAGGGAGGCAGGGTCACGACCTCCTGGATCGTGCTGGTCGGCCTGGTGGTTTTGGGCGTCCTGATCTCGGGCTTGCTGCAAATTTCGCAGTTGCGTATTACGGAGAACCTGCAGCAAAAGATTTTTACCAGAGCCGCCTTCGAGTTCAGCTACCGAATTCCCCGGATCAAAATGGAGGCTCTTTATAGGCACTACGTACCGGAGCTGATGAACCGCTTTTTTGACATCGTGACGGTGCAAAAAGGGTTGGCCAAGATGTTGATTGACTTTTCGTCAGCGACGCTGAACGTGGTTTTTGGGTTGGTGCTCTTGTCGCTTTACCATCCGTTTTTTATTCTGTTCAGCCTTATTCTGATGGTGCTGGTTTTTGGTGTTTTCCGGTTGACGATAAACCGGGGCCTGCGCACCAGCCTTAAAGAATCTAAACACAAATACCAGGTGGTGCATTGGCTGGAAGAATTGGCGCGTACGCATACCACGTTTAAACTGGCCGGAGCCACGGATTTGCCGCTCCACCGAACGGATGGTCATGTAGCAGATTACCTGCGCGAGCGCGAGAACCATTTTCGGGTGCTCGTTCAGCAATTTGGGCTCATGGTAGTGTTCAAAGCCTTGGTCACGACGGGCTTGTTATTGCTGGGGGGCATTCTGGTGATGGACCAGCAAATGAACATTGGGCAGTTTGTAGCCGCTGAAATCATCATCCTAATCGTTTTGGCTTCGGTTGAAAAGCTGGTGCTGACCATGGAAACGGTTTACGATGTACTTACCGCGCTCGAGAAAGTGGGCCAGGTCACCGACCTGGAGTTGGAATCGCGCTCCGATCAGGCCATCGTACTCCCGGATGCTCCGGAAGGACTCACGGTGCGCCTGCAGCAGGTTAGTTTTTCCTACCCGGATCAAACCCGGCCTGTTCTGGACGGTTTGTCGCTCACCGTTGAGCCCGGAGATCGCCTCCTGGTTTTAGGGGGAAATGGATCCGGGAAAAGCACCCTGCTCAACATGCTGGCAGGACTGTACGAGCCGCAAACCGGCGCCATTTCTTACGACGGCCTTCCGCGGGGTAACCTGGATCTGACTGCCCTTCGCAGCCAAATCGGCGATTGCCTTATTCAGGAGCACTTGTTCCAGGGTACCCTGTTGGAAAACATCGCGATGGGTCGAAAAGAGGCAACGCTTGAGAATGTGCAATGGGCAATGCACCACCTGAACCTGGAGGATTTTGTCCGGAGCCTTCCCCAAGGCTACAATACGGTTCTGGATCCACAGGGCAAGAAGCTAGCTCGGAGCACCGTCCAGAAGTTGTTGTTGGCCCGCAGTATTGCAGATAAACCGCGCATGCTTCTTCTGGACGATCCATTTGAGCAGATTGCCGCTGAAGACCGCCAGCGGATCATGGCTTTTTTGGCTGCACCCGACCACCGTTGGACCCTGGTGGTTTCGGCACCTGATCAAGGTTTGCAAGGGCTGTGTACCAAAGTCCTTCGCTTGGAGCGGGGACGCATTGTAGAACCTTCTTCAGCAAATCAGCCTGGCGACAGCACCTTAAACGAGGATCCGCTCCACCATGCTTAACATATCAAGAAACAAAGTAGGGGCCTACATCAATCGGGCCGATTTCCCCTCGCTGGCGCGGGTAGAGGCACTGTATTCCGGAAGGATTCTGATGCGCTGGATTCCAGTGCTGTCGGTCATCATCCTGGTCATTTTGTTTCTGCCTTGGACCCAAAACGTGCGGTCGCGCGGGTATGTTACCGCGTTGCAGCCCGATCAACGTCCGCAGACTATTCAATCGGTTATTGCCGGGCGCATTGAGTCCTGGCATGTTCAGGAAGGCGACTTCGTGAACAAAGGCGATACTATTCTGTTTATTTCTGAAGTAAAAGACGAATATTTTGATCCGCAATTATTAAGCCGCACGGAGCAGCAACTCAGTGCCAAGGAAATGACCGTGGGGGCCTACTTTGAAAAGGTCAAGGCGCTGGATAATCAAATTGACGCCATGGTCCAGACGGGGGGCCTGAAACTGGAGCAGGCGCTAAACTACCTGCAACAAGCCCGGCTGAAAGTAGCGGCAGACAGCGTGGATTTTCAGGCGGCCGCTATCCAGTTTGACATAGCCACCCAGCAGTTCAACCGAATGGAAGAGCTGCACCGCAACGGCCTCAAGTCGCTGACGGATCTTGAAAATCGCAAACTCATCATGCAGAAGGCGCAGGCTTCACGGATCTCAGCAGAAAACAAACTGCTTACCAGCCAGAACGAAATCATCAATGCCCAGGTTGAACTCCTTTCCATTCAAGCGCAGTACCGGGACGGGGTGGCAAAAGCGGAATCTGAAAAGTACACTGCACTATCCAACATGTACGATGCGGAAGCCGTTGTCACCAAGCTACAGAATCAGTATATGAATTACTCCGTTCGCAGCGATTTGTACTACATCACAGCGCCGCAGGACGGTTACATTACCAAAGCTATCCAAAGCGGGTTGGGAGAAACCATCAAAGAAGGTGAAGAAATTGTGAGCATCATGCCAGCGCGTTACGATCTTGCGGTAGAGATGTACATCAGGCCCATCGACCTGCCGTTGATGGAGAAGGGTCAGCCGGTTCGCCTCCAGTTTGACGGATGGCCGGCCATCGTGTTCTCCGGTTGGCCGAATACCAGTTACGGAACTTATGGCGGCGTTATTTTTGCCATTGACAATTTCATGAGCCCCAACGGCAGTTACCGGCTGCTGGTGGTACCCGATCCCCAAGACCATACCTGGCCCGATGCGCTGCGCGTCGGAGCGGGCACCAACAACATGGTGCTGCTCAAGGATGTGCCCATTTGGTATGAAATGTGGCGTAAAATCAATGGCTTTCCCGCCGATTATTACAAACCTTCGCAGGAACCGCAAAAAGAAGAGGCCCCAAAGCTTAACTTAAAATGAGCCGCCATCCGGAATTTTCAGGCGAAGGGCCTCGCGTGGTCGCACCCCTTCGCTTGCTGCTCGCGCTGCTGTTGTGCGCTGGTCTGGTGCCCTTTCACCCGGAACTCCGCGCTCAGGAAGCCCCGGATTCTTCGGCATCCGCTCTGACGATTTTTACCTACGAAAGCTTTCTGGAGCAAGTGCTGCAGCACCATCCGCTTGCGCTGCAGGCGGAACTCCAACCGGCCATGGGCCAGGCAGCCGTTCGAAAAGCCCGAGGGGGTTTTGACCCGCAGGCGTTATTGAATTTGGCCAGCAAGTACGACAACGGCACCTTGTATTACCGGCAGAGCAATGGAGGGTTAAAAATTCCTACCTGGTTTGGGGCGGAGTTGTCGGCGGCGTACGAACAGAACGAAGGCCAGTACCTGAACCCGGAAAACACTGTTACCGGACGCGGGCTTTACTACGCGGGTATTTCAGTACCGCTGGGTCGCGGGCTGTTTTTGGACGAGCGACGCGCGGCGCTTCGCCAGGCTCAGCTCTACGAACAGGGCACGGCGGCCGAGCGCCAATTGCTTCTCAACGATCTTTTATACGGCGCCGGGAGTGCCTATTGGTCTTGGTTCAAATCCTACCATGCGCTTGCCGTGTACGATACGGCGGTTGCGCTGGCACGGCAGCGCCTGGACGCGGTCCGGCTGGCAGCAGAATTTGGCGATCGCCCCTCGATTGATACCTTGGAAGCTGCCATCCAGGTACAAAGCCGGCAGATCAGTCGCCGGCAGGCCGAACTGGACTTCGCCAATGCCTCAGCCTGGCTGAGCGTTTACCTTTGGGATTCGGGGGAACTGCCTTTGGAACTTGCCCCCAATACCATACCCTATGGTATTGATCAGGTTCCCGCGCAGGCCGCCGATGCTCAACTCCTTGCCCTGCTGGATCAATTGCCCTTGAACCATCCGGCCCTGCAATTGGATCAGGTCAAAATCAGCCAGCTCTACCTGAACCGTCGTCTGATGCAGGAGCAATTCAAGCCCAGCGTGGATCTGGAGTATTTTGCGCTGAACACACCTACCGGTCCAGAATTGCTGCAGGATTACACCGTAGACAATTATAAATGGGGGTTGAATGTCAGTGTCCCGCTCTTCATGCGCCAGGCGCGGGGCGAAGTGGCGCTGGCCAACCTCAAAATAGAAGAAGCTAATTACCGCCTCTCTGGAAAAACCGCAGAACTCAGCGCTAAAGCGCTCATGCAACTCAACACCGTAGATGCCACGCAATCCATGTCGGACTTCTACACGCGTACTGTTCGCGATTTGGGCAGTTTGCTGGCCGGTGAGCGCGCGCTGTTCAACGGCGGAGAAAGCTCGCTCTTTCTCATCAACGCCCGTGAGATGGCCTTTATCAGCGCCCGTGTGGATCAAATTTCGTTGTTGGTAGAGAACCGCAAGGCCATTTTAGGCGCTCAATTTGCCTTTGGGTTATTGGGCAGCGATGTGCTGAGTGAGCCGTAAAGCGCAGCAATCTCGCGGGCACTGGCCATTCCGTCCATGGCCGCGCTGACAATTCCTCCGGCATAACCGGCACCTTCTCCGACAGGGTACAAACCGGCTACTCCCGGGTGCTGGCGGGTGTTGGTATCGCGGGGTATGCGCACGGGCGAAGAGGTTCGGCTTTCCGGGGCGTGTACCAGGGCATCTTCCACGATGAAGCCCCGCATGACCTGGCCAAAATAGCGAAAGCCTTCGCGGAGCCGTGTGCTGATGAAGCTGGGCAGGAGCCGGTGCACCTCGCTGGGCGTGGTGCCGGGTACGTAAGAGCTCGGGCCGAGATTTGCCGAGGAACGGCCTTCGATGAAATCGGGAAGACGCTGTGCCGGCACGCGCTGCGTTTCGCCTCCGGCACGCCAGCAGGCTTGTTCAATAGAGGCCTGAAAATGCATCGCCGCCAGCGGGCCGTATTGAGCAAACGCTCGCCAGTCGCTAGGTTGAACCTCCACCACGATGCCGGAATTGGCCCAGGGCTGGTCGCGCTTGGAAGGGCTCCAGCCGTTGGTGACCACTTCGCCAGGTGCCGTAGCGCAGGGCGCAATGATGCCGCCGGGACACATGCAAAAACTGTACACCCCGCGCTCGCGGACCTGGCGCGAGAGCGTGTAAGAAGCTGCGTCTAGCCAGGGACCGCGTTCTGCGTCGGAGGGCATGTGGTACTGAATGCAGTCGATGGCCGTTTGGGGATGTTCCACGCGCACGCCCAAGGCAAAGGGTTTGGCCTCCAGCTCGATGCCTTGTCGCTGGAGCATGGTAAAGACATCGCGGGCGGAATGGCCCGTGGCCAAAAGCAGCTGCCGGGCTTGGTATTGCTCGCCGTTTGCGCAGCGAACGCCGGCCATTCCCCCGTTGTGAAACAGCAATTCTTCAACGCGGGTGTTGAAATGCACCGAGCCGCCGCGCTCAATAATAAGATTTCTTATGTTCGTGATGATCTCTGGCAGCTTGTTGGTGCCGATGTGGGGATGGGCGTTAACCAATATGTCGGGCGAAGCGCCAAAGGCCACGAGCAGCTCCAATACCCGCTGCACATCGCCGCGTTTCTTGGAGCGCGTGTAAAGTTTGCCGTCAGAATAAGTGCCGGCGCCCCCCTCGCCGAAACAGTAGTTGGAATCCGGGTGAACCAGGTGCTCGCGGTTGAGCAGCGCCAGGTCGCGGCGGCGCTCGCGGACGTCTTTACCGCGCTCCAGCACAACGGGCCTCAGGCCCGCCTCTAGCAGCGTCAGCGCCGCGAACAGCCCCGCCGGCCCTGCCCCGATGACCAACACTTCCGCCGCGTCGCGCACATCCGGGTAGTCGGGGAGAGGGGCGATTTGTTCTTCTGGTGGCGTTTCGTTGATGTAAATGGACAACTCCAAGTTGATCCAGACAGGCCGCTTGCGGGCGTCAACGGAACGGCGCAAAACGCGAATGGCAGCGATGGCGGAGGGTGCCAGGTCCATTTCGTGAGCTACGGCTTCGCGCAGCAGGTGCTCTTGACCGGCGATTTCTGGCCTGAGCTTAAGGGTAAAGGCAATGGGCATGGAAAGGCGATTTACTGCGGGTTTTCCGCTCCGGTTCGGAGTTGAAGCAGCGCCGCCAGGTGGTTGAAGATAACCATAGGGACGATGACGCCCGGCACCCAGCAAAACGGCGCGTGCAGCAGCGCCACATTGGGTTGTTCAAAACCAAAGCGTTGAAAGGGGAAGGGTGCGGAAAATATGCCGTGAAACACCGTGACCGCCAGAACCGCGATGCCCAAAATGTTCCAGGCCTGGAGCGTCCAGCGGGGTAAAAGGTTTTGGCGGTACCCAAACCAATACACCGCTACTGCGCTGATTCCAATTACTATATCCAGGTTGCGGCCTTCAAACGTCATGATTTTTGGCATGAAGCCGTCCAAAAAGAGCAGGTAGAAGAGAATTTCCACGGCGATTCGGACACTGTGCAGGCGGGTCAGTTGCGCCACATTGGCTCGGGCCACCCAGGCCCTTGATCGGGAAGTTGCCAACACGGCTAAGATCAGGGCGAAGGGGGGCAGAACCAGGAGCAGGAACCGCGGCGGCATAACGGCTGCGTTCAGGAAAAAGCCGCTGCCCGCAATGGCGGCGCTGGCCAGCATCCAGAGCATGAGCCCCCCCAACAGGGCGGGTGATCCGTGCAGCGCACGCCAAACTTGCACCACAAAGCCCACGGTAAGAACAATAAAAAGGGCCGTGTAAAAGGGGGAGAAGGCGAGCAATTCCATTTTAAAAACGTGCGTTTAAGGGCTGAAAGCCTGTTTTGCCACAAAAATCGCATACCGGGAGGTGATTTAGGTCACCAGAACGGCTAGAAACCCAGCTTACTTTCACCTCATCATCGTTGCACCGCTCAATTTTCTGCGCTGCCCCCAAAACTTAAATGATCTACTGCCATGAAAGCTAATATGGGAATGCTTGACCGAATCGTCCGCACAGCCATTGCTGCTGTCGTGGTGGCGTTGTTCCTGACCGGTACCCTCACTGGCACGCTAGCCTACGTGCTTTTAGCCGTAGCCGCCATTTTCCTGCTCACCAGCGTGGTAAGCGTTTGTCCGCTTTACTCGTTGCTGGGCTTCAACACCTGCGCGGTCAAGAAGGTCAATTCTTAAGGGCTAAGTGCTGCTGGTCAGCGGTTTAGCGGCAAACTAGGGGCGGAAGCCCGCTTTGAGAGGGCCGCCATGAGCCGCCGGGAGGCAAAAAGGTGGCGATTTAGTTGTATTTTCGCGCGTCCAATTCACGAAAGTCTTGGCTGGAGGGTCAGCGCTGCCTTAAGCACCCAGACCCTTCGCCCGAAAATGCCCCTGCTCATGCTCCGCAACATCGCTATCATCGCTCACGTTGACCACGGTAAAACCACCCTGGTAGACCGCATGCTTCATGCTGGTTTGCTGTTTGGCGAACACGAAACGCCCGGCGAACTGATTATGGACAGCAACGATCTGGAGCGCGAACGCGGCATCACTATTTTGGCCAAGAACGTTTCGGTTCGTTACAAGGGCCACAAAATCAACATTATCGATACTCCGGGTCACGCCGACTTTGGCGGCGAAGTGGAGCGTGTATTGAACATGGCCGATGGCGTGCTCTTGTTGGTGGATGCCTTTGAAGGACCCATGCCGCAGACCCGCTTCGTGCTTCAGAAGGCCGTGGAGCTGGGGCTAAAGCCCATCGTGGTCATCAACAAAGTGGATAAAGAGAACTGCACGCCTGAGGAAAGCCTTGAAGCGGTGTTTGAACTGATGTTCAACCTGGATGCCAGCGAGGACCAGCTAAATTTCCCGGTGGTGTATGGTTCGGCCAAACAAGGCTGGATGGGCCCGGACCCCCGCAAGCCCACGGACAACATTACTTACCTTATGGACACGATTCTGGAGTTCATTCCCGCCCCGAAAGTCGAGGAAGGGATGCTTCAGTTGCTGATAACCTCGCTTGACTTTTCCAATTTCTTAGGTCGAATTGCTATCGGTCGCGTGGCCAGCGGCAGTCTTAAAGCCGGCCAATCGGTGGCCCTCGTGCACCGCGATGGCAGCATTGCCCGCAACCGACTCAAAGAGATTTATGTCTTTGAAGGGTTTGGCCGCGAAAAAAGAGAAACAGTGGAAGCCGGCGAGATTTGCGCGCTCATCGGTCTGGAAGACTTTGAAATTGGCGACACCGTAGCCGATCCGGAGAACCCGGTGGCTAAGCGCCAGATCAAAATCGACGAGCCCACGATGAGCATGCGCTTCACGATTAACGATTCCCCGTTCTTTGGCCGCGAAGGCAAATTTGTTACCTCCCGGCATATCAAAGACCGTCTGGAAAAGGAGCTGGAGCGCAACTTGGCTCTGAAGATGGAAGATACCGGATCAGCAGACGCCTGGCAGGTGTTTGGTCGCGGGGTCTTGCACTTGTCCATTCTGATTGAAACTATGCGCCGCGAAGGCTACGAGGTTCAGATAGGGCAGCCCCAGGTTATCATCAAAGAAGTAGACGGCAAAAAGCACGAGCCGGTCGAAGAGTTGACCATTGACCTTCCGGAGAATGTTTCGGGAACGGCCATCAACGCGGTGACCCAGCGCAAAGGCGAAATGCTCTCGATGGAACTCAAAGGCGAGCGCGCTATTTTGAAGTTTCAGATTCCGTCGCGGGGCATTATTGGCCTGCGGAGTTACCTGATGACGGCCACTGCAGGTGAAGCCGTGATGTCGCACCGATTCATCGAGTTTCAGCCGTTCAAAGGCAACATTCCCGAGCGCCAGAACGGTTCGCTGATTGCGCTTGAAACGGGCAAAAGCATTCCATTCAGCTTGCACAACCTGCAAGACCGCGGCTTTTTCTTTATAGGCTCCAACGAAGATGTTTACGAAGGCCAGGTGATTGGCCAAAACAACCGGGCAGACGATCTGGTGGTCAACGTGACCAAGACCAAAAAGCTCACGAACATGCGCGCTTCGGGGACCGATGAGAAGATGCGGATTTCCCCCCCGGTTCGTTTCAGTCTGGAAGAGGCCCTGGAATACATTCAGGCCGACGAATACGTTGAGGTGACCCCGGAAAGCATTCGCCTGCGCAAGGTTTTCCTGAAAGAGAACGAGCGCAAGCGCAAGACCAAGAGCTGATTTAGGAGCGCCGCTAGCTCAGGCTTGAAAGGTTACCAGGCCTGTCCACAAACCGTAGCCTAGAATTAGCAAGGCTGCTTCCCAGCGGTCCAGCCGATGCCGTTTGCCGGTGAACATCATGAGGAACACCGCCACCGTACCCATGCCCAGCAGGAGCATTTCCCGGTCAAAACTCCGGTCGTAGGGCAATGGGATAATCACCCCGGTTAGCCCAAGCACGAAAAGAATGTTAAAGATATTTGAGCCGATGACGTTGCCCACAGCGATGTCGGCCTTGCCCCGGATAGCGGCTACCACCGAAGTAGCCAATTCGGGCAGCGAAGTGCCCATGGCCACAATGGTCAACCCGATGATGCGCTCAGACATGCCCAGATTGGCGGCGATCACGATGGCCTGATCTACCACCATCCGTCCTCCAACCACCAGCAACGCCAACCCGCTAATCAGCAAAAAAGGCTCTTGAAGTTTTTTGGGAATCACACCCATGGCCACGTCAATCCAACGGTTAGAAGCAGGTTCTGGCTCTAAAGGGCTCGCTACGGGCAATTCGGCGGCATTGTCCTGCTTCATGCTCCGCCATGCGTAAACCAGAAAAAGACCGAATCCGAGAAGAAGGAGCAGGCCGTCAATGCGGGTAAGCACCGGGTCATGGCCAAAATCAACCAACAATAGAGCCAATAGCAAAGCCGCAGCCCCGGAGAACGGAATCTCTTTCCAGACCGTGGGTTTTTGCACCACCAGCGGGGTGATCAGACCGCTGATTCCTAAAATGAGTAACAGGTTGAAATTGTTGCTGCCAATGATGTTGCCAAAGGCCAGCCCGGTGCTGCCCTGGAAAGCAGCAAATGTGTTAACGATCAATTCCGGGGCAGAAGTGCCCATACTAACGATGGTCAATCCAATGACGAGTTCTGAAACTCTGTAGCGTCGTGCAATCGCGGCTGCTCCGCCCACAAAAAACTCGGCACCCGCTAAAAGCGCGGCAACCCCGAGGGCTAAGAGGACAATCGCGAGGAGCATAAGCGTGATTTTTGCTGCAAAGGAAAGGAATTTACCAAGGGTCAGGTCTTCTGTTCAGGAAAATTGCCAGGCGGCTGGCTACCTTTGCGCCAATGTCGGTTTTTTGCTTTCCAGGGAACAATGCCGCTCGTTGTGCATCATTGGTGTTTGTGCGCAAGCTCGAATGGTTAGTGCTCATAATCCCTATCCTGTTGCTGCTTCCTGCACGGCTATCTGGTCAAGCCTCTTTTGAGCAACGCACCATAGAAGTGGGCAACCTCGGGGTCAACCTGACCACCGTCGGAACGCTGGGCCGGCCCAACGTGCGCAACGATCCATCTGGTGCGCCTTCTATGGAGTATCCAATCAATTCGGGTATTGAGCATTTGTTTGAAAGCGGTTTGTGGATTGGCGCCCGTGTTGAGGGCCAGACGCAAGTTAGCACGGTGGCCCAGGACGCCTCTTCTGGCTACAGCACCGGAGCTGCCGGATTTGAATTCAGTGCCGAAGTAGGAGCCAGCATTCTCCAGCGCTCCACGCTCACCAATTCCGAGTTCTTTGCCTTTGACGGGGTGAGCCATCAGGACATGGTCATCGATTTTTCGGACAAAAACATTGTTATTCCCGGAACCTCCATTCTGATCTCTGACCATCTGCAACCCTTAGGTGCCCAAGTGCATATGGAAACCTATGCATGGAATTATTCCTTCGCAGATTTTTTCGTGTTGCTCAATTATGAAATTACCAACGAAAGCCTCAAAACCTGGGATTCGGTGTACCTGGGCATGTGGCAAGACCTGGTGGTACGCAACGTCAACGTGGCTACGGATTTTGGCTCCGCGTTTTTTAGCCAGGGGGGCTACGGGTACCAGGACTCCTGCCTGGCCAATTACGCTTTCGACAACGACGGCGATCCGGGATTCACGGATTCTTACGGCGCCGTGCAGTTTTTGGGCATCGAATGGCGCGACTTGTTCATTCATCCAAGCAATGCAGCGGGAGTAATCGCCGCGGGCTATCCGGAGCCCAAAGTGCACAGCAATTTTTGGATTTTTAATTCTACCGGTGCCCCCCCCTACAATGCACCAGCCGACGACGTTCAGGCTTATGAGAAGCTCAGGCGCGGTCTGAACTTCGCTGACCCAGACCTTCCGGGATTCCTGGCCAACCCAGGCACCACGGGCGGTTTGACCAACCTCATTTCGGCCGGGCCCTTGGAATCGGTAGAACCCGGTGAGACGTTCAATGTGGTGTTTGCGCTCGTGGCCGCTAAACAAAATTCGCCTCCTGGCAGCGTTGGGCTGGCACGTGATACGCGAGAGGCTCGCGAGGAGCTCGTGGACCACTTGGGTTGGGCAAAACGCACCTACAACGGCGAAGACTTAAACGGAAACGGTGTCCTCGATGACGGCGAAGACCTGGACAATGACGGGGAATTGGATCGTTACATTTTGCCGGAACCTCCCACTACGCCCAAAGTCAAAATCATTCCCACCGGCAACCGAATCGACATCTTTTGGGATGACGCCGCCGAAAGCTCCATTGACCCTATTTCGCAAAAATTGGATTTTGAGGGCTACCGCGTCTATCGCAGCCAACCCGGGGATGACTTAGGCTTGAACTTATTGGCCGAAGCCAATCTTGCAGCACAGTGGGACAAACCCGGTAATGCCGTCGGGTTCAACAATGGGCTGGATGCTATTCGCCTGACCGAGCCCATTCAGTTCGAAGGAGACTCGGTGCTCTACCACTACCAGTATTCGTTCGAAGGGGTGTTGAACGGATGGCAATACCTGGTCATTGTCACCAGCTTTGACGAAGGCGATGAAGAACTTCGCATTGAATCCCTGGAGTCTTCTTTTGTGGAAAACGCTTTTCGCGTGTTTCCGGGGGTAGGGGCTTTGGAATTGGAGCAGAGCGAGTTGGATCCGGGAGTGTACCCTAACCCGTACAGTCTCGGCGCTGCCTGGGACGGTACCACGGCACGCACCCGCAAGATTATTTTCTACAACCTGCCCCAAGAAGCGGAAATCCGCATTTACACGCTGGGCGGCGATTTGGTGGCAAGCCTGGACCACGACGCCGTTACTTACAACGGCAGCGACATTGCCTGGTTTGACAATTTTGCCGGCGAAGCCGACAAACGGGTGTTTTCCGGGGGCGAGCATGCCTGGGATGTGTTGTCTGAAAGCCAGCAAACCATCACGCAAGGCCTTTACCTGTTCACAGTCAAGGACTTGCAAACTGGCAAAGTTCGCCAGGGCAAGTTTGCGGTGTTGCGTTAAGGGTAAAAGTTGCTCGGTGAGTGGATCTTTTTTCGCCCGAAATTTTACCGTTTTAAGACTGACTTAACATTAGGTTAATCTTCGATAGGGGCTTAAGGGCTACCTTTGCAGAAAATTCAAGCACTCTTCCTAACCCGATCCCAGTTCCGCAATCCCATGAAGAAGCTCTCCTTTTTAACTGTGGCCGTGCTGTTTAGCTTGGTGGCTCACGCTCAGTACCCACTCATTGACATCTACGATATTCAATTTATTGACCCGGTTGACCTGGCCTCCGGCAGCGACTTGAGCTACCTGCACGGCGATACCGTTCAGATCGAAGGCGTGGTCTCTTTTGATCCCTGTGATTACGGATTGAGCACCAATCGCAAAGGCACATGGGTGCAAGCCAATCCGGGTGCACCTTTTGCAGGCGTAGAAGTCCTGATTGACCCTACCGCCATCGGGTTTTCCGGAGGTCTGGAAACGCTCAGCGATAACGCGTTGTTTATTGACAACTTCCAGGTGGGCAACACCGTGCGTTTTACCGGCATCATCAGCGACTTTAGCGCTAATACCCAAATTCAAATTCTGCCCATTCCTTCTTCCATTGAGGCCCTTGGCACCAAGCCAGCCCCGATTGTCGTCACCATTGATGAGTTGATGAACGGGACAGTGCAAAACAAGGTGGACGGCGAACAATACGAAGGCACATACGTAGAGATCCAGGATATCTTTGTGACCAATGTGGTGCCGGGTTCTAGCGGACGTTTCCAGTGGGATATTACTGACGGATTGGGCAATTTCCTGGCCACCCGCGATGCCAGTGGCCATTTTCGCAACGACGTGCTTGACACGCATTGCCCTGAGTGGATCAGTGGAACCTCCGGTGTTTCTAATACGCCGTTGACTTATGCTCCTCCGGTGGTTGGCGCCAGTTTGGCCTTTTTGCGCGGTTCCATTACCGAAAGTTTTGGCGAATACTTCATTGCTCCCCACGACTTAACGGATGTTGGCCCAGCTACGAGCTCGCCGCCCATCGTGAGCGGAGTTACGCGCACCCCGGTGGTTCCTACTTCAACCGAAACGGTAACCATAAACGCAAACATTGCTGATGCCGACGGCACCATTAGCGTAGCCGAACTTTATTACGCTTATGGTTTGGCCACACTGACGTTTACGATGGTTCCCATGACCAACAGCGGAGCAGATACCTGGACGGCAACTGTTCCCGGACCTGGTGTGGATTCTACTGTTGTCAAATATTACTTTCGCGCTGTCGATAATGGGGGTAACATCACCTTTAGCCCGGATGACGAGGCAACCGGATCCAATTATATTGTGTACGACGACGGCATCAACAGCATTGCGCGCATTCAGAAGAATGAAGTTGGTTTTGGTTCGCCATGGGCCGGTCAAACACTTCCCGTGCTGGATGTAGAAGGGGTAGTGACCTCGGGCTTGCAGACCTACGATTTAGGTCTTTTGGCTATCCAGGACGGTACGCAGCCCTGGAGCGGAATTTTCGTTCGCTCGTCCCCAGGTATCGATGGCCTGTACCGCGGTGACCGCATCCGCGTCACCTCCGGTACGGTGGTAGAAGAATTTGGGGTTACCTACCTTCAAAACGTAACGTATGTGTTTCTGTCTTCGGGCAACCCGCTTCCCACACCCATCAGCACCTTGCTCCCGGATACCCTTGGCGCCAACATCTTTCTGAAGACCGAACCTTATGAAGCCATGCTGCTTCGCTTTGACAACGCGACAGTCACCAGTCTGAATGCCGACGCCCCAGGTGGTCCGTTTGGCGAGTGGAAGTTCAACACGACCTCGGCAACTGCCAGCTCAGGCTTGCGCGCTGACGACCTTTCCAGCGACATTCCTTTTGAGTTCTCCAGCGACAGCATCGCAGTGGGTCAGGTGTTGCCATTTGTTCAGGGGCTTTTATACTTCAGCTTCAGTAACTACAAATTGGTTCCCCGCAACCGCGCCGACATCGCCGGTTTCAGCACCAACTACCCGAATGCCATCGTGAGTTTCCGTTTTGATGCTTTGATTCCATCGGTTAACGCCACCATAGATCAGGTAAACAATACTATCGCCGCCGTGGTACCTTTTGGTACGGACCTGACCAGCCTCGTACCTACGGTTGAGATTACCGGTCAACTGGTTAGCCCCGCCAGTGCTGCCAGTCAGGACTTTAGCAGCCCGTTAGTGTACACGGTCTCTGCCCCCATTAGCGGAGAGGAGCGGGAATACACGGTTACCATAACTCAAGGGCCAAACGGCTTGGAGAACTTTGGCGGGCTGACGTATTTCAACCTCTACCCAAACCCAGCCACGGACTTTGCCGTGATTGACTTGGAGATGACAGAGCAACAAGCATTCACGGTTGAAATCAGTGATCTTCTTGGCCGGGTTTTGGAATCCCGTGAGCAGCAATCCAACACCGGAAGGCAGCAGCTTACGCTGGATTTAAGCACTTATGTTACCGGAAACTACCTGGTTACTTTGCGGTCAGCAACAGGAACGGCCACTTTGCGCCTATACAAAGCCCAATAACCCTTTAGGGCAAATTTGCCCTAAACCTGGTCACAAAGAGGGACTGTCCGTATTCCGGACGGTCCCTCTTTTTTTGGTTTAAGCATAGTTTATTCTTTGTAATAAACGCTAATTCACTGATTATCAAATGCTTGCAATTCTGTGCTTTTTCTGCCCATGACGAGGGTCACTGAATGTAACCATAGAATTAGTTATTTTTTTAATGTTTTAAACGTCACATTGGCCAGCCTCAAGTTCTGTGTTTATCCACTAAGGAGACCATATTGCCCCAAGAATCTTTACCATGGCAATTTCTCACGGTTTCCCCCATTCCGGTGGCTTTCGTTGTCAGCCATTCCTTACCGGAAAATCACCCCGGTAATTCTGCATAAGGAGACCCAATCGCTTTTGACCCTATGCTTTCCTCTCTCCGATTTTACCGATTTCTGCTGGTTGTCTTGCTTGTTCTGCCGGCAGCTAAGTATGGAGTTGGCCAATGCGCTGACATCTACTCTGTCTGGAACGGCAGCGGGTTGTACACCATAACATCCCGAATAGACTCCTCCTGTACCTGGCAAAAAACCTTCGACGCCTATACCACAGGTGATGCGCTGCGGTTTACAGCCGTAGCAAGCAACACCTACACTTTTTCGGTTTGTGGGGGGGTAGCCGGAGCGGATACGGAGATTAACATCTACCGCACCACGACCGGGTTTCCAAACCGGGGCTACGTAAATGACGGTTGTGGCGTCCCCAACGGCGAAAGCAGCCTATCCTGGACGCCTCCTGCTGCAGGGGACTATTACCTGGTGGTCAGTTTAAAGGGCTGTGTGAATACATCCGTTCCTATGTCTCTGACGGTTTCCCGGCGAAGACTGAGCAATGATTTTTGTGAAAGGGCAACAGCCATTTCCTCCGGAGTGACAGCATTTACTACCACTAATGCCTGCGGGTCAAGCGTGGTCTCCTGCGCCACGGCCAATAGAGATATATGGTACGCCTACTCACCTACTGACGGGGGAATGACGTCGTTCGCTACTTGCGGCGCTTCGTGGGATACCCACCTTTCGCTCTGGGACAGCTGTTCAGGCAGTGAGTTGGCCTGCAACGACGATGCAACGGCTGGTCCTTGCAGCGGCACAACGCAGAGTTATTTAGACTACCCGGTGGTAGCGGGAAGTACCTATTACCTTCGGGTATCAGGATTTAACAACACCACTGGAGCCGGCAACATCACCATCACACCACCCCCCCCCGGCTCGGACCCTGGAGAAGACTGCAACAATCCTTTTGCCGGCACGTTGTGCGGCGAGGCATTCTTAAATCAAACCACTGTTGGCCTGGGCAACGATCAATCCAGCCGAACCTGCGGCTCGGGCAGCTATCCTGGCCAGGACGCCTACTATGCCTTCACCACGTCAGATGGAGATGCCGACCGACTTCGGGTAACGCTCCGCAATGTCAGCGATGCCAACGACGGCACCGTTGAAGTGATCCTGATGTCCGGAAGCTGCAACGCACCGTCGTGTACCGACGAGGCCACCTTCGACATAAGCAGCGGCACTTTTGCCCGTGGCACGGAGTTCCACGATTTTGAGATCAGCCCGCTCGGCTCTGCCGGCACGTATTTCGTAGTCATCGACGCCCGAAACGATGGCATTGATGCCTTTGATCTCTACCTGGACTGTTACCAAAACAACATCGCTCCCGGTCCTGCCTGCAGCCCTTCTGATGACAACGGCGATGGGATTGTTACCCAGTGGAATGGCGCGGATCCTCCGCCTACCGTTGGGCAGGGGCAGCAGCATACCATTTGCCATGAAGTCTTGATTAACGGAACCAACTTTCAAGGGCTGAACAGTGTGCGCCTGGACGTCAGCGAATGCCTGGGCTCCATCAGCAATTTCAGCCCGGACGGCCCAGGTTCCGGTTTTTACGGACTAGGATCCTGGAATGTGGACTCTCTGGTAGGACAACAAATCTTCTGGAATTTCAGCGGTGGCGTAAACCGATGCTCCGGGGGCCAGATTGATGTAGCCATTGACATTACTACGGACAATTGGGGCAGCGAACTCTATTGGGAGTTGGTGCCGCAAGGCCAGCCCTGCGGGTCGCCTTCGGCCATTTTTGTCGGGGGAAATACCGCAAACGTGGACTGCGGCGAAGGTGGCTTAGGCATTACCCCCTCAGGGGGCTACCCTAACAACACCACCATCTCTGAAGGCTACTGGTGCGTAAACCCCGGCAATTACAGCATCAAATACGTAGACAACTACGGCGATGGAGGAGCCTCGTTTGATGTGTTCATCAATCAGGTGGAAACGGCTTCGTACACCGCTGCGGCATCTGCGGATAGCGCCACCTGGACCTTTGTTGCCAATGCGAACGCACTTCCAAAAACTGCGGATGCCAACAACGGCTCGCCGGGTTATTCGTGCAACAGTTATACGTTCTGTTACGAAGCTACAGTATTGACCGCAGGGACCGCCTGCAACTATACGGACAGCATTCTGGACATCATCACCTTATATGACAACGGCATCTTCAGCGCCGGGACTTCCAACATCAGTTCCTGGTCCAACCGGATGAGCGGTGGTGATGGAACGGTTCTGCCCATTGAACTGCTTCGTTTTGCAGCGGTTTGGGAACATAATGCGGTACACGTGCAGTGGTCAACCGCCACAGAAATCCAGACCGACTACTTTGACGTGCTTCGCGCAGATGCGAGTGGTGTTTCTTGGCAGGTTGTTGGCCGCGTTACTGCTGCCGGAAATTCTGTTTCAGAACGCCGCTATCACTTCATGGATCCACACGCCCAAGCCGGCTCTGTGTACTACCGCCTTCGCGCCGTTGACACGGATGAGTCGTTCACCGAGCACGGCCCTGTTCACGTGCGGGTGCCCATCCCTGAAAACCAGGAAATCCAACTTTGGCCCAATCCGGTGCAAAGCGAAGTGAACGTGCGTTACGTCAACCGCCTCTCGCTGCCGCTGCCTTGGGTGCTTAGCAGTATCAATGGGAAGCCCCTGTTGTCGGGGCAATTTGAGGGCGATTCAGGAATGCAGGTTCGCGCCTTGCCTTTGGAAAGCCTGCCTGCTGGAGTGTATTATTTCCAACTGCAGGGTTTTGCTCCACAACCGGTCTTTAAGCAATAGCGAATTAACTCTTTTTGCGCTCAACAGCCAGTTCCGGTCACAGCCGAACTGGCTGTTGTCGTAGGTAGATACCCTGGCGCTGAAACATGCCTGTTCTTTAGCCATTCATGAATCAGATTGTCGCTTTTGTACCTATCAGCTGTGCTTTTAATGGCGTCACTTTCTGCGCGTTGCGATAATGAAATGCATGCACTCCTGCGCTACTTTGCTGGCATACAACGGTTGACACGGCGGTCGTTAATATCCCTCCCGGGTATAATTGGGAACAGGAAGAAACGCCGCGCTTTGCGGTCCTTTTTTATATATAGATACGTATGGCGGGAGGACACCGCTGATGGCAACCAGGAGTAGGAAGTCGTTCGGATCACCAGGTGGTCCGGACGCTTCCGTTTTTAGGGGTACCCCAGCGCGCGAAGCAGGCTCAATGCCTGTACAATATCCGCTTCCATCGCCGCCAAGGGATCGGCATTGTCTGCAGCAGGTTGAAAGCGCTGGCCGGTGATGCGCTCGTACAATTCCACGTAGCGCTGTGTAACTGATTCCACAAAGGCATCGGTCATTTCGGGTATCTGCTGCCCGGCTTTGCCCTGAAAGCCACCAGCCGTCAACCACTCGCGCACAAATTCCTTGCTCAATTGTTTTTGCGGCTCGCCGCGCTGCTGGCGTTCTTCGTAGCCTTCGCGGTAGAAATAGCGCGACGAATCCGGTGTGTGGATTTCATCAATCAGCACCACCGAACCATCAGCTGCCAGCCCAAATTCGTACTTAGTGTCCACCAGCAGCAGTCCACGCTCGCGCGCCATGCGCGTCCCTTCTGCAAAAAGCGCATGCGTATAGGCTTCCATTTGCGCATAAACCGCTGGCGCAACGATTCCCCGCTCCAGAATTTGCTGCCGCGAAATGTCTTCATCGTGGCCCTCCTCGGCTTTGGTGGCCGGTGTAACAATAGGGCGGGGGAAGGGGTCATGTTCGTTGAGCCCCTCCGGCAAGGGCACGCCACAGAGCATCCGCTTGCCAGCCTGATACTCCCGCCAGGCATGGCCGGTGAGGTAGGCGCGTATGACCATTTCTACCCGCAACGCATCGGCTCTTAATCCGATGGTAACCCTGGGATTGGGATGGCTGAGCACCCAGTTGGGCACCAGCGGTTTGGTAGCCTGCAAGAAATAAGCGGCAATCTGGTTGAGCACCTGGCCCTTGTAGGGAATGGCGCGTGGCAACACCACATCAAAGGCGGAGATGCGGTCCGAAGCCACCATGACGAGGTATTGATCGTCTATCGTGTAGACATCGCGCACCTTTCCCCGGTAAAATGCAGTCTGACCGGGGAGCAAAAAATCAGTTTGGCGAATGGTCACGGCGCTTTCTTCACCTTAGACGATTCACCGAGTTGCTGCATGAGGTTCTGGGTAGGGGATGCCCCTTCGTAGGCTTTAATAATTTCTTTAACCAAGCGGTGGCGAACCACGTCCTCGTCAGCCAAAAAGACCGTGGCAATGCCGTCAATGTCTTTCAGCAATTGCACGGACGGGTAGAGACCGGAATGCTGGTTGCCGGGAAGGTCTATTTGCGTCAGGTCGCCGGTAATGATGGCTTTTGCCGAAGGGCCGATTCGCGTCAAAAACATTTTGAGTTGCGAATTGGTGGCGTTTTGAGCTTCGTCCAGAATGATGAAGGCTTTATCCAGCGTCCGGCCGCGCATGAAGGCGAGCGGGGCGATTTCAATGACCCGGTTGGCCATGTAATAACTCAGCTTAGAAGCGGGCAGCATGTCGTCCAAGGCGTCGTAAAGCGGACGCAGGTAAGGGTCGATTTTTTCTTTCAGGTCGCCCGGGAGGAAGCCCAGGCTCTCGCCGGCCTCCACGGCAGGTCGGGTGAGCACGATGCGCTTGACCTCTTTGTTTTTGAGGGCGCGAACGGCGAGCGCAACGGCTGTGTAGGTTTTGCCGGTGCCCGCCGGACCAATTGCGAACAGGATGTCGTTTTGTTCGGACAGCTCTACCATGCGGCGCTGGTTGACGGTGCGGGCCTTTACCAGGTTGCCGCTGGGGCCGTGAACAATGACGTCTTCGCGGTTTTCCGCAGGACCGGTGCCCGGGGTTTCCGGTGCTTCGGCCCCCAGCATGATGCGGTCCAGTTGTGGCTCGCTGATTTGGCCGTAGCGCTCCAGATGCTCAACAACCACGGTGACGCGGTCTTCAAAATCCCGAAGGTCTGCTTCGTTGCCGCTGACTTTCAGTTTATTGCCGCGCGCGGCGATGTTTAACTGGCTGAACCGTTTTTTGATGATGGCCAGTTTGGTGTTGTTCGGGCCGTAAAAATCAATGGGTCTAATGCCGTCGAGTTCAATGGTCAGTTCGCTCAAGATTTACAGAATAGAAGGGTAGAATAGAAGGGTACTATGGAAAACCTGATTTGGCAATGGTCGTCTACAGGCATAAATTTAGCGCGGCAACGGGAGTATTTCCTTCCATCTTTTGCCCAATCCAGGCTCATTTATGCACATTCTGCTGCCCCGGTTCTGACGAACAGCTCATGGCCGTGATTACGCTCACTTCTGATCTCGGTGCGGCCGACCCCTACCTGGCCACGGTAAAGGGGCGCATGCTGCGCCGCTGCCCGGAAGCTGTGTTAATTGACGTTACCCATGAAGTGCCGTCCTGGAACAGCCAGCAAGCCGCGTATGTGCTGCGGCAGACTTTTCCCCATTTTGCGGCTGATACCATCCACTGGATTGGCGTGTACTCTCAGGCGCAGCGCCGCGAGCGCTGTTTGGTGGTTTTTCACCGCAGCCAGTATTTCGTGGGGCCGGACGATGGGCTCTTTTCGCTGCTTTTTGACGATCACCCGGAGTTCATTTTTTCTATCCGCGAAGGCGTAGGAGCGGAGCGCGGCGACTCGGGTATTTACGCCGATGGGGTATGCGCCGCCGCCCATTTGGCGTCCGGGGCCGATCTTCTGGAAATTGCTGTACAGGTGCAGACCATTGCCGAGCGATCTTCGCTGCGGGCGCTGGATACCCCTGACCTCATTCGCGCAACCGTTATTCACATCGACCGCTTTGGCAACGTCATCCTGAATGTAGACCGCGCCTTGATGGAGCGCGTGGGCAAGGGGCGCTCTTTTGGCTTGCGGCTGCGCAAAAACGATCAGATTGACCGACTCAGCCAGCGCTACAGCGATGTTCCCTTTGGCGAAAGGCTGGCGTTTTTTAACTCAGCCGGCTACCTGGAAATTGCCCTGAATCAGGGAAATGCCGCCAAAATGCACGGACTCAAGCTGGATGATCTGGTCCAGATTGTGTTCGCTTAGCCCAATTTCTATCCGCTACAGGGCAAATACTCTGAACGCAAAGCTATTCCCCTCATGATAACCCGACTCGTCAAACTGGAGTTTTTGCCGCAACACGCCGACCGTTTCGCAGCTTTTTTTGAAGGCGAGGCCGAGGGAATTCGGCGCGTCGCCGGATGCCACAGTGTGCAGGCCTTCCGGGACCGTGATGAGCCCACCCGTTTTTTTACCCAGAGTGTTTGGGACAGCCCGCAGGCGCTGGAAGTTTACCGCGCTTCGGCTTTCTTCCGCAATAACTGGCGCACGGTAAAAGTTTGGTTTGCCGCACCGCCCGCCGCGTGGAGCACCGAGGCCCTTTAGCCCGGAGAATGGGCAGCAGCAACAAGCCCGGTGGTTTTATAGCGCCCCCTGAACTGGTATCTTAGCGGTGAAAACAAGGCTATGCATCACTTGGAATTACCGGGCTACGCCGTCCATATCGGCGACCTCCGCTCGTTAACCGGACATCTGAACCAGCACCTTAAAGCGCGGAAATGGAGCCGGGTGGCGGTGCTGGTGGATGAAAACACCGAACAGGATTGTTGGCCGCTGGTCAGCGAAGCCAATTGGCCTGCGGGCACGGAGCGCCTGGAGATTCCCCCGGGAGAAGCGTACAAAACCATTGCCACCTGCGAAGGGCTTTGGGAGGCCTTCACCAGTCTGGAGCTTGACCGCCACAGTTTGCTGGTCAATCTGGGCGGCGGTGTCATCGGCGATATGGGTGGATTTGCCGCGTCCACCTACATGCGCGGAATTTCTTTTCTGAACGTTCCCACTACGTTGTTGGCACAGGTAGACGCTTCCGTCGGAGGAAAACTGGGCGTGGATTTCAATGGCTTGAAAAACATGATTGGGCTTTTTGTCGATCCCCGGGGTGTGCTCATCTGCCCTGAGTTTTTGGCTACCCTTCCCTACGAACAATTGCGCTCCGGTTATGCCGAAGTGCTTAAACACGCGCTGATCCGGGACCGAAACAGTTGGGCTGACTTAGCCGGCCGCAACTTGGAAGACGTCCTCGATTGGGAAGCGTTGATCGCTCACAGCGTGGGCATAAAAAAAGCGGTGGTCGAAGCCGATCCCAACGAATCGGGGCTGCGCAAAATCCTCAACTTCGGGCACACCATTGGCCATGCCGTAGAAAGTCTGCAATTGGAGTCAGAAGCCCCCTTGTTGCACGGCGACGCTATCGCGGTGGGCATGGTAGCGGAAACCTGGCTCAGTTACCGCGCTTGCGGCATGTCAGGCGTGGAGCGCGATGCGGTGGCTGAAAGCATTGCAGCGGTTTTTCCATCGTTTGACCTGGCCGAGGTTACGGTAGAAAAAGTTCTCGACCTCATGCGATTGGACAAGAAAAACAGGGCTGGCGAAATCCGCTTTAGCTTGTTGCCAGCAATTGGTGCCTGCAAACCCGATGTTGTTTTGCCTGTAGAGAAGTTGCACGATTGGCTTGGTGAAGCTTTGGAATACTACCAGGAGATTTACCAACCCAATACAGGAATGAATTGAGGGTGCTTCTAAAACCCCCAGATCCTGCGTTATGCCCAATTTTTAACATCCTCATTTACGGGATTAAACTCCGGTGTTAAAAATTGGGAAAGCCTTGTCTATGGAGTTTTTAGATGCACCCTAAAGTGAATCCACCCAGACGCTGCCTGATTTACATGCCTTGTAAATTTATGGCGTTTCTGTAATCAAATTTTTGACAAGATAACTGATTCTTTGCATAACATTATTAATGTTATCCATAAAATAAAATATGTTATGGTTTTGAGATTAACCGCTGCGGCGCTTAGAACGGGCGCTCCCTGGTCCGGAAAGGTGGTTTTGGAAGGATCCAAAAGCATCTCTAACCGCGTATTGATTGCTCAAGCTATGAGTGCGGGCTCGCTTGACTTGGATGCGCTCGAAAACCTCTCGCCTTCAGAAGATACCCAGACGCTCAAACGCCTGCTTCAAGCTGACCAGGAGACGCTGGACACCGGAGCGGCTGGTACGACCTTTCGCTTCCTGACTGCCTATTTGGCCCGGAAGGAAGGCACGCGGACATTGACCGGTTCGGCGCGCATGTTGGAGCGCCCCATTCGCATTTTAGTGGATGCCCTGCGGGAGTTGGGTGCTGACATCGAGTACCTGGGGCGCGAGGGCTACCCGCCGTTGCGCATCCGCGGCGCGGAGCTTCGCGGTGGACGGGTGCGCATTCCGGCTGATGTTAGCAGCCAGTACATTTCCGCGCTGTTGCTGATCGGTCCTTCATTGCGCCAAGGTCTGGAATTGGAATTGGTGGGCAAGGTCGGGTCAAAGCCTTACATCGGCATGACCCTGCGCATTTTGGAGCATTTTGGTGCCGAAGTGCGTTGGGAGGGCATGGTCATTCGCGTTGAGCATAAACCCCTTAGCCCGGCAGCGTTCCGCATTGAAAGCGACTGGAGCGCCGCTTCGTACTATTACAGCATGGTGGCATTGTCGCCACTGGGTACGCAATTGACCGTGAATGGCCTGAACCGCGAGAGCTATCAGGGCGATGCCGCCCTGACCGGCATTTACGACGCTCTCGGTGTGCGAACTGTCTTCAGCAATACCGGCGTGGTGTTGACGCGCTCCGGGAAAGCCGCGGCTGTCTTGCGTTATGACTTCAGTGACTGTCCCGACCTGGCGCAAACCGCCGTGGTAACCTGCGCCGCTTTGGGTGTGGCAGCACACTTCAACGGTCTGGAAAGCCTGCGCATTAAAGAAACAGACCGCACCGCCGCCCTTCAAACGGAGCTTGAACCGTTTGGTGTGCGCTTTGAAGAAAGCAGTCCCAAGGAGTGGGTA
>CAYSDI010000018.1:29330-45247 GCA_964429745.1 uncultured Chitinophagales bacterium | reverse complement strand
CCCGTACCCGGCCATTAGCTACCTGGCGGCCTATTCCGCGCTCAACCCCCTGCCCGGCACCCCTGGCCTGAGCATTGATCCGGTAACCGGGCTGTTGACCGGCACCCCCAATGTTCCTGGTCAATACGTGGTCGGCGTTTGTGCAGAAGAGTACCGGGACGGCGTCCTGATCAATACCCATGTTCGCGACTTTCAGTTTAACGTGGCCGATTGCGAACCTTCCGTGATAGCTACCATCCCCGATTTCATCCTGGACTGCGAAGACCGGACCATCAGCTTTGACAACAGCAGCTCCGGGGCAAGCCTTTGGTTTTGGGATTTTGGGGTACCCGGGCTTACCTCGGATACCTCTTCATCTTTTGAACCTGCGCCGTACACCTACCCTGATACCGGCATTTACACCCTGACGCTGATTGCTAATCCAGGCTTTCTCTGCGCGGACACTGCCTATGCTACGGTAGCCATCTACCCAACGCTGATCGGAGGTTGGAGCTTTAGTGCCGGTTGTTCCGGTCTGCCCGTTGTGTTTACCGATACCTCAGTCAGTACGCTGGCCGGTGAGATCAACAGTTGGGTCTGGACTTTCGGCGATGGTGCGGGCAGCAGCGATCAAAACCCCCTTTACCAGTATGATGACGGGGGAAATTACACCGTCACCCTGATCGTCGGTACGAGTCGGGGCTGCCTGGATACCATTGTGCAGGTGGTCAACGTGGCTCCGGGGCCCGATGCCGCGTTTGCCGCAGCCGACATTTGCCAGGACGAAATTGCGCTGTTTGACAACCAAACCACCATTTCGTCCGGAACCGTCACCGAGTGGCTCTGGGATTTTGGCAATGGCGAGAGCAGTACGGAGGAATCGCCGGCCTACCAATACCCGGCGGCGGGTACTTATTTGGTGACTCTGATCGCGGAATCCGCCAACGGATGCCAGGACACGGCCTTTCAGGAGCTGTTGGTTGGTTTTGTTCCGCTGGCAGACGCTGGTCCCGGGGCTACCGTAGATTACCTGACGCTGTACACGCTGAATGGCTCCGGCGGTGGCACGTATTCCTGGAGCCCTTCTACCTACCTGGATGATCCCTCGGCCGAAGACCCCGTCTTTACCGCCTGGGAAACCACGCTTTTTACCGTTGTGGTCACCAGTCCTGACAGTTGTTCGGTCCTGGACACCGTGACGGTTTTTGTGCTGCCCAAGACCGTTGTGGATGTTCCAAATGCCTTTTCGCCCAACGGCGACGGCACCAACGATTTCTTGCTCCTGTTGGTCAACGATGTAGAAATATTATATTATTTCCGTATTTATAACCGTTGGGGGCAGCTTCTTTTTGAAACCCAGGACCTGCAAAAAGGTTGGGACGGCACCTACAACGGCAAGGAACAAGAGGTGGGGACCTATGTCTACACCGTCAGTGTTTTGGGCCAAGAAGGCGATCAAATCGACAAACAAGGCACGGTTGTTCTGGTCCGGTAACGCAGTATCTGGCGTCTTTAGCCATGGCGCTGCAAGGAATTGGGCTGGCTGTAATACCTTTGCCCGGAATTTATACCGGATCAACTTATCGGTTTACGAATTGCGGCTGCTTTCTCCTTTGCTATTCACCTGCTTGTTTTGGGGTTCGTCCTGCGGACCCGGAGAGCAAGCGAGCGCACCGAACTTACCGAAAAGACCCTTGGAACTTCCCGATCCCGGGCAAAATGTGCTGGGCTTGCAAGTGTATAAGACGCATTGCAAACTCTGCCATGGACTGAACGGGCAAATGGGCGGCAGCGGTGCGGCCAATTTGGCGCTGTCTCTGCTGACCGAACAGGAGAGCCGCACGGTGATTGCCAAGGGCCGAAATTTGATGGCCGCCTACGAAAACAAACTGAGCCCCGAAGAATTAGATGCGGTGGTGCAGTACATACAATTGTTTAAAGCCAATTAATTATTGTTAATGACTACTTATCGCGTACTTGGATTGATGTCTGGTAGTTCCATGGATGGCCTGGACATCGCTTATTGCATTCTCAGTGTGGACGAAGAAGGCAATTGGTCCTACAAAATTGAAAAGGCGGAATGCCTGGAATACCCGCGCAAGTGGCATCTCCGGCTGGCAAACCTGACCATGCAAAACGCTATTACGTATATTAAAACACATACGTACTTTGGCCATTATACAGCGGAATTGGTGAACGCGTTTTTGGACAAGCATGGGCTGCAAGGCCAGGTGGATTTCATTGCCAGCCACGGCCAGACCATTTTTCACCAGCCAGAAAACAAGCTGACCAGTCAAATCGGCGACGGTGCAGCCATTGCGGCTATAACCAACCTTCCCGTGATCAGCAATTTCCGCACCACGGATGTCGCGCTTGGTGGCCAGGGAGCACCCATCGTGCCCATCGGCGACATGCTGTTGTTTCCGGCCTTCCGCTTTTGCTTGAACTTGGGCGGCATAGCAAACATTACGGTTAATCTCGGCGGCGGCAAAATGGCCGGCTATGACCTGGCTGCGGCCAACCTGGTGCTCAATAAGCTCGTAGAGCCGCTGGGTGTTGACTTTGACAACGGCGGGGCAAACGCCCGCGCGGGTCATGTAGACACCCGTTTGCTGGAGGAACTGGACCGTTCCTGGTACTACAAAAAAGAACCGCCCAAAACCCTTGGCGGTGGCTGGGTGCGCAAGGTTCTGATGCCCACGTTCCGTCATTACCGCATTTCAACCGAAGACAAACTCCGCACGTATGTGGAGCATCTGGTTGGCCAAATTCACCGCGACATCGCCCAGTGCTGCGAAGACTACGAGCTCGGCGATCCGGCCGACCAGAAAGTTTTGGTCACAGGCGGGGGCGTCTTCAACGACTTCTTGCTGGAAAGGCTCAAGGACACGGCTGATGCCGAGATCATCGTGCCCGATGAGACCCTCATCAAGTTCAAAGAGGCGCTCATCATTGGATTGATTGGCTGTTTGCGCTGGCGCAACGAGACCAACATCCTTTCGAGCGTCACCGGGGCTACCCGCAACAGCATCGGCGGGGAGATCTACGCTTGAAACGGCTGACGCTGTTTCGTTCAGCCGCAGTGGCATGATCAATCTGGTAACCGGCGCCAGCGGTTTTCTCGGCTCCTACCTGGCCCGAACCCTGTTGGCTAATGGCGAACAGGTGCGCGCTTTGCGGAGGCCCGGCAGCGACCTGCGGTTGTTGGGCGACGACGTGTCCCGCATTGAATGGGTGGAATCAGACTTGTTGGATCCCATGGGTCTGGAAGAAGCCGTAAAGGGCATTTCCACCGTTTACCACGCCGCTGCGGTGGTGTCTTTTCGTCCCAAAGATCGCCATGCAATGCGAAGGGTCAACGCGGAAGGCACGGCAACGCTGGTTAACGCTTGCCTGGATGCCGGCATCGGCACGCTGGTGCACGTGTCGTCCGTGGCGGCTATTGGCCGCAAATTGGACGCCACCCTTCTGGATGAAGACATCCCCTGGGAACTCAACAAACGCAGCACCGAATACGCGCTGTCCAAGCACTTGGCGGAGCGCGAGGCCTGGCGCGGCTGGGCGGAGGGCCTGACCCTGGTGGTGGTCAACCCGGGCACCATTTTAGGGGCCGGTTTTTGGAACCAGGGCACCGCTCGCTTTTTTGCCCGCGCCGATGAAGGCCTGCGATTTTACACGCGCGGCGGGTCGGGTTTTGTAGACGTTCGCGACGTGGCTTCTGCGTGCCTGTTGGCGGTGAGGAAAAGCCTTTGCGGGGAGCGCTACATTTTGGTGGGCGAGAACGCCAGCTACCGAACGCTGTTCGGAAGCATTTGCATGGCATTGGGCAAGCCGGTTCCCAGCCTTGAAGCCGGCCCTCTGTTGTTGGGGGCACTCTGGCGTTGGGAGGCACTCAAAGGGGCTCTAACGGACAAGGCTCCCGACCTGACGCGTGAAAATGCGCGGCTCGTTGGCTCGTTTTACCGCTACGACAACCAAAAATTCGCGCAGGCCAGTGGAATGACTTTTAGGTCCATGAGCACCAGCATTGCCGACACGGCCGCCGTCTACCGGCAAAGCCGAAAGGAGGGCCTGGCTTTTGGGCTGCTGGAACCGGACGTGTTGCCGCCGTCCAGCCGCCCTGAACCGTGAAACCCATTCGCCATGTTTTCTTTGACCTGGACAACACGCTCTGGGACTTTACCCGAAATTCGGCGAGCGTGTTGGAGGAATTGTACCACCACTGCGCCTTGGCTGGCGTTGGCGTGCCGTCCGCTGCGGCGTTTGTGGTCCGCTATGAAGTACACAACGAACATGCCTGGGGCCTGTATCGCGAAGGGCGGCTGGACCCTGAGCGGCTGCGTTGGGAGCGCTATTGGCGCACGCTCGCTGATTTTGGCTGCGACAACCGCAAACTGGCCATTGAGCTAAGCGGCGCCTACCTGGATATGCTGGCTAAGCGCACCCTGTTAATGCCCGGTGCGCGCAAGGTGTTGCAACGGCTTCACGAGCATTATCCGATGCACATTGTCACCAACGGATTTGAGGATGTGCAGCGGAACAAACTGAGGCACAGCGGGTTAGACGCATACTTCCACACGGTTACCACGGCCGAAGCTGCCGGAGCCGCCAAGCCAGACCTGCGCATTTTCCGCAAAGCGCTTACCGACGCTGGAGCGCAAGCGGCGGAGAGCCTTTACATTGGCGATCACGCTTTGACCGATTCCAGCGCGCGGTCAGCCGGGATGCATTTTCTGTGGTACAATCCCGCCATTAGCGGTCCCCTTCAGCCAGATGCCGCCCCGCAACAGGGCAGCAACCAGGGGCCAGGCTCTTTTTTGCCAGCGCCGGCCACAAAAGAAACAGGTCCTGAAGCGGAGTTAACCGTTCTTCAGGACCTGTTGGATTTGCCAGACTGGCTGCTGAGCCATGTCCGGGACTAAAGGGAACTTTAAACTAAGCGAGGTTGCCCGCTCAGTTGGGGTTCTTTGGAACAGCGGCTGCAGCATGGCTGCCACTGGCACAGCAAGCGGGTTTGGCACCCCCTGCAGAAGCAGACGCGGCACCAGCGCTACAAGCGGCGGCTTTGGAGGCTTCTGCTTCCTTGCTTGAACAGGCAGCAGCCGAGGCACTGGCTCCACCTTTCTTGCTGCAGCATGATTTGCCGGCAGCGGGAGCTTCTTTGGTATCAGCGGCTTTAGCCGGTGTTCCCGTGCTTTCTACACTGATGACTTCATAGCCATTCTCCGTTTGCTGCAGGGCAATTTTGGTTGTTCCGGCAGAAGCGGATTCCGTGGCAGATTGGGCGAAAACAGCGCCGGCGCTGATGGCCAGGGCGAAAAAGAAGCTGGTGAAGCGTTTCATTAAAGTTAATTTGGGATAGGTGATGAATCCAGCGGTGGATTTAGTGTTGTCTTCTGGATGAATAAGCAAGATACACCCTTTGCAGCGATCAGGCAAGATGGGCGATGACGGTTTTTCCGCCCTTTACTTTTTGGCCAATCGCCACTTCAATCTTGGCATCCAGCGGCAGGTAAAGGTCTACACGCGAGCCGAATTTGATAAATCCGAACTCAGAGCCCTGCGAAACCTCATCGCCTTCGTCCAGGTAGGACACAATGCGGCGAGCCACCTTGCCGGCAATCTGCCTGACCAGCACCTCTATTTGGTCCTCGTTTTCGATGACGATGGTGGTTCGCTCGTTGCTCGTGGACGATTTTGGGTGCCAGGCCAGCAGGTAGCGGCCCGGGTGGTACTTAAAATATTTGACCTGTCCGCTAATGGGGTTTCGGTTGACGTGCACGTTTTTAATGGACATAAACACGGACACCTGCAGGCGCCTGTCCTGAAAATACTCCGGCTCTTCAACCTCCTCAACTACCACCACCTTGCCATCGGCCGGTGCAATAACGGCTGAACCATGCAAGTATAATTCGCGGCTGGGGTTGCGAAAAAACAGCGCTGTACCCAAAATGCCCAAAAAAGAGGCGATCAGCACCACTGCATGAACCACCGCAGCCTCCGGGAAAGCATAACGAACCACAGCGTTTGCTGCCAGCAGCAACACCAGGAACGTCAGCACAATGCTTTTGCCTTCTCGATGAATTTTAACAATCATAGTTGGGATGAAGCCTCGGTTTGACCGAACAACAAAAATACAACAATTGACCGCCATACCGGTTCATGCCATTTTGGCAGAAAAAGCTTTTTTCGGGTCAATGCCTTTAGTCCGAAGGGGTTTGTAGGTCCAAGCAACAGTAGTATACGCAAAATTGGTTGAATAGGCTGTTGATTTCGATTGATTTTACACTTGGCCTTGAACATTTTTTACGTGGAGTTGCCTTGTTAGGTGCCTTGGCAATGACCTAACCGCGATTGTCCTGCCGCTCATAGGCTTACTATTGCCATAAAAATTTTAAATTATTTTGAAAGATAAGTTGCAATTGCAGTAAGGTTAATTACCTTCGAGTAATCCTGTATGAAACAATACTTCATTCATTGCTTACTTGTTCTGCTCAGCCTGGGAGCCAAGGCCCAGTACACCGGTTATCTGCCTATGCTTGAAATGGGCAAGAGTTGGCAATTGGTGAATGCTAACTTGCAGTTCACTCATCGCACTAACGGCTCGAATGGAGCGTTTGAATTGGGAACGCGACCTGCTGTTGCAACAGATCAGCAAGGATTTGATGGAGCAAGAGCAGATGGACTCTGCACTATGGCTTCTGGCTGGAGAAACGCGTACAGGCTTGGTCAAGTACCGCGCTCATCTGTTGGCCGCCTCTGGTCAAGCGGACAGCGCGCTGAGCCAATTGCAGCAGGGCTTAGACCCGACAAATCCGCACGACAAAGCCTATCTTGACTACATGGCCTTCCGTTTAGACACCCTTGCCACAAGCGCTGTCAGCCTGTCCGCGGCCTCGATTACCTTCTTGCGAACATTAGGCAGCAAAGAGCACCGTGCCGGTGTTTGGGCGTTGAACCTTCCTGACAGAAAATTTGCGTTTTTAGGTTCCATAAGTATCGCTAAAGGCTTAAACGCGACTGAGTATTAATCTGGAGACTTTATGAAATCTTAAATTGAGTATAATCCCAATATAATGTTGGGAAAACCTGTAATCAAGGGAACACGAATAACTTTTGAACTTATATTAAGAAAATTGACCGAAGGGGAAACTCCTGAAGGTATTGTCGCTTCCTACCCGCAACTTGTTATAGAGGATATTTACGCTGCTTTGAACCACGCTTCAAATCTCATTGCCAATGAAGAAATCATCATTCCTAAAGCCTCGTGATACTAGCAGACGATAACATTTATTATAGAGTCATTGTGGCCTATTAACATTGGATAAAGGTGAAAAGCTGTTTGGAAAGTTTGCCATTTTCGGAACTCAGAAAATAAGGATCCGATCAATTAAATGATGCTTGAGTAAAAGATCGTATCCAGGTAAATGTTTAACCCCCTAAAAAATCAGCCGGATAAGGAGCCAGGCCACTGGTGCCACAAAAAACAGCGAGTCGAAGCGGTCCAGGAAGCCGCCGTGGCCGGGCAGAAGGCCGCCGGAATCTTTGGTGTGGAAGGCGCGCTTGAGGCGTGATTCGGCCAGGTCGCCCAGGGTGCCAAAGACGGTAGCTGCCACAGCGAGCGCGAGCCATTCCCCCGTTTGAAGCACTGGCACGAGTTGCCCGAGAGCAAGCGCCATGGCAAGGCCCAAGGCCATGCCGCCGAATACGCCTTCCCAGCTTTTGTTGGGCGAAATGGACGGGGCCAGTTTGGTGCGTCCAAAGCGTGAACCGGCAAAGTAAGCGCCCACGTCGTTTGACCAGATCAGGAAAAGGATGCCCATGACCAGTTCCGGCTCAAAGCCCTGCCCGGCGCCGAGGTCAGCCATGGCGGCGAGGGGTAAACCCATCCAAAGGGCGCCAACAAGGCCTACTTGAGCGGCTTTGCGGTTGCCGGCATCTTTGAGCGCCAGAGCCAGCAGCATGACCAGCGGAGCCACCAGAAAGGGGATGTGCAGACGCTGCAATTCCGGAAAAACGATGGTCAGCGGCAGCGCAAAGCCCAGCAAAAACGCAGGGAGGGCCGGGAAATACGGCGGTCGGCGGTGCCAGTCACTGGTAAGCCGGCCTAATTCCCAGAGGCTCATGGCCGAAATCAGCCCGAAGGCAAAGGCCAGGCTGGCCGGATGCCCGTAAAGCGCCGCCAGGAAAATAGCCGCCCCGGCCAGGGCGGTAAGGAGTCTGCGCGAAAGGTCCTTCATGCGGGTCCGGTTTACGCGGTCAGAAGCGATCTTCGGGTTCTTCGGATTCTTTGCGCTCTGGCTTCATGGGCAGGCGACCAGTAGCGGGGTCCAGTCCGTCCCAGGGTGGGGGCGCCTGATCGTCGCGGTAGCGGTGCACCAAATAGAGGATGCTGACCAGGGCCGCAGCGCTCAGCACGCCGAGCCAGGGGGATGGGTCGCCAACAGTTGCTGCTTTTTCAGGCCCGGCAACCCAACTGTACACCACGTAGGTGGCGTTGTTCAGAAAATGCCCGATGATGGGAATCCACAGGTTGCGGCTCCACAAAAAGAGGTAACCCAGGATGATGCCGAGCGCAATACGGGGCACGATGCTGTAAAACTGGAAATGAATCGCGGCGAAGACGAGGGCACTTCCCCAGACCGCTACATGCCCGTTTTTGGTCCAGGCTTCGATAATGCGCTGGAGGATGCCCCGAAAAATGAGTTCTTCCCAGGCGGCCGCTAAAACGGCGATCATGAGGAAGGTGGTCAGGCCTTCCACAAAGGTTGCCGGCTTAAGGATGGCGTTGGTCAGGCGGCTGGCCTGATCCTCCCAGTCGCGCATTTGCTGGAGCCATTGGCCCGAAATCGGAGCACTTTGGTTGAGCGCGTGCAGGGAGTCGATCAGCGGACTGGCTACCACCATGGCGGCAACGGCCAGGCCGAGCATCATCCAGGCAGGCCTGCGCTCGCGGCCGGTCGCGGACACTGGGTGGCCAGTGGTCATGTAGAGGAAAAACACGCCCGCCAGCAGCTTGCCTGCGCTGACCAAAATGTTGATGAGCTTTATGGCAAACAGCACAGCCGGGTCCTGAAGGTCGGCGTCGCTGGGTTCAAACAGCACTTTTTGCACCCCTTCCAGGTTTGACGCGCCCACGAGCGGCATGGCCAGAACCAGCCCGATGCTGGCAGCAAAGGTTTCGGCCAGCAAATACAATCCCACCAGCAAAAAAAGCAATCCCGGCAGGCTTAAAAAACGAAGAGTACCCCGCAGGGACATAGGTTGCGTAAATTTGGGTCGAAGTTAGGTTTTTACGGCTCCACAGCGGTGCTGCGAAGCATTTGCGTACTACATGATCAAGCATGGTTAAGATAGGCTCAATAGAATTGGGGGAATTCCCCTTGCTTTTGGCACCCATGGAGGATGTCAGCGACCCGCCATTCCGCATTCTGTGCAAGGAAGCGGGCGCGGACATGGTCTTTACGGAATTTATTTCGTCCGAAGGGCTGATTCGGGATGCCGCCAAAAGCGTCCAAAAGCTGGACATTCTGGAAGAAGAACGGCCGGTGGGCATCCAGATTTTTGGGGCGGAGCTTGAATCCATGCGCCAGAGCGCGCGCATTGTTGAAGCGGCCGGTCCGAATTTGTTGGACATCAATTACGGCTGTCCGGTCACCAAAGTGGTCTGCAAGGAAGCGGGTGCGGGCATTTTGCGCAACATTCCCAAAATGGTCAGCCTGACATCCGCAATCGTTAATAGCACGTCGCTGCCGGTTACTGTCAAGACGCGCCTGGGCTGGGACGAAAACACCAAGTACGTGGTAGATGTCGCAGAACGCCTTCAGGACGTGGGAATCAAGGCCATTTCTATTCACGGGCGTACACGGGCGCAGATGTACAAAGGCGAAGCGGACTGGTCGCTCATTGCGCAGGTCAAAAACAACCCGCGGATGCACATCCCTGTTTTTGGCAACGGCGATATTGACACGCCGGAAAAAGCCCGCGACTACCGCGAGCGCTATGGCGTGGACGGCGTCATGATCGGCAGAGCCAGCATTGGCTACCCTTGGATATTTCGTGAAATTCGCCACTTTCTGCAAACCGGCGAGCACCTGGAACCGCCCACGTTGAGCGAGCGGGTGGACACCTGCCGCAGGCATATTCAGCACTCGGTGGCCTGGAAAGGGCCGATTTTGGGCATTTTGGAGATGCGCCGGCACTACACCAACTATTTTAAGGGACTGCCCGGCATTAAAACCCTGCGGAGTCAGTTGGTCACAGTAGCTACCTTAGAAGAGGTTGACGCGCTGCTGGATGAAGTGGTGCGGACCTACGGCGAATTCGTTTTCGCATAACCTCCTTTTGCCATGATTGTTCCTTTATTGCTGCTGTTGGTTGGTCTGGCGCTGGCCGGAAACTACGCCTATGTGCTGCTTTCCCGGCGCAGCCAGGCAGGTCTTGCGCTAAGGGATTTGGTGCAGAACCTAAAGCCGCGGCAGCAACAGTTGCATCGTTTGGTCGAAAAGCTTGCGGACACAGCACCGCAGTTCGGCGAATCCCTGACCCGTCTGCGCGAGTTGAGCGACTTGCGCCGGGAACGGGGCGATGGGCAGACCGACGAAGAACTGTTGCTGGCCGAAAATGCGCTGGGCCTGGAAATGGAGCGCATTATTCGCGCCCATCCACGGCAGGCTCATCCCGCATGGACCGAACTACAGGAGCTTTGGATGCAAACCCAGGATGAAATCAAACCTGCCGCCGGTTTGTACAATGGCCAGGTCCGGAAATTCAACGACAGCCTGGTGGCAATACCTGGCAAATGGATAGCGCCGCTTCTATCACTTCAACCTTTGCCGCTGTTGAAGCGTTAATGCTTGTACCTTGTAACGGACATTCTGGCAGTCCCCGTCCAAGGGAACACTTTTTGCTATAGATTTCGGCTGTAACAAACACCCCCGTCTTACACCCATGATAATTTACTATGTGATCACGTTTGGTTTCATGATCATCGGCCAGCTGGTCAGCGCCACGCTTAAGCGAAAATTCAAGCAGTACGCGGCCCAGCCGATTTCTTCCGGACTTACAGGAAAGCAGGTTGCCGAGAAAATGCTGTTGGACAACGGCATCACGGACGTCAAAGTGGTTTCCGTTGAAGGTGCTTTAACCGACCACTATAACCCCGCCAACAAAACGGTGAACCTCAGCGACTGGGTTTATGCCGAGCGCAGCGTTGCCGCCGCCGCAGTTGCCGCCCACGAATGTGGTCACGCAGTTCAGCATGCGCAGGCCTACACCTGGCTTCAGTTCCGCTCCAAAATGGTGCCGACTGTTCAAATCACCTCCAAGATGGTCATGTTCGTGCTGATAGCCGGTTTGGCCATCATGGCCTTCAGCGGCAACAGCATGGTCTTGCTCTTAGGTATCGTGCTGTTCTCCATAACCACAGCCTTTACAGTGGTTACCTTGCCCGTGGAATTTGACGCGTCCAATCGCGCCCTTGCGTGGATGACCACCGCTGGCGTGGTAACCAACCGCGAGAACGATCACGCCAAAGACGCGCTGAAATGGGCGGCTATGACCTATGTGGTAGCTGCTTTGGCTTCGGTTGCCCAGTTGATGTATTTCATCATGCTTTTCATGGGCCGGAGGGATTAGGCACTGGTCGGGAGCAGTATCAAACAACGATTTAGCCCGGACACCAATTTCTAGCTTTCAAGAGCCCGCAGGCCGCAAGGTTTGCGGGTTCTTTCTTTTTGGCTTTTAGGGATATTTCCCTAATTAGGGAAATATCCCTAATTTTGTTTCAACCTGGTTCTGCCTGACGCTTGCCAGGCTACTTGCCGCGATGAAACCTAAAGCCTCTTTGGACACCCGAACCCTCATTTTGCAAGGCTGTCTGCGTTTGTTCAACGAGCGCGGAGTGGCCGATGTGTCCAGCAAGGACATGAGCCAAGCGTTGGGCATCAGCCAGGGCAATGTGGCCTACCATTTTCCGCGAAAGGCGGACATCATCCTTGCTTTGTTTGCTGAGCGGGAGGAGCGCATTGCCGAGCTGTTTGATCGCATGCGCCTGCACTATTTGCGCACAAGGCTTGAACCTTTTGGCGTTTTGTACGACCAAATGGCGGAGCTGTTTAGCATTGTGAACCACTACCGCTTTGTTTCCATAGACTTGGGCTATCTGGCGCGCAAGTACCCTGAAATTGGGACCGCCTGGAAGCGCGAAAACCGGACCATGGCCCTGGTGGCGGAACGCCTGTTTCGGCTGGCTATTGAAGACGGTTACCTGGAACCCGAACCGCAACCGGGTGCTTTTGCCCGGCAAATTCACCGGATGCAGGTGCTGCTCAACTTCTCCGTCTTGGACGAAATGGCCCGTCGCGACGGCACCTCTTACGTAACCCTGCTCTTTGATGACTTGCTCATCGGCATGACCCCGGCTGGCCGCAAGCTCGTCGGCGAATGGATTCCGGCGCTCGCCACAGGGGACGACGACCCTTCGCCCGAAATTTTATAACGGGTCTGCTGCAGACCGCCCAATAACCCAACCATGGAAAAAAAGCTCCTTTTTGACGGCAAGACGTTCCTCTCGTCAAAGCCCATGCCCGCTGACTTGTACCGCGATGCCATCATCAAAGGCATGACCATGGGCAATCCTGTATTGCCTTTTCTAATTTACGTGCCATTGGTGGCGGGCTATTCCTGGCTGGCGCTGGCACATTTTTCACTCGGGGGAATGGCTTTCGTGGGCCTGGCAACGGCAGGCGTGCTTTGGTGGACGGTCTTTGAATACCTGCTGCACCGTTACGCGTTTCACTACCAACCCACTTCGGTCTGGGGCAAGCGCCTTATGTACGTGATGCACCACGGGCACCATCAATATCCCAATGACGAGCGCCTAATGGTGAGTAATCCGTGGGTGAGTCTACCGGGTTCGGTCTTTTTTCTCGGGCTGGCCTGGTTGCTGATCGGCGCGGCTTCCCTGGCTTTCATGGCGGGTATGCTCAGCGCGTATTTAGCGTATGACTGGCTGCACCATGCCGTGCATGTGCACAATTTCAATCACCCGTTGTTTCAGAAGTTAAAAAAACACCATATGAGGCACCATTACCGCGATCCGGCTACCAATTACGGTTTTGTGACAACCTTCTGGGACCGGGTCATGAATACAAAGGGTTGATGGGCAATGGCTTGTAATGTCATTGCCGTCCATTTTTGCAGGTTAGCGTGAACTTTTTTCTGGATTAACTGTTTGGGGTCGCTTACCTTTATATACTGTTTCGATTGTTTTTGCTCGGCTTTTAAATTGCACTAAGCCAATTCTGGAATTAAATCGCACCGCGCCGGCTTCTTTACCCTAAGCATAATCTGGCTATGAACGTATTTTCCGTTTTCAAGCGGGTTCCTTTAGCTATGCTCCTTTTGCTGGCATTGAATACCCAAGCGCAGTCTCCCTCTGATGCCGTCATGATGAAGAATGGCGAATTCTGTGGCGGTCTCTTTTACAAGTACGGTAACTGGAGCAAGTACTGGCAGGCCGATTCGCTGATTGAGAACGGCAATGTGGGCACGTTGAACATTCACCAGGCCAGCGCGGGCTTCGTGCTGGGCATTACCAAGTACGTCAACGTCTACGCATCGCTTCCCTACGTAGTCACCAGCCCAACAGCCGGACAGGTGCGCGGTGATCGCGGCGCACAGGATGCGGGCTTGTATGCCAAGGTCAAAGCCCTGGACTTGAAAAGTGATGCGGGCGAATTCCTCTTGTTGGTTTCCGCAGGAGTGGGAATTCCTTCGAGCAGTTACATTCCCGAACACAACTATGCCATCGGCATGGGTTGCGTGTACGGCGTAGGCCGGGCCATTGCGGCGTATCAGTCGGACATGGGATTGTACGGGCGAGCCTCCGGGGCGTTCCACCTCCGCGGCAATTCTGAAATCATTCGCGGTTCTTATTTCACGACGCAGCCTTTCCAAAGCAATCTTGTAGACGTTCCCCACGCCATGGACATCAATGCAGCGATAGGGTATGCTACGGAGGGCAACCAAATACGCATTGAAACGGAAACAACCGTTTTTCGCACGCTGGGTGGTTTTGATATCCGCTACTGGGATGCCATGTTCCCTTCTAATAACCGCGATTGGGTGGCGCTGGGCGGCAATGTCCAGTACATACCCCAATGGGCGAATGGCTTTGGCGTTCATGCCAACGCTTCCACTACCCTGTCAGGGCGGAATACTCCTAAGGTTTTTACCGTTGGGGGTGGATTCACCTACTTCTTTAAGATCTGGGATAAAAACTCTGAAGCTTCGTTGTAGGCGAGTGCATGTTGTTGACGCTTTTAATCTTACGCACCATGAATAACACGATTTCCCGCATTGGTCTGCTCTGTGTTATGGCCTCGGTGGCCCTGTTTTCCTGCAAGGATGACATTCCCCAAGGCGTTGATCCGGTTTCTTATGCCTACGCGCAGTTGGATGAAGACGGGGGCGATTGGAACCCCATTCTCCTGAATGCAGTAACCGATATCAACATTCCAGCTCCAGATGCCGTGGGCTCAGCCGCTTATGAGTCCGAACTACAGGAGGTGCTTTCACTTAACGCAAATCTGTCTTCCACCCAGCGTGAAATCCTGGACTACTGGGGCAACAACACCGCAATCCGTTGGATGGAAATAGCGGAGAATCTGGTATCGGAGTATTTCCTCCCACCGCCTCCCGGCCTGGAAGGAAATTATCCAGGTCCCAGTGCGGCTGCACCTGACCAGATTCCTTACTTCCCCTTTGCACACCCCCCCTACGCTGCCCGGATGTTCGCCTACTTGAGTGCGGGCATGTACGATGCTGCCATAGCCTCCTGGCATTTCAAGTACGAATACGACCGCCCGAATCCTTACGAGGCCGTCACCGGTATTCAGCCGTACTTCCCGGCCAACGATTTGCCGGGTTACCCTTCAGAAGATGCTGCGATGACCTTTGTTGCTCAAAAGATTTTGACGGCGATGTTCCCGCTTGAGGCGGATTTCATCCGGGAACAGGCCATTGATTGCCGCGACTCGCGCAAATGGGCCGGTCTTGCCGTTCAAAGCGACCTGGTAGCCGGAGACAGTATTGGGGCTTACGTCGCCCGGGTGTACCTGAATCGGTCGCGCAACGACAACATGAAATTCGCCCAGATTGACAAGCCTACTTATGAAGCATTCCGGGCAGAAGCTGCCGCTCGTTGGGGCGATGCCTGGCCCGTTTGGCAAAACCTGGAAATCCCGCAGCGCCCGGTAGCCATCACGCCTAAGTACGGCGAAGTGCTGCCCTGGTGGATTCCCGACGTAGAAACAGTACGCCCCGGCCCTCCTCCGGCTATCGGATCTCCCGAATACCTTGAAAACGAAAAGGAATTGCTGGAGTTGACCAAAAAAGCGACCCGGGAGCAGAAAGAAACAGCCTTTTATTGGTCGGATGGTCCAGGAACGGTGTCCCCTCCCGGCCATTGGAACATCATTGCTACCGAAAGCATCCTGGCCAATCGATTTAATCCTTTGCGGACAGTGAGAGTGTTTGCCTACATGAATACGGCAATTCAGGATGCCGGAATCAGTTGTTGGGATACCAAGTTTTACTACTTCTACCCGCGCCCTTCGCAGGCCAATCCCGAAATCAAAACGCTGTTTGGCATTCCCAACTTCCCCTCCTATACCTCCGGTCATTCAACGTTCTCTGGCGCTGCCGCTGAAGTGCTCGCCTCGTTTTTCCCGGAAGAAGCAGCCTACTATGAAAATGAGGCCGAGGAGGCGGGTTTGTCGCGCTTGTACAGCGGCATTCACTTCCGTTTTGATTGCGAAGTGGGTGTGGCAGTGGGCCACGACATCGGGGGGTATGCCGTAAGCGCCGCCGCCGCCGACGGCTTTTAGTGAACTGCCAAACCCCGGTATACTTTGTTGCGATCTGCCAAAACCCCG
>CAYSDI010000018.1:26227-29230 GCA_964429745.1 uncultured Chitinophagales bacterium | reverse complement strand
TTGTTGCGATCTGCCAAAACCCCGCCACTGAGCGGGTTTTAGCATTTTTGTGCAATAATTCTGCTGATTATCAGGCAGTTGCAGAGGACGCCGAAAATTTTTCGACCTAAATCGTTGTGGGATGGATCCGGCTCGCCTATCTTTGCCGTCCCTTAGCCACAACACCCTAAACGCTGAATACGTGGATACGCTGCGCCATCTGAGTTACAAGACCCGTTTTGCCAATGAGGCTACCGTCAAGCGGGACTGGTACATTGTCGATGCCGAAGGTCAAACCCTCGGCCGTATTTGTTCCAGGATTGCTACCGTGTTGCGCGGCAAGCACAAGCCCGACTACACGCCGCATTTTGACGCTGGTGACCACGTGATTGTGGTTAACGCCGACAAAATCCGGTTGACGGGGAACAAACTCAACGACAAAGTTTACTTGTCGTACAGCCTGTATCCCGGCGGACAAAAGTCGGTAACCCCGGCAGAACTCCTGAACAAGAAGCCTGAGCTGATCATTGAGAAGGCTGTCCGCGGCATGTTGCCGAAGAACATCCTCGGCCGCGCCATGTTCAAGAAACTGTTTGTGTATGCCGGTCCCGATCACAAACACAGCGCCCAACAGCCCAAGCCGCTGCCGCTCATCTGATTGTTTACCCTCTCTGATTTACCCGACTGAACCAAACGGTCCCCAATTAAGCCCATGGAGTATATCATCGCCACCGGTCGCCGGAAAGCTGCAGTAGCCCGCGTGTTCCTTAAAAAAGGATCGGGTAATGTGGTTGTGAATGGCAAAGAACTCGACGTTTATTTCAACCCGGTTCACCTCAAGGAAACCCCGTTGCAGCCTTTGTTCATCTGCAAGGTGGAAAAGGACTTTGATATCAAGGTGAACCTCAAGGGTGGTGGCGTCAAAGGGCAGGCGGAAGCCATGCGCCTGGGTGTAGCCCGGGCCCTGGTAAAAGTCAATGAGGAATTCAAACCAGCCCTGAAAGCTGAAGGTCTGATGACCCGCGATTCCCGCGTCGTTGAGCGCAAGAAGCCCGGTCTTAAGAAGGCGCGCAAAAGCGACCAGTTCTCCAAACGTTAATCGGCCAAAAGCAAGAAACCGCACCGCATGCAAACCCCAACGTATCAGGAAATGCTGGACGCCGGTGTCCACTTTGGTCACCTGCGCAAGAAGTGGAATCCCAAAATGGCGCCGTACATCTTTGGCGAGCGCAAAGGCATCCACATCATCGATTTGTACAAGACCCAGGAGAAACTGGAAGAAAGCGCCGCGGCCCTCCGCCAGGTTGCCCGTTCCGGCAAGAAAATCCTGTTCGTCGCCACCAAGAAGCAAGCCAAGGAAATTGTGGCCGACGCCGCTCGCCGCGTGAGCATGCCTTACGTAACCGAGCGCTGGCTGGGTGGTATGATGACCAACTTCGCCACCATCCGCAAGTCCATCAAAAAGATGCAGAGCATCGAGAAGATGACCACGGACGGCTCGTTCGAAAGCATCACCAAAAAGGAGCGTCTGATGCTCATGCGCGAGCGCAACAAGCTCGAGCGCGTTATCGGCGGCATCGCACAGCTTAACCGTCTTCCTGCAGCCCTCTTGATCGTGGACATCAGCCACGAACACATTGCGCTGGCCGAAGCCACCAAGCTCAACATCAACACCTTCGGATTGGTGGACACCAACTCTGATCCCACCAAGGTAGACTTTGCCATTCCGGGCAATGATGACGCCTCCAAGTCGGTTCAGTTGGTGATGAACTACCTGACCCACGCTATCATCGAAGGCCTGGAAGAACGCAAGAAGCAGAAGGCCGAAGTGGATGCTGTGGCTGACCGCGAAGCCATGGACGACGACGCCCAGGCTCATGCCGATGCCGAGCGCGCTGGCGACGAAAAGCCCGAGCGCGGTGCGGCTGTTGCCCGCGTTGCTCAGGATGACGAAGAAGAATAACCGTTCACCCAACACGGCCAAGGGTTACCGAAGCTGTGTCTGATAATTTACTATTCCGATGTCTGTAATGATTTCCGCAGCCGATGTCAACAAGCTCCGCAAAATGACCGGAGCTGGCCTGATGGACTGCAAGAAAGCACTGACCGAAACCGATGGCGATTTTGATGCGGCCATCGACTACTTGCGCAAAAAGGGTCAAAAAGTGGCCGAGAAGCGCGCTGACCGCGATGCCACGGAAGGCGTTGCCATTGCCCTAACCAATCCCGCTGGCACATTTGGCATCGCCATCCGCTTGAGTTCAGAAACAGACTTTGTCGCCAAGAACCAAGAGTTTGTTGCCTTTGCCCTATCCATTGCTGACACGGCGCTGAACAACGCACCCGCTGACTTGAGCGCCCTACTGGCCCATCCACTGGATGGTGGCCTGAGCATTGGCGAGCGCGTTACCGAAATGGTGGGCAAAATCGGCGAGAAGATTGAAGTAGCCGAATACGTGCACCTAACCGCACCGCAAGTTATTGCCTACATCCACGTTGGCCACAAAATCGGTGTGCTGGCCGGATTCAACAAAGCTTCTGAAGCTGTTGTAGCACTTGGCCGCGATGTGGCTATGCAAATTGCAGCGATGTCGCCAGTGGCCATTGACGAGGACGGCGTTCCCGAAAATGTCAAAGCCCGCGAGATGACTATCGGTCGCGAGAAAGCTCAAGCCGAAGGCAAGCCCGAAGCCATGCTCGACAAGATTGCCGAAGGCACCCTGAAGCGCTGGTACAAGGACAACACCTTGTTGCACCAGTCTTTCGTAAAAGACGGTTCCAAAACCGTTGCCCAAGCCATCGCCAGCGTCGAAAAAGACCTGCACGTAACCGGCTTCTACCGGGTTAGCATCGGAGAATAATTTGCTACTTTCCGCAAGGCCCCTTCCCCCGTGCCTTGCTGTGTTCAAGAGCTACAGTTTGAGACGTCAAACAGGCCTGGTCCTTATGGATCCGGCCTGTTTGTTTTTGCTAGACCTTCTAAAAGGCGCTCATACTTCGTTGCGCGCCAATTTTGAAATCCTC
>CAYSDI010000018.1:24663-26127 GCA_964429745.1 uncultured Chitinophagales bacterium | reverse complement strand
CAATTTTGAAATCCTCCTTTACAGGACGTAAACTCCGGTTTCAAAATTGCCGCGCCGCAAAAGGGTAATGCCTGTTTCGTTATCTTTGGCCTCCGATGGAGCGCAAATACAAACGGATCCTGCTCAAACTCAGTGGGGAGGCCTTGATGGGATCCAAATCCTTCGGTATTGACCCGGTTCAGGTTCGACAATACGCTGAAGACGTCAGGGGCGTACACGAGCAGGGTTACGAAGTGGCCATTGTGATCGGTGGAGGCAACATTTTTCGGGGATTGCAGGCTGCCGACTCAGGAATAGAGCGGGCGCAGGGCGATTACATGGGCATGTTAGCTACGGTCATGAACGGCATGGCCCTACAAAGTGCGCTCGAAGGCCAGGGGCTGTTTACCCGGCTGATGTCGGCCATCAAAATGGAGCAGCTTTGCGAGCCGTACATCCGCCGCAGGGCCATTCGCCACCTGGAAAAAGGCCGCGTGGTCATCTTTGGTGCCGGCACGGGCAACCCATACTTCACCACCGATACGGCAGCCGCGTTGCGCGCCATTGAAATTGAGGCAGACGTCATCCTCAAAGGCACCCGCGTGGACGGTGTTTACACCGCAGACCCGGAAAAGGACAAAACGGCCATTCGCTACGATACCATCACCTTCCGCGAAGCGTTGGAGAAGGGCCTCAAGGTTATGGACCTGACCGCCTTCACGCTCTGCGAAGAGAACAACCTGCCAATCATCGTATTTGACATGAATAAGCGGGGAAATTTGGCCCGCCTGTTGCAGGGCGAGGACGTTGGAACGCTCATTTCCAACGCCGTTTAGCCCCGATCAACCTCATTAAATTGCATCGGGACCTATGACCGAAGAGCTAGACATCATATTTGAATCCTGCGAAGAGCAGATGCAAAAGGCCATCGACCACCTGGAGGTGGAGATGACCAAAGTGCGGGCTGGCAAAGCCAACCCCACTATGGTTTCGCACTTGTCTGTGGACTACTACGGAGCGCCTACACCCCTTCCGCAAGTGGCCAACATCAGCATACCGGATGCGCGGACGCTGACTATTCAGCCTTGGGAGCGCACCATGATTCAGCCCATAGAAAAGGCTATCCTGGCGGCAAACATTGGCCTTACCCCCCAGAACAACGGGGAGATGATCATCATCAGCATTCCGCAATTGACCGAAGATCGCCGCCGTGAATTAGCCAAGCAGGTGCACAACCTGGCTGAACTTGCGCGAATTGGATTGCGCGCTGCTCGCAAAGACGCGAACGACGAAATCAAGCAATTGCAGAAAGACGGTCTCTCCGAAGACCTGGCCCACGACGCTGAAGAGCACGTGCAGCAGTTCATCAAGAGCTATTCGGAGAAAGTAGATGCCCACATTGCGGCTAAGGAAAAGGAAATCATGACGGTTTAGGGGAGCCTCAGGCCCGGTCAATCTGGCTCAGACCCGGTCATGCAGCCTCAG
>CAYSDI010000018.1:14780-24563 GCA_964429745.1 uncultured Chitinophagales bacterium | reverse complement strand
CAATCTGGCTCAGGCCCGGTCATGCAGCCTCAGGCCCAAACCTTCAACCCCTCCGTGCAATTCTGGCAAATGTCAATTTCCGAGCGGCTGCGGAGCACCGCCTGCCGGAAATGTTGATAGGGCGCTGACTGCCAAATCTCCTTAAAGCCGGTCTGGCTCAAGTCGCCGAGGCGATGGCTGGCATCTTTGTCAAAACAGCAGGGCACCACTTGTCCGTCCCAGGTGATGACGCACGCGTGCCAAAGCTTCCAGCAATGGTTGAGCAACTTGTTTTTGATTTGCCAGCGCCCGTCATCGCCCTTGCGGTAGCGCGCGTACTTGTCTTGCGTCGGGATCAGATCTGAACCCGACGCGTAGTCGTAAATCTGCGCGGTTTTCAGGCGCACTTCGTCCACCCCGATGTCTCGGCCCAGTTTACGCACTTCTTCAATCTGGTGCTCATTGGGGCGAACCACCAAAAACTGAAAGATGACGTGTGGGGTGGAGGAACCGAGTTTGCGTTTCCAGGCTACCACGTTGCGCGCTCCCTCCAGCACTTTTTCGAGCTTGCCGCCGATGCGGTATTGCTGGTAGGTTTCCTGGGTGCTTCCGTCAATGGAGATGATCAGGCGGTCAAGGCCTGATTCTACGGTGCGGCGGGCGTTCTCATCGTGCAGGTAGTGGGCGTTGGTGCTGGTGGCCGTGTAAATGCCCTTGCGCGAAGCGTAAGCCGCCATATCCAGGAACGAAGGGTTCAAGTAAGGCTCGCCCTGGAAGTAAAAGATCAAGTAGAGCAAATCCGGGGCCAGTTCATCAATGACCCGTTCAAAGAATTCCGGGTGCAACATGCCAGTAGGTCGCGTAAACGCTCGCAAGCCGCTGGGGCATTCCGGGCACCGCAGGTTGCAACTGGTGGTGGGCTCAAAGCTTACCGAAAAGGGCATGCCCCATTGCACAGGTTTGCCTGTTGCCCGCGCGGCGTAGTAGGAACTGAGCACGCGGCTCATGTTGTACAGCCGGCGGGGAGTAAGCTTGCGGATCAGGTTAAGCCGGTCCAGGTTAACTGGGGAAAGCCGGGAGGCCGATGCAGCGGGGTATGGCAGCGCGTGAGACATGGGTGAAAGTGAAGCGTTGGGAGCCAGAAGCTAATTTAAGTGTCACCATCAAACTTCTGCCCGAAACTGTTCCAAAAAGCGGAGGTCGTTCTCCGTAAAAAGGCGAATGTCGTCTACGCCGTAGGTGAGCATGGCAATGCGCTCAATGCCCATTCCGAACGCGAAACCGGTGTAGCGCTCCGCGTCAATTCCACAGTTTTCAAATACCTGCGGGTCCACCATGCCGCAGCCCAGGATTTCTACCCAGCCGCTGTGTTTGCACACCGGACACCCTTGGCCATGGCAAATCAGGCAGGTGACGTCCATTTCTGCGGAGGGCTCCGTAAACGGAAAGTACGACGGTCGCAGGCGAATCTGAGTCTTTTCGCCGAACATGACTTGCGCAAAATAGAGCAGCGTCTGTTTAAGGTCCGCAAAACTGACGTTTTCGTCCACGTACAGCCCTTCGACCTGATGAAAGACACAATGGGCCCGCGCCGAAATGGTCTCGTTGCGATACGTGCGCCCCGGCACGATGATGCGAATGGGCGGTTTCTGGCTTTCCATGACCCGCGCCTGCACCGGGCTGGTGTGCGTGCGGAGCAGGAGATTCGCGTGGCCGGCAATGTAAAACGTGTCCTGCATGTCGCGCGCCGGATGGTCTTCCGGAGTGCCCATGGCCGTGAAATTGTGCCAGTCGTCTTCCACTTCAGGGCCCTCCGCGACGGCGTATCCGATGCGGGCAAACGTGTCCACGATCTTCTGGCGAACCAGGTTAATCGGGTGCCGGGAACCGAGCACCGGGGGAAGGGGGGGCAAACTCAGGTCAAAATCGGGGCCGGCTTTGGCTGTGGCGGCTTCGAGCGCCGTTTTGGCGTCGTTGAACCTGGTTTCAGCCAATTCTTTGACCGCGTTCACGCGCTGGCCGAACTCGCGCTTGCGATCGCCGGGCACTTCGCCCATGCGTCCAAACAATTGTTTGAGCAGGCCTTTTGTGCCCAAAAACCGGATGCGGAACGCTTCCAATTCGGCCGCATTGCCCACTGGGCTGGCTTCTATTTGCCGGCTCAGGGCATCGGCTTCGTCAAACAGGGTCGTGGTTTCCAGCGCCATAGCGCGGTGAAATTACGAAATCCGGAGGCGTTGTCGCTTGGTGAGGTTGGGAACCGGCGCGCATTCTGACCGCCAGATCATGCCAGGCTGGTCTGTAAATATGGCATGCGCTGCAAAGGCCACGGCAAGCCCTTAGACCCGATATTTGTGAGCCAATGAATCGGTTAACCCATTTTTGCTGGCCAGGACTGCTCGCGCTGGTTCTGCTTTGCCGGCAACTTCCGCTTTACGCCCAATACGGCGCCTACGAGATGTTTCACCACTGGGATTTCCGCGAAGCCAGCGATTCTGCTGACTGGGGAAGGGCCGAGGTGCCCGGCAACCTGCATTTGGACCTGCTTCGGCTGGGGCGCATTCCGCATCCGTTTTCCGGTACGGTTGAGGACTCGTTGCAATGGATCGGCGAACGCGACTGGTCTTACCGCAGCCACCTGCACGTCAGCGACACGCTTTTAGCTTCGGGCCACCCGGAAATGGTTTTTGAAGGGCTGGATACCTACGCAGACATATACCTGAACGGTGTATTCGTTAAGCACACCAACAACATGTTTCGCCGCTGGGTTATTCCGGTGGAAGGGCTTTTGTTGCCAGGGCACAACAGTGTGGAGGTGGTCTTCCGCGCTACCGGGCCCCGCGAAGCTGCGCTGCAAGCCCGCAGCGGTTATGCGTTTCCAGGCGGCAGTCGGGTGTTTACCCGCAAGGCGCAGTACCACTACGGCTGGGACTGGGGGCCTCGCTACATCACGGCCGGCATCTGGAAAAACGCTGCGCTGCAAACCTGGAACCGGGCCAGGATTTTAGACGTGCACTACCGATTGGACTCGCTGGTGGCCGAGCCCAGTGGGTTGTTGCCGCGGCGGGTGGTCACGCCCGCCGGGGGCTGGGCGCAGGATCCGTTTAATCCGGACGTAGCGTGGGTCACCGCGCTTGTGGAACTGGAGGCTGATGGCGAACATGCGCTATTGCTCAAGTTGGGCGAAGAATTTCCGGGTCAGGAATGGTCGGTGGTGACGCGCACAGGAAAGCAAATGCTGGAGTTTAGCTTTTCCGTAACACAACTAAAGTTATGGTGGAGCCGTGGTTTGGGCGAATCCTTTCAGTACCGTGCGCGGCTTTGGCTGGAGGACCCGGAGAGCGGTCTTGCCCTGGACCAGGACTGGCAAAACGTCGGGTTGCGGATTGTGGAGTTGGTTCGTGAAGCGGACTCGGCCAACATTCAAGGCTACTCTGAATCCTTCTACTTTCGCCTCAACGGAGTGCCCGTTTACGCGCGCGGCGCCAACTGGATTCCCACCAGTTCGTTCGTCTTTGGCTACGTGCCTGACTACCAGCGTTTGCTGCGCGACGCGGAGCGTTCCAACATCAACATGCTTCGCGTATGGGGTGGCGGCATATACGAATTAGATGTTTTCTACGACTGGTGCAGCCGCAATGGCATCCTTGTTTGGCAGGATTTTATGTTTGCCTGCGCCATGTATCCGGGAGCCGCAACCGGCTTGCCGGAGTTTACCGAAAATGTTCGCCTGGAGGCCACCGAGCAGATCAAACGCCTGCGTCGCTATCCAGCCATGGCGCTGTGGTGCGGCAACAACGAGAACGCAGAAGGTTGGGCGCGCTGGGGATGGCAGGATCAATTCAACAACGAACAACGCGCTGCCCTGGAACAGGATTACGATGCACTTTTTGAGTCGTTGCTGCCCCGGCTGGTGGGCCAGTTAAACCCTGAAATAGACTATTGGCCTTCGTCCCCGCGCTGGGGCCGCGGCGACAAGCGCTACCTCAGCGAAGGCGACGCCCATGATTGGTGGGTGTGGCATGACGGCAAGCCCTTCGCGAGCATGGAAACAGCCATTCCCCGGTTCATGAGTGAATTTGGCTTCCAGGCTTACCCCGATGTGCAAACGCTCGCCAAGTGGCGCGGCAGTTTGCCCGAACGCTTTGACACCGCAGAAGCTTTTTTGGAAGCGCATCAAAAACACCCGCGCGGAGCAGCGGTTGTTGATCGTTTTATGCGCGCTGAGTTCGGCCGTCGCTTGCCAGAAACATTTTCAGAGTACGTATATCTTAGTCAATGGCTCCAGGCAGACGGCATGGGCAAGGGCCTCGAAGCGCAACGCCGCGCGCGACCCTACTGCATGGGCAGTTTGTATTGGCAATACAACGATGTGTGGCCCTCGGTCTCGTGGTCGGGCATAGATGTTGAAGGCCGGTGGAAGGCGCTGCAGTACCGCGTGCGGCGCTCATTCAGCGACTTGATGGTCAGTTCGCACCGCGACAGCAGCGGCGTGCTCCACTGCCAGGCTGTCAACGACGGGCGAGAAACCGCCGGTGTGGTTTGGGAACTCAGCGTGTATTCCGCTGCCGGCGAGCGCCTTCACCACCTGGCGGCCTTCACCGACGTACCGCCAGGGACCTCAACGCAGTTGTGGGCCGGCACAGCAGAAGATTGGCCCGGGCTCAAGCGCAAAGACATTTTGGTGCACGCCGAGCTGCGCGAAATGGGCAGCTTAGCCAGCGAGCATTTCTGGTATCCCGGTCGCGCCGGCGATTGGCCCCATGTTCGGCCCAACCTTCAGTGGCGCGTAGAAGCCGGTCCCGGTGGCGCCGCCCAGGTGCGCCTGAGCGCCGACCAGCCGGTTCGCGGGGTGTGGCTCCAGGCTTCCCAGCCCGGTTGGTTCAGCGACAATAGTTTTGACCTGCTCCCGGGCCGCGAAAAGGTGGTGGTGTTTGAACCGGCTGGGGGGGGGCTCCCGGGTTCCGTACCGCCCCCGCCCGCAGACCTGAAAGCCTTTGAGGAAGGGCTGAAGGTGCTCGAGCTGGGGGGTGTGTTGGGGAGGTAGGGGAATTGTGCCTACTTTTAGGATAAGTATTAGGAAGAACTATTTGCTGTGAACTTGAGAAATACATAACATATGTTATCTTCGCTGCGCGTACAAAATTTTAAGTTGATAAAAGATTTGCATTTGCCTGAGTTAGGTAGAGTAAATCTTTTGACGGGCAAGAACAAGAATGCGGCACACCCGAGTTTATTGAAGATCTTTTAGACACGAATTCTTTTCCAATTGAGTTTACTCTATACAGACAATTTGTAATCATATAAATGAAGCATAGTATACATATAATCGTAAATCATGAAGTCCTTGTTTGGGCAAGGGATAGCCTTGCTATGAACCGTACACAGTCCTCAGAAAGTACGGGTATTTCGCCAAAGCGAATGGTTCAATTGGAATCGGGTGAAAAGCAACCCACATTGGAGGAATTAAAAGCATTTTCGAAAACCTACAAACGAACCATTGCCACACTATTATTAAACAATCCACCTAACGAAAAGCCAATACCTGCAGACAGGCGTACCGTAGATTCAAACGAGCTTGGACATTTCCAAGAGAATACTATCATGGCCGTGCGTAAAGCCAGGGCATTGGCACAGTCGTTCTTAGAACTGCGAGAAGAAGTGGGCACACCATTTCCGAAATTCAACTTGTCTGCATCAATTCAGGAAAGCCCAAAAGTGGTTGCGGACAAAATTCGTCAACTTTTACACTTAAATGAAATTAGAGAATTAAACAATATAAGATTGGCATTAGATGCCTACATTGAGAGAATTGAATCTTTAGGGGTTGTTGTGTTTCAGTTAAGCCTTACACAAGATAATGTAAGAGGCTTTGCCATTGTTGACGATTTCATTCCCATCATTGGAATAAAAAGAGGTGGTGAGACACCGTATTCAAAAATATTTACTCTTTTTCATGAACTCGGACACATCGTATTGAATGAAGGTGCTATTAGTGATTTGTCTATAAATACGCAATGGGAGTTGGAAAAATGGTGTAATTCATTCGCAGCTGAAGTGTTAGTACCAACATCTGAACTTCTTCAAATGCGAATCTTGAAAGAATACCAAGAGCAAGGACGGAAAGTGTGGGCTAAAAAAGACTTGGTTGATTTAGCCAATCATTTTCATGTTGGGCCACTTGCCATGCTAAGAAGGCTTCTTGAAAATGGACTTACTACCAAAGCATTTTATGAGGAGAAACACGAGAAGTGGAATAAGCCACCTTTTGGAAGAGCAAAGGTTCCGGAAGGTCGAAATTTAGCCAAAGAAGCCGCACAGGAAAAAGGGAGAACTTATGTCGGGTTGGCTTTTAAAGCGTATGACCTGAATCATATAGATATAAAAGACTTGTCTGATTTTTTAGGCGTTAAGTTGTCCTATATACCCAAAACCAGACAACTTCTTAACGCTTAATGATGGAATTATTCAGCGAAGGGAATACGATCTATGTAATTGACACAAGCGGACTTATCATGCTTGATTCAACATTTAAGAAGGATAATCCCGTATTTGCTGCAGTTTGGGATGAAATTGAAGAATTAATAAAACAGGGTTGCTTCAGAACAATTGACTTTGTTGAGCAAGAAATCAACGATTATGAATTAAAAGAGGACTTTTTAAAGAAGTGGGTTAAAAAGTGGAAAAAGCATTTCGTGGTTGAGACTGACGCAGCAAGTTTCAATGAAGCTATACCAATAATAAATGCTGAGTACAATACAGGGTTCTTAAATGCACACAAACAAGCAGAAGGGAAAGAATAAGCAGACCCACATTTGATAGGGTATTGTAAAGTCCATAATTGTACTTTAATTGCCAGCGAAAGTAAAACGAAGAACAATAAGATTCCAGCAGTTTCAAAGAGAAATGGGGTTCGTTGCATTGACATAAATGACTTTCTAAGTGAAAGAGGATTAAGAATGGAGAGAAAAAAATAAAAAGTGTTTGAATTATGCAAAGCCTTCACAGTCACACACAATGCCAAGACGTTCAATCCTACGCTCCAACCAAAGCTTGGCAAGAAGTATGTTTGTTCGAACGGCAAGCGCAGAACCATTCATTGAATAAGTTATCAAACATACTAATTGTATTAGTTAGTCTGGCATGTTTTGCCAGCCAACCTGCTCTTGCGCAAACCGAATTGCCCAACCCCCTCTCCCTCGTCAACCCCTTCATCGGCACCGGCGGCCACGGGCACACGCACCCTGCGGCGATGCGCCCCTTCGGCATGATCCAAGCCGGGCCGGACACGCGGCTCAGCGGCTGGGACGGCTGTTCGGGCTATCACTTTGACGACGACACCATCTACGGCTTCAGCCAGACCCACCTGAGTGGCACCGGGGTCAGCGACTACGGCGACGTGCTGCTCATGCCTTTTTTAACGACGGGCGAAGGGCAATCGTGGGCTGATGCAGCATTTTCTCGACCTTACCCCTTCGCTGCGGGATTCCGGCACGCGGACGAGCAGGCTCAACCGGGATACTATGCCGTCACGCTTGCCAATGGAATTCGGGTGGAGATTGTGGCCTCCGACCGGGCGGCGATGTACCGGTTGATTTATCCGGCAGGGGCGATTGCAGGGACAGAGTCAAAGGCAGGGGCGGTTGCAGGGACAGAGGCAGAGTCAGAGGCAGGGGCGGTTGCAGGGACAGAGGCAGAGGCAGGCGAGGGCGCGGGCGGCAGCGGTAGCACCGATCCAGGCAGCAGCAGCGGCGGCAACTCGGTCGCGGGCAGCAGCAGCACTAATCCCGGCAACAGCACCAAACCCGCACCACCTGCACCGGTGCAAAGCGAGCACCCCCCCGCCCTCTGGCTGGATCTGGAGCACCGCGACAAAGTTGTGGCTGCTGAAATGCGCCAATCAGGCGCTCACAGCCTTTCCGGCTACCGCGTTTCGGATGCCTGGGCGAAAAAGCAACACGTATATTTTCATATGGAAACCAGCCGGGAGATGCTCGGCTGGCAGCAACAGGGCAACCGCGCGCTCGTGACGTTTGCGCCAGCAGCAAGGCGTCCCGCTGCAAAAAGTCGCAACAGCCCTTCGCCCGATACGATTTATATAAGAATATCTATTTCAGCGGTGGACGAAGCCGGAGCCCGCACCAACCTCGCGGCGGAAATCCCCGGCTTTGACTGGTCCGCACAAACCGCGGCTACGACGGCCGTCTGGCGCGAGGCGCTAAACCGGGTCACGGTCAGCGGGGGCACACCCGCGCAGCAACAGGCCTTCTACACGGCGGTTTACCACGCGTTGAGTGCGCCCAACCTGTACGTGGACGCTGACGGTCGCTACCGGGGCATGGACCACGCGGTGCACCAGGCTGATGGATTCACGCCCTACACCGTGTTTTCGCTGTGGGACACCTACCGCGCCGCGCACCCGCTGTACACGCTGCTGTGGCCCGCGCAAAACCGCGATTTTATCCGCACCATGCTGGACGACTACCAGAAAGGCGGTCGCCTTCCGGTGTGGAAGCTGGCCGATTACGAAACTGACTGCATGATCGGCTACCACAGCGCGCCGGTCATCGTGGATGCCTGGGCAAAGGGCCAGCGCGACTTTGATGCGCAACTGGCGTTGGAAGCGCTGGTTCTAAGTGCGGAACGTGCGGCCCTCGGCTTGCCGGAGTACCGCCGCTACGGATACATCCCCGCCGATGCGGAAGCCGAATCGGTGTCAAAAACGCTGGAGTATGCCTATGACGATGCGTGCATTGCGCGGCTTGCGGCGGGTCTGGCGGCAGAGCACCAAAGCGGAATGCGGCCAGAAAAGGCTCTGCCGGACGGACGCGCTTATACCGCCATCGCCGATACGTTTGCCCGACGCGCAACCGCATGGAAACATCTGTTGGACCCGGCCACCGGTTTTTTTCGCGCGCGGCAAAACGGAGGTTTTGTTACGCCGTTTGATCCAGCAGAAGTCAACTTTCACTACACGGAGGCCAATGCCTGGCAGTACAGTTTTGCCGCACCGCATGATTTGCGTGGCCACGGCACCATGTTGGCTGGAACGGACCAGCATCTACCTACCGCACGCGAAGCCCTCGCCGCGCACCTCGACGCACTCTTTTCGGCAAACCCCGCCACCACCGGCCGCGAGCAGGCTGACATCACGGGCCTGATCGGGCAGTACGCGCACGGCAACGAGCCTTCGCACCACATGGCCTACGGTTACGCACACCTGGGTCAGCCCTGGAAAACGCAGAAACTGGTTCGCCAGATTTTGACCGAACTCTACAGTAACGCGCCCGACGGTCTTTGCGGCAATGAAGATTGCGGACAGATGTCGGCATGGTACGTGCTTAGCGCAGCGGGATTTTACCCCTTTGCCCCCGGACAAGCGTCGTATACGCTGGGCAGCCCGCTTTTTGATACCATAAGGTTTGTTTTTGACGGGGGAAAGGTGTTCGAAATCATCGCAACGGGGCAGGCTGCGGACCGACCCTACGTGGCTTCGGCCCTGCTGAACGGAATGCCCTACGACTCGGCCGTGATCCGTCACGCTACCCTTGTTCAGGGCGGGCGCCTGGAATTGACCATGAGTGCGGAACCGGTGCGCGAGTGGGGTGTCCACGATGCCCTACCCCAGGCATTAGCGCTTCCCGCCGCGGTTTTGGCGGCGCCCTACGCAGACCCTGCCCCGCGCAGTTTCCGCGACAGTTTGGTGGTTGCGCTGCGCTGCGCCGACCCGCTGGTGTTGCGTACGGCGGCCATTCTGGCCAATCCGCTTCAGGATGCTGATCCGGGGGAATGGGCCCGCATCCA
>CAYSDI010000018.1:0-14680 GCA_964429745.1 uncultured Chitinophagales bacterium | reverse complement strand
TCAGAGTCTGATTCAGAATCCGGAACGGCTACCGGTACGAAGTTCGAATCTACCTGGCGCGATTACAGCGAGCCGCTGGTTTTCCGCTCGGATGCTGCCATCGCTTTCCGCGCCTACGGGCAACGCAAGCGCGCAGACGGCACGACTGAACATTTGTTCAGTCCGGAGCAGGTGTCGCGCTTTGCGAGCGTGCAAGAAGATATCGGTCTGGAACTCGGCACGGATTACGCACCGCAATACTCCGCTGGCGGTGACTTGGCGCTCGTTGACCGCTTGCGAGGCCCTTCCGATTTTCGCACCGGTTTCTGGCAAGGCTATGAAGGCGTGAATCTGGAAGCCACGCTTGATTTAGGCAGCGTCCGGCCCGTGAAAAGGGTTGCAGCCGGCTTTTTGCAAGACGAAAACGCCTGGATTTTTTACCCGGTACAGGTGTTGGTAGAGGTTTCGCTGGACGGGCAGTCCTGGCAGACTCTTGGCAGCGCAAACGCTCCTCAGCCGTGGTCCGCGTCGGGAGCCCTTCGCCATGATTTTGTGGTGGCGGCTAGTGGGAACGCCCGCTATGTCCGTGTACGCGCGCTCAATCGCGGCACTTGCCCGCCCGAGCACAAAGGAGCAGGAGGGAAAGCCTGGATTTTTGCGGATGAGATTTTGGTGGAGTAATGCATCTGATTTTTGATGGATGATGAACGCCTCAAGAACCCGGATGGCCGCCCGGACTACTTTGATGAGTTGCTGGAGCGAATCCGTGACATATGGGCTTCTGAGAAGCGCTACCAAAAAGTACGCGAACTTTTTTCTCTGAGTAGCGACTATGATGCTTTGGACAAGGCTACCCAAATGTTTTTTGCCGAAACTCAGAACAAGGCACTTTATGACGTTACAGGAGAGACAGCAGCGAAAAAAAGCCGACGCCCAAGCTGCCGACTCGCAAGATTTTGAATCACTGAAAGCAATAGAAGAGGGGGTCAAGAAGAAAAGGGATCGAAAAAATACATGAAGCCACCAAGCCTACGTTTGTCCATACTAAATCGAGCGACTAGCTATTTTTTACCCTGCTTTTCGCCAAAAGGAGCGCTCTTCATGCCCCACAATGCTTTAATGCCAACTTCTTAGCTTTAGACACCGTTGAAGCCGGCCACACGCTCGTATCTCCCTTACATGCTCCCCACCACAAACACACGCCTCTTGAAAAACGCCTTGCCCCGCCGGCGCTTTCTGCGGCAGGGATTGCTGGCTGCTGGCGGGCTGGCGCTGATTCCTCAACAGAGTTGGGCAAACCAAGACAGCCCTTCGCCCGAAATGAAACCTGCCATGGATCCAATTGCCAAGCCCCAAAATGCTGCCACCGTCCTTTCAACCTGGAACCACGGAATGCCGGCTAACCTGGCTTCCTGGGCGGTGTTGGAGGCCGGGGGAAGCGCACTGGATGCTGTAGAGGCGGGGGTGCGCGTGCCAGAGGCCGACCCGTTGAGCAATTCGGTGGGTTATGGCGGGTTGCCCGATCGGGAAGGGCACGTTACGCTGGATGCGTGCATCATGGACTACGATGGGCGCTGCGGGGGAGTGTGTTTTTTACAGGGTTTTATGCACCCCATTTCGGTGGCGCGCAAGGTCATGGAAGAGACGCCGCATGTGTTGCTCGCGGGAAAGGGGGCCGAGGAGTTTGCGGCTTCGCAGGGTTTTGAACGGACCAAGCTGCTTACCCCGGAGGCGCGTGCTGCCTGGAAGGCCTGGCAAAAAACGAGCCGCTACGCACCCCCCATCAACATCGAAAATCACGACACCATCGGGTTGCTGGCCATCGATGGCCAGGGCAGGCTGGCTGGTGCTTGCACCACCTCGGGGCTGGCGTACAAAATGCATGGCCGTGTGGGGGATTCGCCGATCATTGGGGCCGGGCTTTACGTGGACGGCGAAGTCGGGGCGGCTACTGCTACGGGGTTGGGCGAAATGGTGATCAAGGTGTGCGGGTCTTTTCTGGTGGTGGAACTGATGCGCCAGGGCGCTTCGCCCCAGCAGGCCTGTGAAGAAGCGGTGAGGCGCATCGCTGCCCGGCAGGATACCAAGGCCAGCCAGGTGGGCTTTCTGGCCCTGGATCGCCACGGGCGCACCGGTGCCTTTTCCATTCATCCGGGGTTTAACTACGCCCTCACTCGGCCCGGGCAGCACGAGCTTGTAGATGCAACCGCACTCATGCCTTAGCGGTAGCTGCTGCTTACAACACCGCAAGAGCATAACATAAGTTTTACAATCCATAACATAATTTAACTTATCTTGGCATTTTCAACTGTCCCTTCGCCTGCCCCTTCTGGTGCCTCCGCTGCTCTCAACGGGAGACAATCTCGTTTTTCGACACCCTTTGCCTTTTTGGTCATGTTGTTTTTTGCCTGGGGCTTTCTCACGGCCATCAATGACATTCTGTTGCCGCATTTGAAAAATCTCTTCACGCTGAGCTATGTCGAAGCTGGGTTGGTGCAGTTTTGTTTTTTTGGCGCCTATTTTTTGGTGGGTATTCCGGCAGGGTTGCTCATTGAGCGCGTCGGAAACCGCAAAGGCATTGTCTTTGCGCTGGGTATTATGGCGTTGGGTTGTTTTTTGTTTTTCCCGGCAGCGCGACTCATTAGTTACCCGCTGTTCTTAGGGGCGTTGTTTGTGCTGGCCAGCGGAATCGTCATCCTGCAAACTGCGGCCAATCCCTTTGTGGCCTTGTTGGGTTCAGAAGAAACGGCGGCGCAGCGTCTCAACCTGAGCCAGGCGTTTAACTCACTTGGCCATACCATTGCGCCCAGCCTCGCAGCCTGGTTCATTTTGCGCGATACGGAAGGGCTAAGCCAGGCGGCATTGGCAGATGCTGTGCGCGTTCCGTATGTCTTTTTAGGTTTTGCGCTGGCGGCCTTCGGGCTGATTTTCATGGTGGTGAAGTTGCCTGTACCGGGCGTCAGTACCAAAGCGCACCTGAAACCACTGGAGCAGCGGCACCTGGTGTTGGGCATCGCGGCCATCTTTTTTTACGTGGGCGCGGAGGTCTCCGTAGGAAGTTTTCTGGTTAACTATTTTGGAACAGAACGCGTGGGTGGCATATCGCCGGAGCGCGCTGGTTACCTGGTTTCCTTTTACTGGGGCGCGGCCATGTTGGGCCGTTTTGCTGGCACAGCAGTCATGGCGTTCATTAAGCCGCAGCGCTTGCTCATGATTAATGCACTCTGCGCCATTGCTTTACTTTTTATCACCATGACCAGTTCAGGACAAGTTGCGTTATGGTCCGTGTTGGCCATTGGCCTGTTCAACTCCATCATGTTTCCCAACATCTTTACGCTGGCCATTGCCAAACTGGGCGACGCCACCAGCCGCGGTGCAGGCTTGCTGGTCATGGCCATTTTTGGCGGTGCGCTGTTGCCGCTCCTGCAGGGTTACGTGGCTGATACCGTCAGCATTTCAGCCTCCTTTTTGGTGCCGATGGTCGGTTACGCTTATGTGGCCTTTTACGGCTGGCGCGGTTGGAGGCCCGCTGGCGCATGAACCAACGGTTGCTTACATTTTGGCGTTCCGCCGCGGGCAAAAGCGTGCTCTTAGCTTTGGTGTTGCTGACTCTTGGCCTGCTGTGGCCCCGGCTGCAGCAGCGCGGTAGCACAGCGGAAAGCAGCCCTTCGCCCGGAATATTGCCGGCCCCGAGCCAAGTGCAGGTGGGCAAAGGCGAGTTCACGCTGCCCACTAATTTGCGCATTTTTTGGTCGGGCGAAGGGGCCCGTCAGGAAGCACAACACCTGGCCGATTGGCTGGGGCAGTACCTGGACAAACCCGTCAGCATTCACACCGCCGACCCCGGTCAAGAGCCCCGCAACTGCATTTTGCTCCGGCTGGAGCCAGCAGCAAGTTCCTCCAACGGGCCTGTACTCGGCGATGAAGGCTACCGATTATTCATTGCCGCGGATGGCATTGAAATTAGGGCGGCGGCGGCCGCGGGGTTGTTTTACGGCACACAGACCCTTCGCCAGATGCTGGATGACGACCTGACGCGTCGCGAAAACTTTTTTGCCAACAACCGCCCCCCGGACGAGCCGGATTCCTATTGGGCATCCCGCCACCTGCCCGTCTGTACCGTGTTGGATACCCCGGCATTTGCGTGGCGCGGCCTGTTGCTGGACGCCTCACGGCATTTCTGGACGCCGGCGCAAGTCATGCGCGTCATTGACCAATTGGCCTACCACAAAATGAATGTGCTGCACTGGCACCTGACCGACGACCAGGGTTGGCGTTTAGCCCTGGATGCGTATCCAAAACTGGCGGAGCAGGCCTCCTGGCGGACGGAGCCCGATGGCAGTCGCTACGGCGGTTTTTATACGGCAGAAGAAATCAAATCCATTGTTCGCTACGCCGCCGCGCGTCACGTTCGCGTGGTACCGGAAATTGAAATGCCAGGGCACAGCCAGGCGGCGTTGAGCGCTTATCCCCAGTTGTCCTGCACGGGTGGGCCGCATCCGGTTTGGAACGACTGGGGCGTGAGCAAAGAGATTTTTTGCGCCGGCAACGAAGCCACTTTCGCCTTCCTGGACCAGGTGCTGGGGCAGGTTACGGCCCTTTTCGACTCGGAATTCATCCATTTGGGCGGCGATGAAGCCCCTGCCGCGCGCTGGGAGGCCTGCCCCAAATGCCAGGCGCGGCAACAAGCACTCGGTTTGGAAGATTCCCACGCCTTGCAGAGCTGGTTTCTGCGCCGCATCGCAGATAGCCTGGCGCTGGCGAACCGCCGGGTTATTGGCTGGGATGAAACGGGCGAAGGGCCGCTGTTGCATCCCACGGCGGTCGTGCAGGTTTGGCGGGGCATGGAGCACGCAGAGGCCGCGCTGAAAGCAGGACGAGAGATTGTGGTGTCGCCCACGTCGCATGCGTACTTTGACTACGGGCTGGAGAGCATTGACTTGCGCAAGGTGTACGAGTTCCACCCGGTGCCGGCGAGCTATCGCGGCAAACCCGAACAGGCATTGGTGTTGGGCGGCGCGGCCAATGCGTGGTCGGAGCACATCCCGGACCAGGCCGCGCTGGACGATAGGCTCTTCCCCCGGTTGCTGGCCATGGCCGAAGTGCTTTGGAGCGGTCCGCAAGCCCGCTCCTGGGAGGCCTTCCATCAGGATGTGCAACATCATTATACCCGCCTGGACCGGCTCGGAGTGGCGTATGGGGCAGAGACCGTTCCGCTGGCGTTTGTATCCACCCCGAATCCCGGCGGTTGGGTGGATTTGCGCCTGGTGCCTGGTGCCGCGGATGCGGCGGTGTATTTTGGCCAGGGTCGCTACGAGCCCGACACCAGCAGCGCGCATTTTGACACCGATACGGCTTCCGGGGCGCATGTAAGCCTGCTGGACGGCGATGCGGTTATCAGTGCGCGGGCGTTTCGCCGGGGCAAGGCCTGGGGGGCTGCGCAGACCCGCGAATTCCGGATTCACCGGGCCACGGGCAGGGCTCCTGTGCTGGCCCAGCCCTGGACCGAGCCCTACAACGGCGGCGGCGCCGGAGCACTGACGGACGGGCGGTTGGGCACGGAGCATTTTCGCGATGGAATCTGGCAGGGCTTTTTCGGCCAGAATCTGGATGCCACGCTGGATTTGGGGCAGGCCCAGCCGGTAGACAGCGTGCTGCTGGGGGCCTATCAGTACATCAATGCATGGATTTTTCTTCCTACGCGGATTCAGGTTTTTACGGCATTGAAGCCGGGCGAATGGACCTTGGCCGCCACGAGCAACAGCCCCCCTTCGCCCGTTGATTCTCCAACTTACAGAAAGCGCATGTTCCGTACCTTCGTGGTTTCTTTTGAGGCGAGGGAGGCCCGCTACGTCCGGGTCGTCGCCGAGAATTACGGGGTGTGTCCGCCCTGGCATGAAGCAGCCGGCAGTCCCACCTGGCTATTTGCAGATGAAATTGCCGTGCGTTGACCGCGGGGCGACCTCAGTGCTATGAAAAAACTTGCCGGAGGCATCGACATTGGAGGCACCAACACGGCTATCGGCCTGGTGGACCGCGAAGGCCAGGTGCTGGCCACGCACAGCATTCCCACGCGGGCATATCCCGATGTGGAAGAGTTCGTGGACAGCGTTTCTGCCGCCTTGTGCAACCTGCTTGAAAAAGTGGGAGAACCTTGCGAACTGGTGGGCGTGGGCATCGGGGCGCCCAATGGCAATTATTACCGCGGCACGGTTGAGTTCGCACCCAACCTGACCTGGAAAGGGGTCATTCCCATGGCGCGGCTGTTTGAGGAGCGATTGAAACTGCCCGCCTACCTGGACAACGATGCCAATGCAGCCACCGTGGGCGAAATGATCTACGGCGCTGCGCAAGGTATGCGCGATTTTATTATGATTACGCTGGGCACGGGCGTGGGAAGCGGCATTGTGGTCAATGGCCAAATGGTGCGCGGCCACGACGGTTTTGCCGGTGAACTCGGGCATACCATCGTGTTCCCTGAAGGGCGTACCTGCGGCTGCGGCCGAAAGGGCTGTTTGGAAACTTACGTTTCCGCTACCGGGGTTAAACGCACCATCGTGGAGCGGCTGGCCAAAAGCACCGACCCGAGCACCTTGCGCGATTTGCCGCCTGAAAAACTGAGTTCCAAGACTATTTACGATGCCGCCATGAAGGGCGATCAGGTGGCGGTGGAAGCTTTCCTGGATACCGGCCGAATTTTGGGTCTGGCGCTGGCCAATTCGGTGGCCTACACCAGTCCGGAGGCTATTTTCATCTTCGGTGGCCTGGCCAAGGCCGGCGATTTGTTGTTTGAGCCCACCATCGCACATTTTGAAGCCAATCTGTTGCCCGTTTACCGGGGAAAGGTGAAGGTGCTTCCCTCGGCACTTCCTGATTTTGAAGCGGCCATTCTGGGCGCGAGCGCCATGGTTTGGCGGCGCGTTGGCGAAAAAGAGCCGGCGAGTTGAGCCGATGGCGGATCGCTCCATGATCAAGCACCTGGCGAACGATGCACCGCTAGGCAACCCGAGGGATTTTGTGGGCGGGCCTGCTACCGCTCACGCTTCAGCGGTTTCTGCGGGCATTTGGCCCCGGCAGCTCCTGCACCGCAACATGGTGATCAGCGGAGCCAGCGGAGGCATAGGAGAAGTTACGGCTTGTGAGCTGGCTGCGCGCGGCGCAAGAATTATTATGGTTTGCCGCTCGGCGGAGCGGGCAGAAATTTCGCGGCGCAAGATCGCGGATGTAGCCACTGGTGCTGCGCCCGTAGTGTACCTGGCCGACTTGAGTTTAAGGCAGGAAGTTGCTGCGGTTTCGATGGCCATTCGACAGGACTTTAACGTTGTGCATGTGCTGGTCAACAACGCCGGGTTCATGGGTTACCCTACGCGAACGCTGACCGCTGAAGGGTTGGAGGCAACCTTTGCCACCAACCATATGGGAACCTATGCTTTGACGATAGGGCTTATGGCTTCCTTGAAGGCAGCGGGTGACGGAGCGCGCATTGTTACGGTGAGCTCTGCTGTGCATCGTTTGCCGCTGGCCCGTTTTGACATCGATGACCTGAATTTCGAAAAGGGTTATTCTGCCTTTGCCGCCTACTCGCGCAGCAAATTGATGAACGTGTTGTTTACCCGGGAGCTTGCCAGACGGCTTTCGGGCACTGGTTTGGTTGCTAATTCGCTGCACCCTGGCGTGGTGGATACAGGCATATCCCGAACCTGGTCGCCCATGTATCGCGCGCTTTACGGTGTAGGCCGCATTTTCATGATTTCGGCTCAGAAAGGCGCACGAACCTCTGTTTATTTGGCGGCCGATGCCGCGGCTTCCGGTTTTAGCGGCGAATATTTTGTGCGTTGCAAACCCGCCCGCTCAGCGCGATGGGGGGGAGCGGCGGAATTGCAGCACGCTTTGTGGCAAAGGAGTGCGGAGTTGCTGGGTGTTTCGCAGGATTGGTGTTAGGGGGGGGTAATATTGGCAATTCTTAAGCATTAAACCTCCTGCCATGCGTACTTTTTCTCTGCTTTTGGGTATGCGATTTGTTGATGCACAAGTAGGTAGAAAGTGGTTTGCCGGGTGGTTGTTGCTGGGGGCGTTGTTCCTCCCCATGATATCGTCAGCTCAGGGGAGGACAGCGAATTGGATTTTTGGCGATGGGTATCATGTGAAGTACACTGAAGGTGAGCCTGAGGTTTTACCTTTCGTTGAAGATTACGCTGCCTGGGAGGGGGCTTCGTGCATTTCAGATGCTACGGGGCAGTTGTTATTTTATTCAAATTCAGTAAGCATTTGGAATAGAGACTTTGAATACTTGTGGAACAGCGACATTATTGTCCCAACGGATGTATATTCAACCTCCTCTGTAACAAATGGTTCCATATTTCTTCCCTTTCCTGGAGACTCGACAGAAAGTGTATATATATACTTTTATATAGATAAGGATGACAACAAGTTGTACTATTCATTAATAGATTTGAGTTTGGATGAAGGCCGGGGTGGGGTTGTTGAAGGTTTTAAAAATATTAATTTATTTGAATTTGCTGTATGTGAACAATTGCTTGCCATTAAGCATGGAAATGGCAGAGATTGGTGGGTTGTAGTCAGGAAGGGAAATTCAGAAAGCACACAATTTTCTACGCTATTGCTGACTCCAAATGGATTTCTTGATGCATTTAATCAACCTGCTGGTTTTCGTGGGGCCGTAGCAGGTGAATTGACTGCATCTTTGGATGGTTCAAAGGTTGCTGTTGCTACTACAGGTGCTGTTTGCTTTCCTAATCGACCTATAATTGCACTATACGATTTTGATCGATGTACTGGATTGCTTGAACTAGTTGACACACTAAGAACGAGGGAGTGTTTTGTTAACTGCTATGGACTTGCATTCTCGCAAAGTGGAAGTAAACTTTATTATTCTACTGCAGACAAAATAGGTCTTTACCAAATCGATGCAACACTACCTGTACTTAGAGATTCTTTAATCTTAAAACTGAGTGGACCTAGCTTTTTCTTATTCAGTGGTGGTCAACTTGAATTGAATAGTAATGGAGAAATAATTATGGTTTACGGACGCGCACCAGGTACAGAAGGAATTGATGGTTTAACATCCCACTTAGGAGTAATTAGATATCCAGAGTTAGTTGGTTTAGCTTGTAACTTTGATACGTTTGGTATTGACTTGAATGGTCGAGAGAATCTCACCTACTCCCTCCCCAACTTCGCCAACTACGACCTTGGCCCTCTGGTAGGCAGCCCCTGTGATACGCTCTCCCCGCAGGATACCACCCAGACGGGACTATTCAATCCTCCAAAACCGATTGAAAACTGGTCCGTCTTCCCTACTACCAGTAGCGGTCTCTATACCCTCCAAAGCGACCAGGCGGGTTGGCTCGTGGTACACGACCTGTACGGGCGGGAGGTGCTAAGGCAGTGGCACGAGCAAACAACCCCCTTCGACCTGACGGCGCAACCCGCTGGGCTCTATCTGGTGCACCTGCGCGCTGCGGATGGCACAGCGACCCTTCCCCGGAAGATTGTGCGGCAATAGCGGGCGGGTTTAAGGCATGGGATGCGGGAGCACATTGTGGAGGCTGCCGTATCTTTCGAATGTGCAGCGAAAAGGGAAAACATGGTTTAAGCGAGAGGCACTTTTGTTTCTGGTCCTGGGTTTGGCCTGTTTTTGGGGCTCAACCCCAAGGTTGCACGCCCAGGAGTTCCGTTTTGAGCGCTTTACGGTCAATGATGGGCTGGCGTCGAGCAAAGTTTTTGACATTGCGCAGGATAGTCGCGGACTGATTTGGATTGGAACGGAACTGGGGCTATGCCGCTACAACGGGAGCGCATTCAAGACCTACAGCGTGCTGGACGGTTTGCCGGGCAATTCCGTAATTGACTTGTATCCGGGCCAGGATGGACGGATATGGTTGTTGTTTCAGGCGGGGATGGGATACTGGAAAGACGGGAGTTTTACGTTGGTGCGGCTGCCTGAATCGGCGGAGGAGGAGCGCCTAACGTCTTTTGCGGCAAATCAAGCCGGCGAATTGTACCTGAGTTCTTCCAAGTCCATTTGGAAGGTGGAAGGCAGCACCCTGGTGCGGGTTGAAGTCAGTAGTAACGCAAAAGGTACTTTAGAAGGGGATCGCCCTCAAAGGTCGCGGCCTGAAGTTGGAGCGGTTTTGTTCCACGCGGACAGTGAACATACCCTATGGTATGGCAATGGGCGCGGTTTGTTTCGCAGCCGGGGAGGGAAAACGGATACGATGGTCCAGAATGAAGTGTTTGCCAAGCGACAATACCTGGATCGCGATCCGCAGGGGCGCTTGTTTTATGTGTCCACCGACAAGGTGTTGGAGCTGAAGGAGAGCGGCGTGGTTCCAGTCTATCCCGCGCTGACGCGGATGCTGCAAGGCAGCATTGATTTAAGCACCGTGTTTATTGATCCCGAGGGAAATTGGTGGCTGGGATCATTCGGCGGTGGGCTCTACTTTTTTGGGGCGGACCAATTGGAAGCTGGGGAGCCGGTGCGCTACATGGAAGAGGAAAGCGTGACGGAGATTTTTCAGGACCGCGACGACAACCTTTGGGTAGGCACGGATGCCGCGGGCTTGTTTTTATTGAGTTATCGGGCGCGGCAGGTGCGCAACGTGCGCGGGGACGCGGCAGGACGACTCGCTGAGCTCTTTGACCGCGCGCTGCAAACCCCTGACGGGGTGTCGTGGAGTTTGTCCAGGAGCAGGCAGGCGAACTTTTTGGTGGCGCGTCATCCCAATGGCGATTCGCTGCGCTTGAACAGCCTGGGCAATCCTTACAAACTGATCCGCGGGCCTGGGAACAGTGTGTTCGTGACCACTTCGGCGGGCTTTTACCAAGTGGACTGGTCGGGAGCGCTGGCCCTTCGAACTAAATTGGATGGGCAACAGGCAGCACTATCGGCGGATCGCTTCCGCTTGCTTGCCGGTCCAACGCGCGTGGCCTGGTACGACAGCCTGCTCAACCGGACCTGGCTCTACACGATGGACGGACTTTTAGGATACCATAACAAACGTTTTGATACGCTGGTGGCGAACACCGAAACCAGCAAACTTATCATTAGCGGAATGGCCGGTCTGCCTGGCAAAAACCAGGTTTGGATGAGTTCTTACGGCATGGGCCTGTACTTTTGGGACCAGGATTCGCTGCACCGCTTTGGCACTGAACAAGGCCTGAATTCAAACAGTTTGGTGGACGTCTGGCTTGGCGAATATGGCGATGTGTGGGTCATTGGGTCCAATGGCGTGAACAAGCTTAGCCAACTGGATTACAGCAATCGCACGTTTGATGTATTTAGTTTATATGAAAATGATGGGCTTATTATTGGCGAAGTGCGCGGAGGGCTGGAGCTGCGCGACACCATTTGGCTGCGCACCAATGCGGGCCTGAGTTTCTTTCCCAGCGACCTGATCACGCGCGAGCCGCGCACCAATCCCGGCCTGGAAATCACGGCGTTGATCATCAACAACCGCGATACGCTGCTGTTGCCAGCCTACGATCTGGCCTATTTTCAGAATGACGTGGAGGTGCGTTTTAGCGCAATCGCGTTTTCGGATTCGCGGCGCATCCGCTACCGCTACCGTGTTTTGGGCCTGGATGAGCAATGGCAGGAGACCGAATTTGGCGAATTGCGCCTGTCCAAATTGCCGCCGGGTACTTATACGGTGGAATTGCGTTCGGTGGACATTTACGGCATGGAGAGCCCGACTACGGAGCGCATTCGGCTGAACATTCACCCCGCCATCTGGCAGCAGCGGGGCTATCAGGTGTTGGCGGGTTTGCTGGTGTTGGGGCTCAGCATCGGGCTGGTTTGGGCAGAAACCCGGCGAAGGGCCCGGCATCGCGAGGCACAACTGATCTTGGAAAAGCAATTGGCTGAGACGGAACAGAAGGCCCTTCGCGCCCAAATGAACCCTCATTTTATCTACAACGTGCTCAATTCTATTCAACAATTTATATTGCGCAACGATACTGAAAGCGCTTTAGACTATCTTGGAGAGTTCGGAGACCTGATTCGGCGCAGTTTTGAGAATTCCAAGCACATGGCTATTCCGCTGAGCGACGAAATTGCGTTTTTGAACACCTACCTAATGCTGGAAAAGATGCGCTTTGACGAGTTGCTGGAATACCAGATTGAAGTGGGTGCAGGTGTGGACATCGAGCATACCTTTGTGCCGTCGCTGCTCATTCAGCCGTTTGTGGAAAATTCCATTCGGCACGGGCTGCGGCACAAGGAGGGTGTGGGCCACATTGACATCCGGTTTGCGCTCTCGGGCCAAAACCTGGTGTGCACCATTGACGATGACGGGGTGGGCATTGATCAGGCCATGGAAAGTGAACAGTGGAAACCGGAGGAGCACCGCTCGTCTGGCATGGAGATAACCCGGAGCCGATTGCAAGTATTCAACAAAGTGAATCCGGGACAGGTGGGAATGGAGGTTTTTGACAGGAAAAAGCAAGGGGGGTCGGGAACCCGGGTCGTGCTGACGATCCCAATGCTAACGGATAGCCAAAAAAGGGTGACCGATGGAGAAGGTAGCCATGATACGATCCGTGATCGTCGAAGACGAGCGGAAAGGCCGGGAGTTTCTTCGTGAACTTCTGGAGCGATATTGTCCCCAGATAGAACTGGTGGGCGAAGCCGACAGCGTAACCGCTGCCGTGCTGCTTATTGAAGCCGAGAAACCCGAACTGGTGTTTCTGGACGTGGAGATGCCGGTGAACAACGGGTTCCGCCTGTTCGACATGGTGCCGAAAGTGGACTTTGATGTCATTTTCGTCACCGCTTTTGACCAATACGCAGTCAAGGCGTTCGAATATTCAGCGGTTGACTATGTGCTCAAGCCCATCCGCGTGTCCAAGCTCAAGCAGGCTGTAGAAAAAGTCAGCAACAAACTGGATGCCGGCAGCCGTGCCCAGCGCATGGAAACCTTGCAGGAAAACCGGCGCGAAGATTTTCACAAAATCGTATTGCCGTCGCAGGGGGGCTATCAGTTTGTGAAGCTGCAGGAAATTGTGCGCTGCGAGGCCGACAGCAATTACACCAATTTCCACTTGACCAGCGGCCGTCGGTTGCTCGTGTCTAAAACCCTCAAGCACGTAGAGGAGTTGCTCGGCGACAAGGATTTCTTTCGCATTCACCAGAGCCACCTCATTAACCTGCGCCATGTGCGCAGTTACTTAAAAGGGCGTTCCGGTCAGGTGGAAATGGATGATGGAAGCCTGCTCGACGTTTCGGTGCGGCGCAAAGCGGCACTGCTGGAGAAGATCCGCAGCCTGACCAGTTAGGGGGGCGAGACCGGTGTGCCACTGATGATGCGCAGATCCCGTTGCGGCAGGGGAATGGTGATGTGCTCTTCGCGCAAGCGTTTCTCTACTTCAAAGCGGAGGTCGGACTTGACGTCCACAATGCGCTGAAATTGGTTGCTCCAGAAGTGCAGCTCAAATTTTAGCGCCGATTCACCGTAATCCACCATCCGCACGAAGGGTCCGGGTGCTTTCATGACGCCAGAGTGTCGGGTAGCACAATCAATCAGGATTTTTTCTACCTGCCGGGTGTCGGACCCATAAGCTACCGGCACGGCGATGTCGTAGCGGATAAACGCGTTGCCGTGGCTCATGTTGATCACGTTTTCGATTGTGATTTTTGAGTTGGGCACAATGACGGCAATGCGTCGCCGGGTCTGGATCAGCGACGTGCGCAAACCGATGCGCATGACCTTGCCCTCCATGTCGCCGATCAGCAACCAGTCGCCCTTTTTGATGGACCCTTCCATCAACAAAATGATGCCCGACATAAAGTCGTTGAAGGTCTGCTGGATGCCGATGCCCAGGCCCACCAACAGCGCAGCACCGGCCGCGTAAAGCACGGTGATGTTGAGCCCGACGGTCTCGATAGCCACAAAAAACGCCAGCACATAAACCACGTACTTGACCAACTGGCTGATGGCGAACTGCCGCCCTTCGTCCATTTTCTTGCGGCGAAAGTAGCGGGTCAGGAACACGCGGCGGATGGCCACAAAGGCAATTCGCGCTAAAAGAATGACCACCACACCGCTGAGCAGGCTGCCCAGCGTAAGCGTAAAGGTTCCAAGGGTGAACAGCTTCCAATCCAAAAAATCCATGAGGGCAGAGGGGGCTTTGTGCGCAAGTTAGGGCAGGTGGAGGGAAAGCGGGGCGCGGTGGTTGGCGTTGTTGCTGCCGTTGGGACGAAGCAACTACCCCCTTCGCCCGACAGGCTGCCGACTCAAATGGGCTTATCTTTGAGATGATCAACGCCAGTTCCCTTCTTGAGGACCAGGCGAATTGTCCATAAAATATTGCAACATGGCAAGTTCTGATTTAAAGCAGGAAAAGCAAAATAAAAGCCACCTGTTTACCCTGGCCGCCATTGGTGCCTTCATGCTGATTGTGGTGTGGTTTACCCTGCAAAACGCGGATACTGTGCAGTTTCAGTTTGCCGTCTGGGGCTGGAGTGTGTCGCTGGCGCTGCTGCTGTTTACCTGCGTATTCATTGGCATTCTGTTAGCCTGCATGGCCGTTTTGCCCGCCTTTCTGGCAGAGCGCCGCTTCCGCAAGCGCGCCGAGCGCACTATCCGCGAGCTAACCGTGGAGCGCGATGAATTGCGCTATAGGCATACCACTGTTTCCGCTTCCGGGGGAAGTGGGGGCGCGGGGAGCACGACGGCGTATT
>CAYSDI010000017.1:7291-46453 GCA_964429745.1 uncultured Chitinophagales bacterium | reverse complement strand
GTCGCAGCCGGAGCCGGAACCGGGGTAGGAGCTAGCCCCGGGCCGGCAGCCCTACAAATTCCCCTCGGAGCCTTGGTCAAGCTCTGCGGCGCGGGGGGTGGGGGCTACCTCCAATGCTGGACGCCAAGCAGCCCGGAGACGGCAACGGCGCCCACAACTTGACGCCGAGCGCGATAATTTCCGCGTTTTGTCTACTTTAGAGGAGATCGTTATCCATGAAAAGGACCTTACTCGCCGGCTTGGCCTCCCTGTTGGCGTTATTCAGCCATGCCCAGACCTTCCAATTGTTTTTCGAAACATTTGAGGGCAGCACCTCCATTTTCGACCTGAATACCGCCAGTTTGGGCGGTAGCACCGGTCCAAACCGCTGGGTCATCAACAACCAGTATTTGGGTGGGGGAATTTACCCGCGCACGCCGAGCCAGGACTCTACCTACTTCGGCACCATTAACAGCGCGCCAAACAGCCGCTACCTGCACATTGCGGACAGCGGAACACCGGCCGTGCAGAACGCCAATTACGATCCGGCGGCCGCCTCCGATGCCTTTGCGGAAATTCCCGGTAGCTATTGCACGCTCGGGCTCACGGATGTGACATTCAGTTTCTTTTATACGTGCGATGGCAATACCAACGACTACGGCCAGGTGTATTTCCGCGCTGATGGCGGTCCCTGGACGCCCGTTGGACTGAGCAAGTACAACGCAAAAGAGCTTTGGCAATTTGAATCCATTGCTGATCCCTTGTTTGAAAACGTGCAGGATCTGCAGTTTGGTTTCCGTTGGGTCAACAACGGAGGTACTTCCACCGAAAGCACGTCTTTTTCGGTGGACGACGCGGTGCTCGTGGCTACGTATGATCCCGTGCTCAATCCTATTGACATAGAAATCACGTCGGTGTCGCCAGACCCGGTTTGCCAAGCCTCCAACGTGCTTTTGTTTTGGGAGATTTCCGAACCTCTTTGCAGCGGGCAGTACCAGATTCAGCTTTCCGCGCCGGGCGGAACGTTCCCGGCTACGCCCACCAGCCTGGGCGTGTTCACCATCGGCGATGCCGCAACGCTTGGTGGTGTTTTCACGTTGCCTATTCCAAGCACGGCCGTACCCAATCCCTGTTATCGCATCCGGCTGGTCAGGGTTTCTCCGCTACCGGTTATCACCGGCATTGCTTCGGTGTGTTTTGAGATTCAGGATTGTCCAAACACCATCACCACATTGCAGCCTGCCGTTACGCTTGACTCTAACGCGGTGTGCGTCAATTCGGTGATTGATGTACCGTTTTTTTCCACCGGCGCCTTCATTGCCGGCAATACTTACACAGCTCAATTAAGCGATTCCACGGGCAGTTTTGCCAGTCCGGTCACCATTGGCACGCTCAGCAGTTCGGCCACGTTTGACCCGCTGCTCGGTTCGCTGCCGGGCACAGTGTCGGGCCTGGTGCCTACGGTGCCGCCGGGTTGCGGGTATTACATTCGCGTAGTGAGCAACATCCCTGCGACCATTGGCGCGGTATGGGGCCCTTTCTGTATTCAGGAATGTGATATAGAAACAAATGAAATAGAGGATATTTTTGTCTGCATCACTGAAGAAACCGGCGTGACGGTTGACGTGCCCATTGGCGTCAACATTTGGGAAAGCCTGATTGACTATTGCGACACCAATGTGTTCGTGGTAGAGATATTAGAAACTATGTTTTTTACGCAAGTCAGTTACGGCGAACTTGGTCTGGTGGTGGCAGACGGCGACACAATCGTAACTATTACTATCCCGGGGTATTTTGACCTGCTCGCGCTGGGCCTTGATGCGGGCATCTGGTATATGCGCATTGTGTCTGAGTGTTCGTCCGACCCGGAGAACAGCCTGGGCACGCTTATTCACCTGACCATCGGCGCGCCTGCTGACGATCCGCCCACCCTGACGCCTGCGGAAACGCTGGTTTGCGAAGGCGGTTTGGCCAGTTTCCTGGTGTCGCCCTACAACATTAGATCGCGGTATCAGTTCCAGTTCCTGCCTGGCGGCACACCATTCATCTGGGCCTTCAACCCCATTTTGGTCAATTTGGCAGGTTTTACGGGCGAATTGGCTATTCGCGTTCGCGAGATCAACTTTGGATGCGCCGGCCCCTGGTCTGATACAGCCACCATTGACGTCATTGACGTGCCCATCGTCAACATTACGGCACCGAGTCCACTATGCACCGGCGACACCATTGTGCTGAGCGTACCTTTCTTTACGGAAACCTTTTACGAGTGGACGGTCAGTGGCGGCACGGTTACCGACACGGCCAACAACGTTATTCGCATGGTGTTTGACGAGCCGGGTTCTTACGATGTCAGCATTTTCGGACTCAACATTTGCGGCTCTGGCACGGGCACCAAGACCCTGGAAGTGGTCGCGTCCACCGCGGTCAATGCCGGGACGGACCGAACGTTGTGCATCGGCGAGAGCCTCACACTTGACGGTTCCAGTCCAGACATTCTTGCCTACGAATGGTTGGTAGCAGACACAACAGCCAGTTTAAATAGCCTTTTAGTGTTGCAACCGGATACCAGCCAGTTCACGGTCTTGTTTGGCACAAACGCGTTTGGGTGCATTGACGAAGACACGGTGTTCCTAACGGTGGAATACCCGCGAAGCGAACTCCGCGACAGCCTGCCCATTTGCCCCGGCGGCACCGCAGAACTAGACGCCGGTTTCCCCGGCAGCACCTATTCCTGGACCAGCGTTCCCGACGGCCAGACCGATCAGGTGGTGGATGTCCGCGCTCCCGGCGATTACCAGGTAGTCATCAACAGCCCGGAAGAAGCCTGCCCTGTCACCCTCAATTTTCCAGTGTACGAAGTCATTGAAATATGCGAGGCGCTGCTGTACGTACCCAACGCTTTTTCGCCTAATGGCGATGGCGCTAACGACTACTTTACCATTTACGGGCAGGCGGTGCTGGAGTACCAAATCAGCATTTTTAGCCGCTGGGGCGAATTGCTCTACACGTCCAACAACGCGAGTGAAGTCAACAACCCGACCAGCGGCTGGGACGGCCGCTACAAAGGCGAGCTGCAGGAAGTGGGCACCTATATTTATAACATCGTTGCGGTGGGCGGAGATGGGTTCCCGGTAGAGAAGCGCGGCGAAATCTTCCTGGTCCGGTGAGGGTACTTTCCTGGTATCGGCAGGTGTTTTTAGCGCAGGCTGCCGGCGCGTTGCTTACCGCCTTTCTTTCGGGCGAAGGGCGCCCGCTCGCTGCGCAGCAGGTTGGTCAAATGGAGACGAATGACCCGGTCATTGCCCCGGGCATGCGAGCCCGCAAACCCGATTTTTCCACGTTTGACGCATATGAGCGCCGCGTTAGCCCGGAGCTGGAACGCCTGGCTACCGTGCGCGATCGACAGCATCCCGAGTACGGTATTTTGCCCTGGGATGCCCCCTGCTCGGATTGTGTAGAGCTGCCAGCTCGCCGCACCGAAACCGGCCGCTACTTTGTGGTCAACGGCTCGGAAGGCACCCGTTTTTTTGTGCAGGAGTCCTCCGGTCCGCTGCATTTTGCTGACGGCAAGGGCGGCTGGCTCACGCGCGATCCTTTTTTAAGACCCGCAGGCGAGCCTGGCCGCTACCACGCCCCTTCACAGCAGTTGCCCACCGGCTTGGATCTGGCTGCAGGCCGCGCGTTTATCCGAATGGCTGACGGGGTAACGCTGCGCTTTTCAGGCGCGGAGCGTTTGTCTGGCGAGACACATGTGCCCATGACAGCCGGCGGCATGAAATCAATTCCGCTGGCTTTCGCGCTCGGTGCTCCAGACCTCCGGAGCCACGCCTACGTCGGTCGTGACGGTGTGCGCGCTTACCACGCATGGCCCGGCATTGACATGGTTCAGCTCTTCCGCGAAGGCGAAATAGAAACGGACTTTGTGATCCGCGATCGCGCCGCGCTGCCCGCCGGCGACCGCATCGTTTTCCGCGACCGCTGGGAGTTGCCGGAAGGATACGAGTTATCCGAGCAACCCGGCAGCGGTGAATGGATCACGCTGGCAGGCGAGCGCTGTTTTACCGGAGAACTCCACCTTCAGCGCAGCGACGCTGCCGGGCGCAGCATCGACGAAGCCAGCAGCCTTGGCGGCTCTGCCAGGGGTGCTGCGCTGCTGGGCCTGAAGGCTCCGTTGCTCTACGATGCCTCCGGGGCAAATAGCTTGGAAACACCAGGCCTCATCGGATACCGCTGGTACAACACCAACACGGGCTTTGTGGTGGAAACGGTGGTGGATGCCGCCTGGCTTCGAAGCGCCGAGCGCAGCTATCCGGTCACCGTTGACCCTGTTCTCTATGGCATAGCTACTTATACGGGCGGCGACATCGGATTTGATTACGACGCCACCTGTTTTGACCTGACTGACTACTGCAACGCTTCGTTGACGGTAACCGTTCCGGGCATGACCACCCTGACCAATGCCTGGTTTGACGCGCAGTATTTCAGCGTGCTGATGGGTTGCGTCATCGGCATGACAGACTGCCTCATGCGCGAAGCTGCCTTCCAGATTGTCGGGCCCTGCGAGACGTCTCCCAGTGCTGGTTCGTATTGGAGTTGTTTACCCCCGGAAGGCGACAGCGCAGGCACTTGTTACGGCGACTCCCTGAACATGTTTAACACTATCAACTGCATTCCCCCCAGTTGTGCCGACCATGTGTTGACCTTTGAGATGCGCACGTTTCACTGTTCCTGCAACGGCCCCAATTGCGGGGTTATTTGCCACTTTATGCCCAACAACAGTTGGAAAATCACTATCGAAGGGCGGACCGTAACGGAAAACGTCATTCTGTCGCCTGACCAACCGGACTTTACCATTTGCGAGGGCGATACGCTGGCGCTCACGCCCACCGGACAGTGGGGAGTGCCTCCATACGAGTATCTATGGTTGCCGCTTGGCGTAACCGCTGACACGGTGTACGTGAACCCTTCCACCGATATTACGTATACGTCTATTATTTTTGATGCTTGCGGCAACACGGATACCGTGACCCGCGACGTCACCGTTTTGCCCGCTCCAGCCCCCGCTCCGGGTCCTTTTGCAGATTGCATACCCAGTGTGCAACTAGACGCCGGCCCCGGTTTTGTGTCCTATTTCTGGCCGCACAGCGGCGAGACCACGCAAACGGTGAGCGTAACCACTGCGGGCATTTACACCGTGCAGGTTACGGATGGCAACGGATGCAGCGGCACTAGTGCCCCCATTGTGGCCGTGCTCAACGAGCCGCCGGTGGTCAATACCGTGCCCGATACCTTGATCATTGACGACGGATCGCTGGGCCAACTGGCCGTGAGCACGACGGCTACGGGTTTGGTGTCGTACCTCTGGAGCCCCGCCGCCACCTTAACCTGCGCCAATTGCCCTTCGCCGCTGGCCTTTCCCCAAACGCCAACGGTGTACACGGTATTCGGCACTCAAAACGGGTGCCCCGGCGAGCCTGATTCTGTGCTGGTGCTTATTAACCAGGTTGATTTGGTGCTTCCGAACGCTTTTACCCCCAACGGCGATGGCCTTAACGACGTTTTCCGCGTCACCAATGATGTGCTGTATCCGGTTTTTGAATTGGCCATTTTCAACCGCTGGGGCGAGGTGATTTACCGCTCCGACGACATCCGCTCCGGTTGGGACGGCACCTTCCGCGGCAAGGATCAGGAGAGCGGCGTCTACGTTTGGCTAATCCGTTTCCGCAAGGGTTCTGAAACGGGCGAAGAGGTGACGTTGAAGGGCAACGTTACGCTGTTGCGCTAAGGCATAAAGGGGTGCCCCGGCAGCCTGGGCGGGTAATAAATTGAACATTTGTTCAGCCATTTCGGGCGATATTCGCCACCATGGAGGCATTTTGGGACCAGTTGAAGAACGAGTTTGCATTGCCGCTGGGCAATCCGGTGCTGATGTTTTCCCTGGTGCTCTTTATTATTTTGTTGTCGCCGATTTTGCTCAAGCGGCTCAACATTCCGGGCATCATTGGCCTTATTATTTCTGGTGTGCTGATAGGTCCGCATGGCCTGGGTTTGATCGAAAAAAGTTCAGCGGTGGAATTGTTCTCCACCATTGGGCTGCTGTACATCATGTTCATCGCGGGTTTAGAATTGGACCTGAATGATTTTCAGCGCAACCGCAACAAAAGTTTGTTGTTCGGTTTATTCACCTTCATCATTCCTATTTCCATTGGCTTTCCAGTCTGTTATTACCTGCTCGGGTACAATTTTGACGCCAGTTTTTTGACGGCCAGCATGTTCGCCACCCATACGCTGGTGGCCTATCCTATCGTCAGTCGTTTTGGGGTGACCAAAAACCTGGCGGTAGCCGTTACGGTAGGCGGCACGATTCTTACCGACACGGCGGTACTCTTGATTCTTGCCGTGGTGATGGGAAAGGCTGAGGGCACCTTGAACCAGGAATTCTGGATTCAGCTGGGCGTTTCACTAACCCTGTTTTCGGCATTCATGTTTATGGTGGTTCCCAGGATTGCCAAATGGTTTTTCAGTGCGCTGGAAAGCGAAAAACATTCGCACTACATTTTCGTGTTGTCGGTGGTCTTCTTCGCCGCCTTTTTAGCCGAAGTGGCTGGCGTAGAACCCATCATCGGGGCGTTTTTAGCCGGGCTGGCACTAAACCGTCTCATTCCTCATTCATCGGCTCTGATGAACCGCATCGAGTTCATCGGCAACTCGCTGTTTATTCCCTTCTTTTTGATTTCCGTCGGCATGCTGGTAGACATCGGGGTCATCCTGAAAGGGCCGCAAGCTTTGATTGTTGCAGCCACCTTGACCACGGTGGCCTTGTTCGGAAAGTGGTTTGCGGCGCTGTTTACCCAATTGATTTTCCGTTTTACCGGGGCTCAGCGCCAGTTGATTTTTGGTTTGAGCAGCGCGCACGCTGCGGCCACCTTGGCGGTAATCCTGGTGGGCTATAACGCGGGTATCCTGGATGAGAACATTTTAAATGGTACGATTATTCTGATTTTGGTCACCTGTGTAGTGGCTTCGTTTGCCACGGAACGCGCCGCCAGAAAAGTGCTGTTGAGTTCAGAAGAGCGCATTCAACCCCTGGATGATGAACGGCAGCCGACCGAAGAACATATTCTCCTTCCCTTGGCCAACATTGCCAACTTTAGCAAACTGTTGGAATTGGCGTTGTTTATCCGCAATAAATCATCGAAGAACCCGGTTTCGCTGTTGACGGTGGTGCCCAACAACGAGGAAGCAGAACTTAACATTCTCAAGTCGCGAACCAAGTTGGAAGAATACGTCCGTCAGGCTTCTGCTACGGAAGCTAAAGTCAACGTGGTTGCCACTATTGACCACAACATTGCCAGCGGCATTACCCGAACCTCCCGCGAGGTCATGGCCGATTTGATCCTGCTGGGTTGGCCGCAAAAGAGCGGCGTACTGCAAAAGCTGATCGGCGAAAAGGTGGAAAGCATCGTGGCCAATACCGACAAAGTGGTGGTGGTCTGCGACTTGCTTAAACCACTGGTCTTGCACAAGCGGATTGTAGTGCTTGCCCCCCCCCTGGCCGAACGCGAAAGCGGGTTTGACCGTTGGGTCCTCAAAGTGGGCATGCTGGCCCAGGAATTGAGTGCCCAGGTGCACGTTTGCAGCACGGGAGCCACAGCCGTTGCTTTACAAAATTCGTTGAAGGCGCTTAGCCTGACTCCTGCCCTTAGCTTTCTGTACCTGGATGACATCGATAGTTTTCCGCAGCAAATTGCTCGTTTGCAGGAAAACGATCTGCTGGTTGTGGTTTCCTCGCGGAAGGGTTTTGTCTCGTATGACAACGCGCTGGACAACCTGCTGGTTAAAATGGATCGCCACGCAGAATTCATAAGCAAAATAATAATTTATCCGCAGCAGGCAGCTACGAGCGAAAAACTGGACGTGTACGACGACGTTTCCGCGGAGCCGCTGAATCGGAGCTTGGAAACCATTGAGCGCATCAGCAAGGGCATCGGCGACATTTTCCGCCGGGATAAAGATGATAAAGACACCAAAGACGATAAAGAGAGCAAAGTAGAGGAGTAGGCTGCGGGGTAGGGAGTTGAGCAGCATTGATGCGTATTTCCCCCGTGCCTGACCACCGTCATGGAGCTGCTGAGGGCAGTCTCCCAATTTTGCTGCCGTGTCCGTTTCTGTGCTCTCCCCGTTAAAACCCACGGATCAGAACCGCGGCGGCCAGGCTTGCGCCCATTGTGGCGATGCCTGCGAGGCGCACGCCATCTTTTTTGAAGACAAGCCGTTCTGTTGCAGCGGCTGCAGAACGGCCTACCAACTCATCCACGAGCTGGGGTTGGAGGATTATTACGCGCTCAACGTTCGCCCTGGTGCGCCCGTGCGGCAGGCGGCGAATGATTACAGTTGGATGGACGACCCCGTTTTGGGCGAGCGCCTGCTCCGCTTCCGCAGCGCTTCGCGGGCGGTGGTGCAATTCAGGCTGCCCGCCATTCACTGTTCTTCGTGCGTTTGGTTGTTGGAGCGCATGCCGCAATTTGTGGGCGGCGTGCAGGAGGCCAGGGTACACTTTGGCCGTCGCGAACTAGAGGTGCACTACAACCCCGACGTGCTGGCGCTGTCTGCGTTGGCCGTCCAGTTGCAGCGCATCGGCTACGCGCCGGACGTTAACCGCGCCGATTTGGACGGGACGCAGGAGCGCTGCCGCCCCAAGGCGAATTGTACACCCCGGAAGCCTCGGCATCTGGCGATAGCATAGCACCTCCGACTGTGCCGCCACAATGAGCACACCAACGTCAGAATTCTACAATGATGAGTCCTTTAGGGACCATATCGGCACCGTAAACGCCGACGGAAAGCGAAACTGGATTTACGCCAAAAAACCCTCGGGCAAACTTTACATGGCCCGCACTTGGGTCAGTTGGTTTTTTCTGTTCCTGTTTGTCAGCGCGCCCTTCATCCACATTGGAGGGCATCCGCTTTTTCTCTTCAACATCATGGAGCGCCGTTTTGTGGTGTTCGGTGTGCCGTTCTGGACGCAGGATTTTCACTTGTTTGTGCTGGCCTTTTTGACCTTCGTAGTTTTCATTATTCTTTTTACGGTGGTCTTTGGCAGGGTGTGGTGCGGATGGGCTTGTCCACAGACCTTGTTTATGGAAATGGTCTTTCGCAAGATTGAATACTGGATTGAAGGCGACGCGAACCGCCAGCGCAAATTGAGCGCACAAGCCTGGGACGCCGAGAAAATCCGCAAGAAAGGGTTGAAGTGGACAGTGTTTGCCATCATTGCGTATCTGATTGGCAACCTGGCGCTCACGTACATCGTGGGGGTAGACGAATGGATGAGCCTGGTGCAAAACGGTCCGGCTGCCCGCCCTGGGTTGTTCATCAGTACGCTTGTCTTTTCCACCGTTTTCTTTTTGGTATTCTCCTGGTTCCGGGAGCAGGCCTGCATTGTGGTCTGTCCTTACGGCCGCCTTCAGAGCGTCTTGTTAACCCGCGAATCGATGGTGGTGGCCTATGACTACCTGCGGGGAGAACCCCGCGGCAAAATCAAGAAGAAAGAAGAACTAGGTCAAAGCCAGGGCGATTGCATTGATTGCCGCCTTTGTGTTCAGGTTTGTCCTACGGGAATTGACATCCGCAACGGTACCCAGTTGGAGTGTGTCAACTGCACGGCCTGCATTGATGCCTGCAACGAGGTCATGGACAAAGTGGAACGGCCGCAAGGACTGATCCGCGTGACCAGCGAGCAGCAATTGGCCTCGGGAAAATACTTTAAGCCCTCAGCGCGCATTTACGCTTACAGCGGGGTGCTGGTGTTGTTAGTGGCAATATTGTTCTTCGGCATGACACGGGGTCGGAACCCGGTTGAGGCCACTATTCTGCGCCAGCCCGGCATGCTGTTTCGCGAATTGGAAGACGGCCGAATTAACAACCTATACAACTACCAGATCGTCAACAAAACCATGCAACCGGTTACGCTTCAGATCCGGTTGGCGGAACCGGAAGCCGGTTCGCTGGAAATGATCGGGCAACCCACTATTCCGCTTGGGGGTCAGGAAATTGCCAAGGGCTCCTTCTTTGTGGTGCTCAGCAAGGATCAATTGGATGGCCGAATGACCAAAATTAATCTCGAAGTGCTTCGGGGCGACACCCTGGTGGATCAGGTAAAAACGAACTTTCTCGGACCCATACCCGGTTTTAACAAATAGCCCGATGCCGCTCCATAACATAATTTTTATTACGCAAATACCTGCACCATGAACTGGGGATGGAAAATAGCAGTAGTCTACTCCGCTTTCGTGGTGGGGATGCTGAGTATGGTTGTCACCGCGAGCCGTCAAAACAACGATCTGGTCAGCGAAGATTATTACGCCCGCGAATTGGCCTATCAAGACCGAATTGATGCACGGGCTAACAGCCAGCGTTTGCAAGAGCCCATGCAGTTCGAATGGCTTTCGGACTGCAAGCAACTTCAGCTTCTTTTTCCTGAAGGGGCGTCGTTGAACAGCGGAACCCTGCACCTCTACCGCCCTTCGGATGCCAGCCAGGATCGCGTCTTTGCGCTGCAAGGCAGTTTGGATAGCCTGACCACCGTTGACCTAAGCCAGCTCAGCGCTGGCTTCTGGCGCGTTCAATTGGACTGGGAAGCTGGTGGCAGCGCTTATTTCAACGAGACAACGTTGGTGGCTCCCTGATCGGTTGCTGCTTGCTTTTTTTGTCACGCCGTGATCGTTCATAGCTTGCTTCTCGGTAGCCTACTGATCGCCCCGTCCTCGCCTCCATAACCTTTTCTATCATGTGGATTCTCACCGCCCTCATCACCGGCCTGACCGGTAGCCTGCACTGCCTGGGCATGTGCGGCCCGCTGGTTCTGAGCCTGCACGGACGTGGGGGTGCGGGATTCGCAGACAGGGTCACTTACCACATGGCCAGAGCACTAGCGTATGCTGGACTGGGCGCTCTAGTTGGTGCGCTTGGTGCTGGCCTGGCACTTGCCGGTTGGCAGCGCGGGTTGTCCATCGGGGCTGGGCTGTTGGTGCTTTGGATGGGTTTGCGGTCCGGCTGGCTGGAGCAACTTCAGGCCAGGCTCACCGCCGGCGCTGCGCGCCGGCTGCTCCCGGGCCTTCAACTAGCGCGCAGCACTTCCGGCCTTCCGGGGCAATTCATGGCGGGCTATCTGAACGGGCTGCTCCCCTGCGGCATGGTGTACGTGGCCCTGGCCGCCGCCGCTTCGTTCGGCGATCCGCTTCGCGGGGCCGCCTTTATGGCGCTCTTTGGCATGGGCACCTGGCCGGCTATGCTCGGGCTTTCGTACGGCGGGAGTTGGTTGGACCGGACCTTTCGCGGTAACCTGCGACCCATCATGCAGGGGTGGATGTTGGTGCTGGGGCTGCTGCTTATCCTGCGCGGTTTCGACCTGGGCATTCCCTATCTCAGCCCGAATTTGCCCGAAACCGTTGTGACGGAAACGGAGGCCATTCCCCCGTGCCATTGAAAGAAACGCCCAAGAACCCCGGATACTGCGTTACGCCCAATTTTAACCGGGACACCTGTTAAGCGCCCGCATAGCTGCCCGCCACCCCTTCCTCAAAGATCCCGGCGGCGGATCATCCACCAGCTCAGCCCGAAAAAGACCACGGTCCAGCCAATTTTCATCAGCGTGTTTTCAAGGCCCAAACTGCTCGGTATAAACTCGTTGAGGTTTAAGATGGCTGTGGGGTTCGAGAACATCTCGCCCAGGTTGACATTGCTGCTGTAGATGACCGCTACCGGCAGCCGATCCGAGATCATGCCGCCGTCTTTGGCCACTCCGACCAGCAGGCCGCGCAAGATTAATTCCACCGGAAACACCCAGGCAATGAAGGCGAAAATGGCCAGTCCGGTGCGCCGAAAAAGGTTGGCCAGAAAGAAGCTGAACGCCATGATGCCTACGGTGTGTAGAAAGAATCCGGGGATGTAGCCCGCCTTGATCCAGGCGCCGGAATAGTCCGCTTCAAAAGCGTTGATCATGCCGGCGATGTAGCCGTTGACCACGAAAAGCACCATCAGCACGGCGGCCAAAACAGCCATGAGCAGGAGCTTGCCCGTCACCAGGTCGTTGCGGCCTAGCCCGTCGATGATGTGCTGGCGAAATGTTCGGTTGCTGTACTCGTTGGTGGTGATGGTGATGATGATAATGGCCAGGGCGAAGCTGAGAAACTCCGCGCCGAAGTAGTATGAAAACCAGATGGTGGGGAATTCAAAAAGCTGTTGCCAGTTCTGCAAAAAGGGAATGCGCTCCATGGAGTAAGGCAGCGCAATGAACGACACTAAGTACAGGCCGATCAAAATCCTGAAAGCCCGGTAGGGCTGGATTTTGTTCCATTCAATCCGGAGCAGGCGCATCATGCTTTGGCAGTAATTTCCAGGAAGCTCTCTTCCAGCCTTTTTTTGTGAATTCTCAGGTGGCTCAGCACCAGACCTTGTTCAAACAAGTAGCGGTTCAGCGCGGTGCCGTCAGGTTCGCCGATCATGGACAACACAATCAGGTTGCCATCGCGCCGGCGCTGCGCTGCGGGAGCGTATCCGGCAAGCGCTTGTTCCAGCGCTGCCATGTCGTCGGCGCGCAGTTCCACCTGGTGTTGGTTGCGCAAAATGTCCAGCACCGACCCCTGGGCCAGCAGTTGACCCTGCTTGATCACCGCAACATGGGTGCAGACTTTTTCCACTTCGTCCAAAATATGGCTGGCCAGCAAAATGGTTTTGCCGCGCTCGGCAATAGCAATAATCAGCTCCCGCACTTCGGCGATGCCCTGCGGATCCAAGCCGTTGGTCGGCTCATCCAGCACCAGCACTTTGGGGTCGGCCAGCAGCGCGGAGGCAATGGCCAGGCGCTGTTTCATGCCGGTCGAAAAGGTCTTGAACGCGCTCTCGGCGCGGGGTAGTAAGCCCACCTGCTCCAGCACCGTGTTCACGCGGGTGGTGGAGCACTCCTTAATCAGGCACGCGATTTCCAGGTTTTTTCGGGCGCTGAGGTAGGGGTAAAAATTGGGCTGCTCAAGCAGCGCACCGATGTCCTTTCGCAGCGCGGGTTCCGGCGCCTGCCCAAACCAGGTAAAACTGCCGGCATCCGGCGTCAAAATGCCGAGCAACATGCTGAGCGTGGTGGATTTCCCGCTGCCGTTGGGTCCTAAAATGCCAAAGACAGCGCCCTCCGAAACTTCAAGATCAAGGCTTTTAACGGCCTTAATCCGCCCGTAGGACTTGGCCAGGGCCTGGGTTTTTAACACGTTGTTCAAGCCTTCAATTTGGTGTGAAAGTATGCGATATGGCGGCAAGTCGGTCATTTGGGCACCCGTGTTGCTGCTTAAAGTCTGTTAATTTCGGGCGAAATGGCCACTTCGTCCTTCCTCGACATGCTTGACCGCTGCCAGCCCGACGGGCTCGAAGCGGGTTGTGACGAAGCGGGCCGCGGTTGTCTGGCCGGACCTGTTGTTGCGGCAGCCGTGATCCTTCCACCAGAATTTCAGCACCCTCTGCTCCGCGATTCCAAGCAATTGGATGCCGCCGCCCGTTCGGAAGCGCGGCTGATCATTGAAGAAAAAGCACTGGCCTGGGCCGTAGCGTTTGTTTCTGCGGAACAGATTGATCAGATCAATATTTTACAAGCCTCTATTTTAGCGATGCACCTGGCGCTGGATCAGCTCGCGCTGAAGCCTGATTTCGTGGCTGTTGACGGCAACCGTTTTCGACCCTGGAAGCAGGTTCCCTATGCCACACAAGTCAAAGGCGACGCCCGTTTTCGGCACATCGCCGCCGCATCCATTTTGGCCAAAACCCACCGTGATGCCCACATGGCAGCCCTCGATGTCCAGTTTACGGGCTACGGCTGGCAGCATAACAAAGGTTATCCTACAGGTGAGCACCGGCGCGCTATTGAGGCGCTGGGTCCCACCGCTGAACACCGCCGCAGTTTTCGCTGGCAGCCGCTGCCCGTTCAGGGTGAATTGTTCAGCGAGTAGCTTGCAAAGCCCGATTGTCGCTGTCCCAATTGCGCGGAAAATGATGGGCAATTTGCGCTGCTTGTCGGGTACCTTGCTTCTGCGCCCTGGCCTTGGAATGCCCTCCAAAAGTCGTGGACAAACTCCCGGTCATTTTGAAAATATTAGAAAACTTATACGAACTTGTTTCAGCTTTAACACCCCAGGAAGTTGAGTATTTCCGGCTGTTTGCGGTCAGTCACCCGGGTGGACCCACGGCTGACCAGGCCACGCTGTTCGAAGCCCTGCTGGACGAAACGAGGCGAAGTTCAGGCCATGTTAACCGCATCGAGGTTGACGAGATAGTCTCCGAAGGGCTCTCGCGCGAGTTGCGGCGCAGCCTCCGTTTCTTGTACGACGACCGGGATATCCAGTCACAAATACGCAGCCGAATTGCCGAAGCCCAGGTGCTCCAGGACAAATGCTTGTTCCACCAAAGCGAAACCACCCTGCGAAAAGGCCGGGAGCTCTCGGCCCATTTTGAGCGCTTCTACGAATCGCTGGAGATCATCAACCTCCAAAAGTCCAGCTTGCAGCACATTTTGTCGCTCGAAGAAGCCACGCTTCGACGCCAGGAGCTCGAGGTTGAAGAATCCGAAGTGCTGAAACAGTTGCACAATTACATGGCCTACCGAAACCTGGCCAAGGAAATCACGGAAATTTACCGCCGGCCGGAAATGTCGGACGAGGGCAGCCGCCTCAACCTACTGGAGCGCGTCTTTGTCCAGCCGCTGCTGCGCGATGAAAAACTCGCCCAAACCTTCACCGCGTGTTATTACTTTTTGCATCTGCGCAGCACCTATGCATATTTCCTCGGCGACCTCCCCATGGCCTGGGACCAGAGCACACGCTTGTTGCACCTGCTCCGCCAAAAACCCTTCCTGGTCGACTTGTCGCAGGACGGATTCATGGTCACCTATTTCAACAACCTCACGCTCACGCTGGAACTGGGCGAATACGACGAATTCGCCAATCGCCTCGAAGAATTCCGCGGCATGCCAACGTCGCTCATCCGTTTTGAAAGCCCGAAATTTCGGCAGCGCGTGCTCGAGCGCGCCTGCTTCTTAGAAATTAAGTATTTCTTACATCGCGCTATGTATGTCGAAGGGCTCCAGCGCACCGAGCGGGTAGCCGACCAACTCCGCGACGGTTCGCTTCGACCCGATCCCTACTTTGAAGCGCAGTTCTATTTCCTGTTCGCCTATTTCGCCTACCTCAACAATTTGCCAGATCAGGCCCAGAACTGGATTGACCGCATCCTGGATGTGCCCGAGTTCCGCGAAGACGCCCGTGTCAGCGCCCTGGTGTTGCGCCACATCATTGCTTTCGAACAGGGCGATCGCCGCATCTTCGACCAGGAGTTGACCTCCACTTACTTCTTTCTGGAGCACAGCCAGCGCGGCCTGACCGTAGAACGAACCTTCCTCTTTGCCCTGCACCGCGCCTTCCGTGCCTCCAGCCCCGAAGCGGTGCGCGAAAACTTTGTTCTGCTCCGCGAAGAGCTGCAAACCCTGCGCGAGAATCCGTTTGAGAAAAATCACCTCAGCAGCTTTGACGCCGTGTGCTGGCTCGACAGCCAACTCAGCGGTGAACCTTTTGCGCAGGTCTTTGCGCGCCGCGAGAGCGCAGAGAAGTTTCGGGTTATGCGCTAAGGCGTGTGCTGTGCTGTTTGGCGGTGCTGGCGCTCTGCCCCGGCGTCGCACGCCGTTGTCCCATCCCGGTCTCCTATCCCATTCTGTGATCCCGTCTTGCCGCGCGGTGTCCCATTGAATTCGAGTTTAGACCAATGTCTCCGAAGTTAGCAGAGGGCTTTTTAGGAGCACCCTTAATTTTTTTTGAACCCCACTTTTGACTCAACCTTTAAGTTGAAAACGCATCAAAGTTTCAACGTTTAGGTTGAACGAGATTACGGGTTCAAATTTTTTTACCCCACTAACTTAGACACGGATAAATAAATCGTATACGAAAAAAACCAGGCCACTACTTTTCCACCCCATTCCCCCGTTCCCAACCGCGCCACATGGCGTAGAGGTCTTTGGTGGCGGCGAGTTCCCGCATTTTGTCGCGGGCTTCGCGGACCGGGGAGCCGAACCAGACTTTGCCGCCGGGCAGCGAGTCCTTGACCCCGCTTTGGGCGTAGACCACCGTATCGTCGCCAATGGTCAGGTCTTTGGAGATGCCAACCTGGCCCCAGAACATGCAGCGGTTGCCGATGATGGCTTTGCCACCGACGCCTACTTGGGCGGCGAGCAGGCAGTCTTCGCCGATCACGGCCCCGTGGCCGATGTGCACGAGGTTGTCCAGTTTGGTGCCGCGGCCGATGACCGTGTCGCCGGTGCCGCCCTTGTCTACAGTGCTGTTGGCGCCAATTTCCACATCATCGCCGATAAGGACGCGGCCGGCCGTCGGCATTTTTTCGTAGCGCTTGCCAGGTGGATTGCCAGCGCGGGTTTTAAAGAAGTAAGCGTGCCCCCCTATAACGGCGCCGGACTGGATTTCGACGCGGTCGCCCAGGATGACGTTGTCGTAAATGACGGCGTGGGCGTGAATCAGGCAATCTTCGCCAATGATCACGTTGGGACCCACAATGACACCGGGTTCAAGAATGGTTCCGGCACCGATGACCGCGCTGGGATCTACCCAATGCATCAGCGGCCGGTAGGGCGAAAAAATCTGGAGCAAGTCGCGGAAGGCGGAGAATGCATCGCGGACCAGAAGCACGCTTTTACCTTGTAAATCAAGGGGTTGCTCGGCCAAAATCAGGGCAGAAGCCACGGAGGAAAGGGCCCGCTCGCCGTATTTCGGGTGGTCCGCATAGGATAGGTCGCCCGGTTCTACCTTGTGGATGACGTTGATTCCTTTGACCAGCACATCGGAAGGACCGACAATATGCGCTTGGTGGCTGGAATCCAACAGCGCGGCAAGGTCGGCGAGGGAATGGGTTTGAGGTAGTTTCACAGGCAAAACGCAAAGGTAAGGCGGTCGCGCAAATCGGGACGATGCCATAGGTGCCACCAAAGACCTAACTTTGCCGCCCGGGTTGCAAGGACGACGAAGGTCCTTCGCCCGAACCCTTCATTTTGCCATGAAACAGACCCCCCTTACCGAAAAACACCGCCAACTCGGCGCCAAAATGGCCGAGTTTGCCGGATACGATATGCCGATTGTGTACACGGGCATTAACGAAGAGCACCAGGCAGTGCGCGAAGCTGTTGGCTTGTTCGACGTCTCACACATGGGGGAATTTATCTTGAAAGGCCCCAAGGCAGCCGACCTCATTCAGCGCGTTACCAGCAACGATGTGTCCAAGTTGCAGCCGGGCCAGGCGCAGTATTCCTGCCTGCCTAATGCGGAAGGTGGCATCGTAGATGATCTGCTCATATATTATCTGGAAGATGGTAATTATATGCTGGTCGTCAACGCTTCCAACATTCAAAAAGATTGGGACTGGGTTCAAAAGCACAACACAGAACAGGTGGAGTGCTACGAGGTGTCTGACCAGACCTCGTTATTAGCGCTGCAAGGCCCCAAAGCGCTGGAGGTGCTGCAACCGCTCACTGACATGAACCTACAAGACATGGCTTATTATACGTTTGCCAAGGGAACGGTGGCCGGCGTAGAAAAGGTTTTGGTTTCCAATACTGGCTACACGGGCTCAGGAGGTTTTGAAATCTATTTCTACAACAAGGACGCCGCCACCATTTGGGATGCGCTGATGAAAAGCGGTGCCGCCCACGGCATCAAGCCCTGCGGACTGGCCGCCCGCGACACCTTGAGGCTCGAAATGGGTTTTTGCTTATACGGCAACGACATTGACGACACCACCTCCCCGCTGGAAGCTGGTTTGGGATGGATTACAAAATTACAGGCCGCCAACAACCTGTTTACCGGCCGCGAAGCGATCCTGGCGCTCAAGGCCAAAGGCCTCAGCCGCCGCCTGGTCGCTTTTGAATTGGTTGACCGCGGTGTGCCGCGCCACGATTACCCCATAGCGGATGCAGGCGGCACCATCATAGGGAAAGTTACCTCAGGGACCATGGGCCCCAGCGTGGGCAAGGCCATCGGCTTGGGCTACGTGGACCAGGCCCACACGGCAGAAGGTAACACAATATATATTATGGTCAGAAACAAGCCGCTCGCTGCGCAGATTGTTAAACTTCCTTTTTACAAGCCTTAAGGTTTCGCCTGAACCCAACCGCGTATGCGCCCGATTCTGGAAACCTGCCTGAGCCCCGCCCTCATCGGTCAACACGACCTGAAGGGCAAAACCGTGGTGGTAATCGATGTTTTTCGCGCCACCACCACAATTGTCACAGCGCTGGAGGCGGGAATTGCTGAAGTCAGGCCAGTCCTGCAATTGCAGGAAGCGTACGCGCTGGCCGAACAGGATTACCTGCCCGCCGCAGAGCGAGACGGCAATGTGGCCGAGGGATTTTTCTACGGAAACTCACCCCTTCAGTACCGCGAGGACCTCAATTTGAAAGGCAAGCGCCTGGCTTTAACCACGACCAACGGCACCCGCTGCGTGGCCTTGAGCCTTGACGCAGAGGAAATTGTAGCTGGAGCGCTGCGCAACCGCTCGGCGGTGGCCCGCTACCTGCTCGCCACCGGTCGCGATGCCGTGTTGTTCTGTGCCGGGTGGAAAGATCGCCCCAACCTGGAAGACACCTTGCTGGCTGGCGCTATCACCGAAGCCCTTGTTGCCCACTTTGCCTGCGGCGACGATGCCACCTGGTCGGCTTTTTCCGTTTGGGAGGCGGCTCGTTCCGATTTGCGCAACTGGGCGCGCCGCACCAGCCACTACAAACGCCTGGTTGACAAGGGCATGCGCGAAGACGTATTCCACTGCCTGGAGCTGGACAACAGCCAAGTAGTACCGGTGCTCCGCGACGGTGTTTTCGTGATAGACTAAACGCAAGCGCCTCGCGCTCTAAGGGCAGAAGCCGCGCCCTCAGAGCAAGCGTGACTCCCGGGCGGACTGTTCCAGCGAATCGCGGTGCATTGGATGCGCCAAGCTGATCAGGGCCCTGGCTCTTTCGCGCAAGCTCATGCCAAACAGGTTGGCCCAGCCGTATTCCGTGGCCACAAAATGCACGTGCGCGCGGGTGGTCACCACACCGGCCCCGGTTTTCAGGGTGGGCACAATCCGGCTCTCTCCGTTGCTGGTCGTAGACGGTAGCGCAATGATGGGCTTGCCGCGCCGCGACAGCGAAGCGCCGCGAATGAAGTCCATTTGGCCCCCCACCCCCGAGTACAACCGCGTCCCAATGGAGTCGGCACAAACCTGCCCCGTCAGATCAATTTCAATCGCGGAATTGATCGCGGTAACGCGCGGGTTTTTCTGGATAATGTGCGTCCGGTTAACAAAACTGGCATCCATCATCATGACCCCAGGATTGTCGTCCAGAAAATCGTAGAGTTTGCGCGTGCCCATGGCAAACGTGGCCACCATGTGCCCCCTGAAAATGTCCTTCTGGCTGTTGTTGATCACGCCCTTTTCTACCAGGGGAAGGACCCCGTCGGAGAACATCTCCGAGTGGATCCCCAGGTTTTTGTGCCCCCCCAAACAATTCAAGACAGCATTGGGAATGGCCCCGATGCCGAGTTGCAACGTAGCCCCATCTTCCACCAACGTGGCTACATGCTCGCCGATAGCCTGCTGCGCCGGAGTAATTTCGCCCGGAGGAATTTCTGGCAAAGGATCATGGCCTTCTACAAATGCGTGGATGGCCGAGACGTGGATGACGCCGTCACCATGCGTGCGCGGCATGTTGCGGTTTACCTGGGCCACTACGCGTTTGGCCTTTTCAACGGCAGCTTTGGTTGTGTCCACGGAGACCCCCAGCGAGCAATAGCCGTGCCGATCCGGCGGGGAGATGCTGATCAGGGCCGTATCCACTTTAATTACGTCCGTGCGGAACAGCATCGGAGCTTCACTCAGAAAAACCGGAATATAGCTGCCCCGGCCTTCGGCAATGGCTTTGCGCACGTTGGCGCCAATAAACAGCGACACCACTTCAAAGCCCTCGGCGGCATCCGGTTGGGCATAGCCGGCTTCGCCTTCGGTGTGCAGGTGCACGACGCGCACATTGCGCAATTCGTCCTTCCGGTTGGACAGAGCCCGCACCAGGCGTTGCGGAGCAGCAACTGCGGTGTGCACAAAAACGGTATCGCCGGAACGTATTCCGGCGACCGCTTCTTCTGGGGTAAGGTATTTCGGTTCCACGCTGCAAAAGTCGGTTAACTTTCTGCACTGGAAAAATCATCCAGATCAGCGCGAGCAGAGACAAGCGTCAATGGCCGCAACGCATAGCCTACAGTCTAACCTGGAGGCCCGCTTGGATACCGATAGGAAAACCCGGCGTAAAATGCACTTCATCCACCGGCTCTGTTTCGCCAGGCAGCATCGAAGTGGTCAGGAATTGAGCCTCTTTCCACTCGCGGTTGAGCAGGTTTTCGCCGCGCACCCAGAGCGAAAAGCGATTGGCATCGTAGCGAAGGGCGGCATCGACCAGCACAAAGCCTTCGGCCACAAAATCTCCTGTTTCATCAGCGGGACGGTCCGAGACAGCGCGGTAGCGCAACGAGGCGCCAATGCCGCTCTTGTGTTGGTATTGCAAGCCGCCGGTACTAGTCAACCAGGCCGCGAGGGGTACCCGGTCCTGGCCGGCTGCCGCGCCAACGGTGCGGGCCTTGCTCAGGTTGCCATCGACGTCCAGGGTAAGGCCTTTGGTCAGTTCGGTGCGGAGCGACAGGTCAACGCCCATGCGTCGGCTGGGGTCGCCGGCTTCTACGATGCCGCCGTCGCCCACGTACACCAATTCGCTGGAGGAATACAACCACCAGGTTGTGAGCTGAACCAGTACCCGCGAAACGGGCTTGATGCGCGCACCAAAATCAACGCCATACGCAGGGGCAAGTGGGTCCACATTTTCGTCCTGAATGAGCACGCGCAAGTCGTTAGAGTGAAACCCTTTGCCCGCTTTGGCAAACAAGGCAAGGCGGTCGGTCAGGGTCCAGTCTGCTTTGATTCTGGGCGAAAGGATAGTTCGCGTTGTGCTGCGTTGGGTGTTGCCCGCAACGGCATCGCGGTAAGCAAAGTAAAATTGATCCATGCGCACACCCCCTTCCACCACCAGATCTTGAGCAGGCTCAAACGCTTGGGCAGCATAGGTCCAGCCGTTCACTTCCTGGCCGCTTCCACTCATAGTTGGGGCATTTATAAGTTCGGGGCTTCCAATGAAACCAAGGGTCAGGTCATTAATGAAGTCGGCCCGGAATCCACCAGCAACTTCAAAGGGCGCAGGCCGGTCCAACCAAGTCCATTCGTTGCGCCAGCGCAAACGGCCATTCCCCAGGTTGCGGTTCTCAGTTTGGCGAATGCGGTCCCCGGATTCGGGGTTTTCCAGAAAATAGGTAAAGTTCGAGATCAGGTCAAAATCGTAGTAGCCATAGCTCAGCTCCGCGTCCAGGATGCCCATTTGGATGGGCTTGCTCCACGACATCGCGGCGTTGTAGCGAGCGGTGGCGCCGCCTTCGGCAGAGTCCAGTGTTCCAAAGCGATCAACCAATCCCGAAGCGACTGCTCGCGGAGCTAAAAGACCCGATGCACTCCACGAACTTTGGAACGCCATGCCTGTCCATTCTGTCACGGATCCCGCTTTGCCCAACATGCGGTAGCGAATGATTCCGTTGTAGGCTTTTAGCCCCTGGCTGGGTTCAAAAGGTCCATCAGCGTAGCGAAAGCTGCCACCTGCGTAAGCGCTGTGTCCGCGATCGCGGGCCCCTTCGCCCAGTAAATTGATCAGGGCCAGTGCCCGATAACTGTTGAAGGAGCCCGCCTCCAATTGAAAACTACTTTGCTCAATTGAAGGTAACAAATTATATGTTATGGAGCCGGCCGTCGCCAGGTTTCCGTTGCGCACGTCGCCCAAACCGAGTTCGTGTTCCAGGTTTTGTACCGTTTCGGGGATGATGAAGTGAGCATCTGCATAGCCCTGCCCGTGAGCATGAGAAACCATATTGACCGGCATCCCCTCCACGTTTATTGCAATATCGGTGCCGTGGTCCAGGTCAAATCCGCGCAAAAAAAGCTGTTCGGCTTTGCCCCCCCCCGCGTGCTGGGCGATGACCATGCCGGGTACCATGCGAAGCATGTCCTGTGCGGTGTTTACCGGGCGCATTTTCCAATCCACAGCACTCAGCAGGTTGACCGGCTGGGCTTCATTGAGCCGAACGCTGACGGTCTCCAGATTCAAAGCCGAAGGTTCCATCTTCAGGGTCAGCGGCTCAGTTTCGTTTTCGGTCACTGTTACCGCCAAGGTGCGCGGAGTATAGCCCAGAAAGCGAACTTCTACAGTATACGTTCCGGGCGAAAGACCGCGCAGCGTAAAGCGACCAAGTGGATCGGTAGCCGTGCCCTGCTCGGTTTCCAGCACAAACAGACTGGCGCCCGGAAGACCCTCGCCAGAGGAGGCGTCAGTGATCTTGCCCGGAAGATCGGTAGCGGCAAGTGGCGCCGCCGCTAAAAGCATGAGCACGATGCAGGCTGCCCGGTACAAGGCTCGCAAGGGAGCCATCGGCGCTTGCGCTGCAAAGCCAACTCGAATTTGGCCAAAAGAAGATTGAGTTAAGTTTAAAAGTTTCATCGCAGTGGGGTGTGGTCTAAGGTGTTTGGAATGCTGTGCACAAAGGGTCACTCAACTCCCCGCGAGCATGGCTTGCTGCGCTTTCACGTCGGCCACGAATTCTTGAATTTCCGGGTGGTCGGGGCGTTGGGCCAGCGCAGCTTCTGCTTCTTCCAAGGCAGCCTGCCAGTCACCGGTATAGGCGGCGTGGAACTTCGCCAAATCCCAATTGATGATGTGGCCGTGCACGCGGTCGTCTTCAAACATCGCCAGCACTTCGCCCATCATTTGCCCGGCTTCTTTGGCTCGACCGGACTCGCGGTACAGCGTCAGAAGTTGCTCGGCGAATCCGATTTCGGGAATGATGGTCAGCGCTTGCTTCAACAGTTTTTCGGCTTCGTCCGGACGCTGTTGCTGAATTCGCAAATCAGCCAGACCGGCCAGAGCAAAAGGATAATCTGTGCGCTGTTCCAGCGCCAGCTGCAACTGGTATTCGGCCTCTTCCATGCGATTGTCGTTCACCAACAGTGCGGCTAAATGGGTCCTGCACCAGGCCGCCGCTTCCGAACCCGGAGCGCCAGCCGATGCTGCCAGGTCCATCGCCTCAATAGCGCCGGTGAGGTCGCCGTGCTGTTCGCGCAGGTAGGACACCCGCGAGTAGCTTTTTAAGTCCGGGCGAAGGGTGACCATCGCATCACACGCCTTCACCGCTTGATCCAAATGACCCAGTTCCACCAGCGCATCTACTTGGATGCCGCGAACAGCCGCGTTATAAGCGTTTAATGCAATCGCTTTTTCGGCATGCTCCAGCGCCACGTCAAAACGGTGTTGCGAGGCCATCACCCCTGCGTACAAGCTTAGCGCCATAAAGCGATCCCCTTCGTTCAAATCATCGCGCTCTACGAGCGGCTCCAGTAGGTTGGCGGCAGCCGGAAAATAATACCCGTGCTCGCCGGTAACCCGCGCCTCCTGCATGAACAGCTCCGCCATAGAAATGGCTGCACCGGCATTGTTGGGATCTTCCTTCAATTTTGTGAGGAACCGATCGTAAGCGTTGAGCACGGCCTCGGCTTCTTCGGCACTGCCCAGCGCATCATGGCGGATCTTCATGGCCGGAATTTCCGCTCGGTCCTTGGTTTTTTTGACCTGGGTACAACCCTGGAAGACAGCGAGGTTAAGGAGCAGGATAAGCAGGAGGCAACTTTGTTGCGTAAAAGTCAAATAAGTTCTCATCGGTTTGGGGTTTTGGCCGAATGGCATTCTCCCGACTTACGGCATAATTCCGCTCCCGGATTGGTCAGGGCAAAAAAAAGGGTCGCCCAAGAATTGGGCAACCCGGCACGCCCATTACGGCGGCTGCAAACAGGGAGGAGAAGGTTTTGATGCACCGCGATTTCCGCGGCTCATCGTTTACCGGGAGACGGCAAACGGACGAACCGTCTGCTGGCTGTTCTGAATCAATTGCAGGTAGTAATTACCGGCAGGCAAGGTGCTGATGTCCACTTGGAAACTGCCGTTGCCGTTAGCTGCCACCTTGTTTTCCAGCAGAACCCTTCCGGTCAGGTCAACGATGCGGTACTGCATCCGTTCTGCATCGGCTGCGCTGTACCGCACTTCGAGTGCGTTCTGCGCAGGGTTCGGGTAAAGCGAAAGGTCCATTGCGGCACCAGGATCCACGCCGCGCAAGCAGCCCGTGGTAGTAAAAGTGGTGGTGACAGAGGTAAAGACACCCGTGGTCGGACACTTGACCATAATCAAGAATTCGTAGGTGGAGCAAGCATCCAGGCCGCTCAGCCCAAAGCTGGTGCTGCTGGTCAGCGCGCTCGTAACAGGTCCTCCGCTGCTCATGTTGCGGTAGCGGACCTTGTAATTAGTCACCCCTTCATTGGACCAACTTAACACCGCAGAATTTTCCGTTACGGAGCTGGCTACTAAGTCAGTAGGAGTGCCACAATTGGCAAGGGCGCCGGCAATTTCGCCCCCGCATTCGCCCGTGCCGGACCACGCCGTAGAAACATAAGGAAAGCTACTGTTAAAAGAAGCGTCGTTTTCCTCAATTCCGGTGGAATAGCCCAGTACGTCGAACAAGTCCGTGGTCAGCACCGTAGCCATCGGGTCGGTCGGGTCGTAGTCGTCGTACCACAAGCCGATTGCGGCCAACACCACACCAGAAACGGCCTGGAGTTCAATGCGGGTCACGTCATCTTCCAATCGGCGGCCGTTGGGGAAACCGTCCATGTTTGGAATCCACTGCAAATCAATGGTGGCCGTGTAAGCCGGATCAGTCAATCCCAGCACCGCAGCCTGAATCAGGCCCAGTGAGCTAAAGGAAGGGTCGTTTCGGTCGGTAGGCGGCACAGCCATGTTCAGGCGGAGCATATCTCCGCCGTTGGGCAGGAAATTGTTGACGAACGGCTTGCCGGTGGCGAGCGGGTCGCCGCCTTTTCCGGTGGCCAGTTGATAAGGCCGCACGTTGGGCACACCGGTGTGGAAAGCGGGCCAGAGGTCAACGGAGCGCGGCATTCCAGGGCCAGGCAAGAGAAGCGTGCCAAAAACGGCATCATCCAGCGCGGTTCCAGCTACAGCCGGACTGCCCTTCAACCCGAACAAGCCGTCTTGTCCATTGCCAAAGTCAAACGCGCCGAGTGAGTTGCGCTGAATGCGCAGCGGGCTAAAGGCGGGCACAGCACCACCAAAAAGGTCGTCATCCATGTACAGCGCCAGTTCGGGGTTGTAGAAGCTGTTGAAGTAGGCGGCATCTTCGCTATAAGGAGACAGCGCATTCCAATAGTCTTTCATGCCAATGGGAATCACCGCTTCGTTGGTCAGCGGCATGCCCAGGCGCGAAACTTGAATCCAGTCGCCAGAATCAGCAATACTGCCGTCAGCTTGCAGCGTGCGGATGGCCCTCCGGCTGGCAGATGCCCATACACCAATCACGAAGTTCGGGTCCAGAATGTCGGTTGCGGAGGCCGCGCCCAAACCATCTTTCTGGAGCATGGAAATGGGTACCTGGATGGCAATGGTGCTCACGTTTTTGCAAGCCAGTCCATCGCGTGGAACGCCGCGCTCCCGCGGAGCATCGCCCAGGTCGAAAATACCCCCGAGGTCAACGAAGAACGGATCATCTGCAGGTCCGCAGAAAACTTTTTCGCCAGAAGATGCCGTGGTAATGGCATTAGCCAACAGCGTAGCGTAATCTGTACCCAAACCCACAGCCGATTCAATGGAGCGATCGCCGATGTTGTTGGGGGGTACGACACCGCCCGTAATGATGGCCGTGAAGTTCACGCCGCCATCGGTGCTTTTCTCCAGCGTGTAGGTGGTCTTGCGGTTTTGCAAACCCAATCGAATGTTGAAGAACGTGGTGGGGTCTTCGTCCACAATGTTGAACGTGAACCGGTAGATGATGTCGTCACCAAACGTAGCCAGGTTGTTGTCAATGTGAATTTCGTAGCGAATGTTCTCGCCAAACGAGTAGTAGTTCGGACCGCCCTGCGGCAATTGAATCGGAACATACGTGGCAATCAGCGTGACGGTGTTGGGATCATCCGGGCTGCGGAATGCGTACACATCTGTGTTGTCGGCCAGCGGATCATCCGCAATCAGCGGCGCTTCGCGATGGCTCGAAGCCATTACCGGCAGGGCCGGCAGAGCAGCCAGCGCAAGAACGCGGGCCAGTTTTCGTATCATTAGAAACGTTATCATAAACGTAAGATTTTATTAGTTGTGGTAAATCTGCTCGCTGCCAGTTAGAAATCGCCAGCCCAAGGCATTTGAACGTAAGGGAAGTTGCGGCGGAATTCCCGGTCGTTTTCTTCTACCCCGGTGGAATAGCCCAGTACGTCGAACAAGTCCGTGGTCAGCACCGTAGCCATCGGGTCGGTCGGGTCGTAGTCGTCGTACCACAAGCCGATTGCGGCCAACACCACACCAGAAACGGCCTGGAGTTCAATGCGGGTCACGTCATCTTCCAATCGGCGGCCGTTGGGGAAACCGTCCATGTTTGGAATCCACTGCAAATCAATGGTGGCCGTGTAAGCCGGATCAGTCAATCCCAGCACCGCAGCCTGAATCAGGCCCAGTGAGCTAAAGGAAGGGTCGTTTCGGTCGGTAGGCGGCACAGCCATGTTCAGGCGGAGCATATCTCCGCCGTTGGGCAGGAAATTGTTGACGAACGGCTTGCCGGTGGCGAGCGGGTCGCCGCCTTTTCCGGTGGCCAGTTGATAAGGCCGCACGTTGGGCACACCGGTGTGGAAAGCGGGCCAGAGGTCAACGGAGCGCGGCATTCCAGGGCCAGGCAAGAGAAGCGTGCCAAAAACGGCATCATCCAGCGCGGTTCCAGCTACAGCCGGACTGCCCTTCAACCCGAACAAGCCGTCTTGTCCATTGCCAAAGTCAAACGCGCCGAGTGAGTTGCGCTGAATGCGCAGCGGGCTAAAGGCGGGCACAGCACCACCAAAAAGGTCGTCATCCATGTACAGCGCCAGTTCGGGGTTGTAGAAGCTGTTGAAGTAGGCGGCATCTTCGCTGTAAGGAGACAGCGCATTCCAATAGTCTTTCATACCAATGGGAATCACCGCTTCGTTGGTCAGCGGCATGCCCAGGCGCGAAACCTGGACCCAATCGCCACTGTAGCTCGAGCCACCGGAGTTTAGTGTGCGAATCGCTGGTCGGCTGGCAGAAGCCCATACACCAATAACAAAGTTGGGATCCAGAATGTCAGTAGCAGAGGCCACCCCCAAACCGTCTTTTTGCAACAGGGCAATGGGCACCTGAAGGGCAATGGTGTGCACGTTGTAGCGGGCCAGTCCATCGCGCGAAGGACCGCTTTGGCGCGGAGCGTCGCCTAAGTCAAAAATCCCGCCGAGGTCCACAAAAAAGGGATCATCAGCAGGTCCGCAATACACGCGCTCGCCGGTGCTCGCGGTGGTAATGGCGTTCTCCAGCAAGGTCCGGTAATTGGTTCCCAAACCGACAGCCGATTCAATTGAACGGTCGCCGATGTTGTTGGGGGGAACAATACCTCCGGTGACAATGGCCGTGAAGGTCACGCCGCCGTCGGTGCTCTTCTCTAACGTGTAGGTGGTCTTGCGGTTTTGCAAACCTAGTCGGATGTTGAAGAAGGTGGTTGGATCCTCATTGACCTGGGTAAACGTGGCGCGGTAGATAATGTCATCTCCGGGAGTGGCCAGGTCATTGTCAATGTGGATTTCGTAGCGAACATTCTCGCCAAACGTGTGGTAATTGGGACCGCCGTAGGGCAATTCGGCCGGAATATAGTTGGCCAGAATAGTCACCGTGTTGGGGTTGTCCGGGCTTCGGAACACATACAGGTCAGTATTGTCAGCAAGTGGGTCGTTGCTGATCAAGGGTGCTTCCCGGTGGGAAGAGGCCAGCAGTCCGAGCGGCAGCGCAGCAAGCAGCAAGGCGGCAAGGTGCATCTTCCCCCGGTTGCCGGTTAAATTTCTCCGCGTGGGAAAAATTTTGGCAGGGTTGGGTAGGTTTAGCATAAAGGTTGAATTTGGAGGACTTACGGTAGATTGCCGGGCCTGGATTTCGATACGGTAGTTTTTTTCTCCATCCCACGTATCTTTCCAACCGGCATGCTGCGCGAAAACCAGATCACCACCCTGTTGGCCCAAAAAGACCAAGCGGCCATTGCCATGATCTACGATCATTACGCGCCTGCTTTGTATGGCATGATCCTGCGCATTGTGCGCTCCGAAGCCGTGGCCGAAGACGTGTTGCAGGATACCCTGGTTAAAGTGTGGCGTTACGCAGATCGCTACGATGCGCAGCAGGGTCGGCTTTTTACCTGGTTGATCAACATTGCCCGGAACACCGCTATTGACGCTTACCGCTCCAAAGCCTTTAGACAGCAATCCGAAAACCAAGGGCTTGAAATTGCCGTAGATCAGGTAGGTTATTTAGAGAGCACCGACCACATTGGTCTAAAAGAGTTGCTCCAAAAAATTGACCCCAAACACCGCGAATTAATTGATTTGGCCTATTTCCAAGGTTTTACTCAGCCGGAAATAGCTGAAGAACTTCAATTGCCCCTCGGAACCGTCAAAACGCGCATGCGCGCAGCTTTACAGGCCTTAAGAGGCAAATTCGACACCTCCGGTTCCGGCCGCGCTGCATCAGGAACCTTGTTCCTCCTGTTGAGTGGCCTGTTGAGTGGCCTGTTGGACCAGTGGGAAAAACAAACCGACCAATGGCAAGATTAGCGCCTGCTCCAAACCAATGAACCCGGCAAACGCCAACCAAAACCAGATGCACTAACACCCCGTGGATACGCAAGCCTACATCAACTCCGGAATCATCGAACGCTACGCGCTCGGACAGGCTTCGTGCTATGAAGCCATGGAGCTGGGTTCGTACGCCGAGCGCTACCCGGACGTGCGCACCGCGCTGGACGAGGCATTGCTGGCCGTAGACGGATTGGCGCAAGCGGCTGCCGTTGCGCCACCTGCCGCCTTGCGGGCCCGAGTGCTGGCGGCTGTCGCTCGCGAAGCCGCTGCGGGTACGCCAGGCCTTTCGCCCGATACAAAGGCTGGTAATAAGCCTTTTGAAAAGCCAGACTCTTCTCCCCAGCCAAGCCGTCCGACGAGTCGGTTGCGCACCTTGCAATTTGCCACGGGCATTGCCGCTGTGCTAGCCCTTGCCGCTGGCCTGGCCTACCTCAACCAGAGCAACCAAAATCGGGACCTGCAGGAGCGAACGGCTGCCCTTGAACAAGAGGTTTCAGCCCTGACCCTTCAATCGGGCGAATGGCAATCGGAAGCCGAGCAACAGTTGGACCAACTCGCCCTGCTTCGCGACGTGGCCACGCGCCGGATTGCCTTGATGGCGGTGCCCGGTGCCGGCAACGCGCGGGTAGACGTTTATTGGAATCCGGAGCGCAAAGCCGCCTATTTTGATGTGCTCTCGCTGCCAACCGCTCCAACTGGCAAGCAATACCAGCTTTGGGCCATTGTAGCGGGCACGCCGGTAGATATGGGGGTCCTTCCGCTGGAGGCAGGGGCCGCTTCCTGGCAGGCTTTTCCCTTTGTGGATGCTCCGCAAGCTTTTGCTATCACGATAGAGCCAGAAGGGGGCAGTCTGGCTCCAAGCCTGGACCAGATGGTGGTTTTGGGCAATTTCAGCGGTTAGGCCCTCAGCCGTTCTACAGGCAACAACCTTTCCCCCGGCCTCCCGTATTAACAAGGCAGTTTCACAACTCCTATCAACCTTGCCGAAGCGTTCGGCGCTACCCATGAAATCAATAACCTTCCTTTTTGCCTGTCTGCTTTGCTTTAGCATCGTCTCTGCGCAGACGGTCCCGCTTTCGGTCAGTTTCAAGTTCCTCAACATCGAGGACGGCTATGACCACCTCAGTCGGACCCAGGTCCTGATTGATGGAGAGGAAGTTGGCGTTTCTAACGAAGTGCCTCAGTCTAAGGGAGCAACATTTACGGTTAAGGTGCCCACCGGCAACCACGATCTGCGCATTGTGAACTGGGCTCTTTACGAGGGCACCTGGGAAGAGCACACTGTCGAAAACAGTTACAGTCTTGATTGCTTGTACCAGGAGTATGGCAGCGCTTTCAAGAAGTCCGGCAAAATCTTTCTGGTTTTTGATTTGGATGGTGAAACCTACGTTTCCTGGAAGAAAGCGCCTAAAATCAAAGCGCCTAAAGGCGCTTGACCACTTCCGGGGACTACTGATCCGATCCGCTTAACTTACTATTGTTCTGATGCCGTCCGCTGTCGCGGACGGTTTTTTTTTGGAGTGTTCGGGCAAAAGCCGCTTCCAGGTCCACCCCGGTTTGGTTGGCGAGCGCCAGCAAGACCCACAAGACGTCCGCCATTTCGTCGGCCAGCGCGTCGGGATTGTCCCGATCCGGATCCGCGCTCCTGAAGCTCTGATCGCCGTAGAGCCGCGCCATGAGCCGGGCCACTTCGCCCACTTCTTCGGTCAATATGGCCATGTTGGTTAACTCGCTGAAATAGCGGACGCCCGTAGTGCGGATCCATTGGTCTACTGTTTGCTGGGCTTCGGTCAGGGTAACGGGCTGCTTTTCAGGGGCCATTCGGAGAGATTTTGCCTTGCGAGAATACGCAAAAGCTGCGCTGAACCTGTCTTGGGCGCTGATAAAAGTCCATTCCTATCTATGCAGGCGCCAGCTGATTGCGTGACCAAGATCACACCGGAGGCTAACCCAGACCATGACCAGCCCTCTAACCCCTATTTAGGTTTGGGCATCAATTCAACGCAACCCGAATCCTCTGGTCATGAAACAAATAACCCTTCTCGTCGTCCTGGTCATCGGCATGATCGCCACGGCGCAGTTCATTCGCCCCCCACAGGCCGTCAACCTGGTGATCAGGGGTACCTCTAACCTGCACGATTGGGAATCCAAGGCCACCCAGGTGAATGTCAGCGGCAAGTTCGACGTAGCCAACGGCAGTTTTCGCGGCGTCGAAGGTCTGGTGGTGCAGGTCCCGGTTAAATCCATCAAGAGCGAAAAAGGCAAAACGATGGATGGCAAAACCTATGATGCCCTGCTGGCCGACGCTCATCCCAACATCGTGTTCACTGCCACATCGGTTGCCGTCAGCGGCAACGGAATTACCGCATTGGGCAATCTGCGCATCGCTGGAAAAACTCAACCCGCAACGCTCAAAGCCGATTGGAAATCGGTATCGGGAGGCATTCAGATTAGCGGTTCCTACGCCTTAAAGATGACGGATTTCGGCATTTCACCACCTACGGCCCTCTTGGGTGTCATGAAAACGGGCGACGGTATCACGTTGGAATACTCCTTCCTGCTTAATTGAAACGCCCAGCCCTTCTGCCCAATCTTTCTGACCACTTCTTCTGCCCAATCTTTCTGACCACTTCTTCTGCCCGCTTTCTACTGTCCTCTCTCTCTTTCCACTCGCTCTTTCCACTCGCTCTTTCCTCTCGCTCTTTCCTCTCTCTCTGTCTACAAGTTGCCCTTAAAACCTGAAATAAAGTTCTTTATGAAAACGTTCACCCACACCTTCCGACTGGGTCTGTTGGTCGGCCTGATTGGCCTGGCCATGCCCCTGGTTGCCCAGCAGCCGGATCTCCAGTACTTCCGCCCCTGGGACCAAAATGGGATCAACCAATTTGAACCGCCTAAATCGGCGGAGCAGCCCGTTTACGATGGGTTCAAAATTCGCATCGGCGGTTCGTTTACGCAGGAGTTCCAGGCGTTGAATCACTCCAATGTAGATACCAGCCTGGCCGGAGTAAACGCACTGTATGACTTGGGTCCTGGCTTTAACCTGGCCATGGCAAACCTTATGCTGGACTTCCAGATTGCCGACGGTATCCGCGTTTCGCTGGAGAACTACATGTCTGCGCGCCACCACCCGGAATTTTGGGTCAAAGGCGGCTACATTCAGATTGACAAACTGCCAATGTTTAAAAATCCTGAATGGTTTGAAGATTACTTCCGCGTCAAAATCGGTCACTTTACCCCGAACTACGGCGACATGCATTTTCGTCGCAATGATGGGGGCAACGCCATGTACAACCCTTTTGTGGAAAACATGATCATGGACGCCTTCACCACAGAAATTGGCGGTGAGGTGTACGTTTTCCCGGTCGAAGGGTTTATGGGTATGGTCGGCATCACCTCTGGCTTCATCAATGGTAACGTAGCTGACTATCCCGACGATGTGCCGCTGGCTGTGGGTGATGTGGAGCCCACCAAAAAAAATCCGTCCATCTTTTTAAAGCTTGCTTACGACGATCAGGTCAGTGAAGATTTTCGCGTGCGCTTGTCCGCTTCGTACTACCGCAATTCCAGCATCCAGCGCAACACCCTTTATGCTGGTGACCGCACTGGGTCGCAGTATTATTTTGCCATGGAGCCCGCTATCACCAACGGTGCACCGACCTCTTCACAAACCAGCTTTACCTCCGGTCGAATAAACCCTGGGTTCAGCAACGAGGTAGGCACCTTTATGATCAACCCCTTTATCAAGTGGAAAGGATTGGAAGCTTTCGGGGTCATTGAAATGGCCAGCGGCCGCACCTACAAAGAAGCCGACACCCGCGACTTTACGCAATATGCCGGGGAATTGGTGTACCGTTTCTGCAAAAACGAACAACTGTTTGCCGGTGCTCGCTACAACGTGGTCAACGGTCAACTGAGCGGCTATACCGAAGACGTGAGCATTGACCGCATCGCGTTTTCAGCCGGCTGGTTCCCAACACCTAACTTGCTCCTGAAAGGAGAATACGTAGTCCAAAACTACAACGACTTTAAAGGCAGCGATGTCCGCCACCAAGGCGAATTCAATGGCTTTATGGTTCAGGCTGTAGTTGGTTTTTAAGGGTACCCCTAAAAACCCCATATCCTGCGTTATGCCCAATTTTTAACATCTTCATTTTCAGCAGTAAACTCCGGTGTTAAAAATCGGGCATGCCTTGTCTCTGGTGTCTTTAGAAGCACCCCTTGCTCAGGCCTGGAAGGTTTGCTGACTTGACCATAACATTTTAATACTTATGCTGCCCATAGATTTTTCTATGGGCAGTTTCTTTTTGGCAGAAGCGCTTAAGTTAAACGAACGCAACTTCTTTGCACCTTGTTGAGCCATTCCCGTTTCCTAAGAGCTAGGGCTTGACCGATTGACGCATTAACCGCTTTCGCGCTTCCGCTTCTTTCCAGGCCTTTTCGGCTTTTGGGTCGCCCGGATCATCCATGTAGTTCATAAGCAGATTCACGTACTCCGGGTCATCCCGGTAAGCCCCGAAAGTTTGGTAGAGTGAACGGTCCGGGCTGTAAAGCAAGGCTGCCCCCACAATAAGACCAATGAGCAGACGAGTCAGTAACGGTCTGTTCTCCACATCATAAGCTTCCCGCAGATTGCCTTGCAAACCCATGCGGTTGAGCAAGGCAAAGCCGGCCACTGCCGCCGCCGTAGCGCCGCCAGCCATCAGCATCATGCGAGCAGATTCCCAAAACAGTACGCGCGCTACCGCCCCGATCACGAGCAGCGACAAACCCCACATGCCCAGAAACCAGGTCAGGCGCATGACGCGCTCCACCTGGCTGCGGTCCAGCAAGACCAAAATTCCAGAAGCCAGGTAGAAAAAGGCCAGGCTGCAAAACAACACCACGGCCACAGCCTGGGCCGGGGGGTATTTGGCGTAGAGCGCTACCAGCGCAAGCAGGCAGCCCGCCAAGGCGAGCAACTCCAGGTTTTTCTCCAGAAAGGCGATGAACTTCTGCATAGGGCGATTAGCCGTTGAAAAAATTGGCCATAACGAAGTAGCTGGGCTTTCTGGGAGCTCTGATCACTCCCGCTGGCGGGAGTCGATCAAGATAGTAACCGGCCCCTCGTTGACCAGCGCCACCTCCATGTGTGCACCAAAGACACCCATCCCTACCGCTTTGCCCAAACCGTTGGCCAGCGCTGTGGCAAATTGCTCATACAGCGGCGTGGCCTTCTCGGGACGCGCCGCTTTGATGAACGAAGGCCGGTTTCCTTTTTTGCAGGACGCGTGCAGCGTGAACTGGCTCACCACCAGCACTTCACCGCCGGTTTCCAGCACGGACCGGTTCATAGCGCCAGCATCGTCCAAAAAAATGCGGAGGTTCAGCACCTTTTGGCTCAGCCATTCCACATCGCTTAAATCGTCGGCGTCTTCTATGCCCAGCAGCAGCAGCAAGCCCGGACCAATGGCGGAAACCACCTTGCCGTCAACAGTTACGGAAGCTTTAGAAACGCGTTGGATGAGAGTTCGCATGGGGCTGAAAATGGCCTGATTCAGGCGCCCAAAGGTAACGCGCGGGCTATCCCCATTCCTCCTGGCCGGTATCTTCCAAAATGCTCTGGTAGCTGTCAAAACGCGACCCCGCAATTTCGCCGCGGTCCAGCGCTTCCAGCACCGCACAGCCCGGTTCGCCCAAATGCAGGCAATTGTGGAAGCGGCAGTGCTCCATCCGTTCGGCGATTTCCGGAAAGTAGTGCCCCACCTCTTCGCGCTCCAGGTCTACAATACCAAACTCCTTGATGCCCGGCGTGTCCACTAAAAAGCCGCCCATGTCCAGCGCGTGCATGGTCGCGTAGGTGGTGGTGTGCATGCCCTTGCCCGAAGCCGTAGACACTTCGCGCACTTTTAAGCCCAGCCCTGGCTCCAGCGCATTGGCCAGTGAACTTTTGCCCACTCCGCTGTGTCCCGCCAGCAACGTCACCTTGTTGCGCAAGGCGTCGCGGAGTGACGGCAGCCCTTCGCCCGATTTGGCACTGACCAAAAAGGTCGGGTGCCCGAGGCTCTGGTACAATTCCGCCACCTCGTGCTGGCGCACGCGCTCTTCCGGCTCCAGGCGGTCCGCCTTATTGAACACCAGCGACGTGGGAATGTGGTATGTAGCCGTATTAACCACAAAACGGTCAATGAACCCCAGGCTGGTGCGCGGGTGCGAGAGCGTCACCACCAGAAAAGCCTGATCCAGATTGGACGCCACAATGTGCTTGTGGTGCTTGTTGCGCGGCGAGCGGCGAATGATGTAGTTGTTGCGCGGCAGAATGTCCTCGATGGTGGTGTCGCCGTCTTCGCCGTCCTGGGCCAGCAGCACGCGATCGCCTACCGCAATGGGGTTGCTCAGCCCGGAGATGGTCTGCCTCATTTTGCCGCGGAGTCGCGCCTGGAAGCGCCGTCCTTCTACCGAGACTTCGTACCAACTGCCCGTTGATTGAATGACAATTCCCTCCACGTGTTAGCGGTTTTCGCCCCATTCCCGGTTGTCGGTTTCGGGCGAAGGGCTCCCGGACCTTGTGGCAACAGGCGTACCTGGGCTCGCGGCGTGCACGGCCAGCGTGAATTCGCGCAACAGGTTCAGGTCGTCTTCCAGCGCATTGCCCACTACTACCACGTCGGCACCCGCACGGGCCGCATCTGCTGCGGCTTCCGGGGTTCGGATACCCCCACCTACGATAATGGGTACCTCCACGCTGTGGCGCACGGCCTGGATCAGTTTCGGGGGAATGGCGTAGCGGGCTCCGCTCCCGGCGTCGAGGTACATCAGCCGGAGGCCGAGCTGTTCACCGGCCATAGCAGTGCTCGCCGCGATTTCCGCCTTGTCGCGCGGAATCGGCAGGGTATTGGAAATGTAGCTGACCGTGGTGGGAGCTCCACCGTCAATGAGCAGGTAGCCCGTCGGGAGAAGTTCCAGTCCACTTCGCTTTAAAAACGGGGCGGCCTGCACATGCTGGCCGATCAGAAGGTCGGGGTTGCGGCCCGAAATCAACGAGAGCAGCAGCAGGGCGTCCGCCGCCGGGGTGATTTGCCGGATGCTGCCGGGAAAGAGAATGACGGGCAGGCCACTGGCCTTTTTCAGGGTCTGGACACAGGTTTCCAGGTGGTCATCAACCACCAGGCTGCCCCCAACCAATAGGAAGTCCACCCCGCCGTTGGCCGCTTGTTGGCCAATGCGGGCGCATTGCCGGGTGTCGCTTTCGTCCGGATCCACTAACACGGCGAAGCGGCGCTGTCCGCGTCGTCGGTCCCGGTTGAGTTGGTCCAGCAAAGAGGTAGTCATTGGAGAAGCATTCCGGCGGGGGGGTGGGGGAAAACGCCGGTGTCCGGTGAAAATACGCTGTTTGCGCCGTAGAGGCAACGAGAGCGCGGGTTTGCGCCAGCACTGTCCATTTCAGCCTGCAAAACAACGGTCGGCTGTTTGCAAGCCCAAACCCTTCACCCCACTGAATGTCCTACCTTTTGCTCCTGAAAAGGCACCCGAATGACCCGCTAGAGAGGCGTTTTGTGGATAAAAAATTTGCCCACAGTGGAGCAAAAAAAATTTACCTCAATGCCTTCAAGCCCTACAGCCATTTTCAACAGGGAGTGGAAAAATTGGTACTCAGCGCCCAACCGCTTCGTCCAATTTTTACCCTCCTGGATTTTTTGAGATCAGCAGCGACAATCCAATCTTTTTCCCCTTAAAAGCCTTTAGGATATGCCCAAGACCAACGCAGTTCATGGCGGTCTTCGTTTTACCCGCCGTTTCACCAAAGAAGGCGTAAGTCCCTTTGACCTGTTCCAGTATGAACAGCGTACCTCGGTGATCCGCAACCCCAGCGGAGACGTGGTGTTTGAGGCTAACAACGTGGAAGTTCCCAAGGGATGGAGCCAGGTGGCTACAGACATTCTCGCACAGAAATACTTCCGCAAAGCCGGGGTGCCCAAGCCCGATGGCAGCACAGGCCGCGAAACCTCCATCAAACAGGTGGCTCACCGCATGGCGGCCTGCTGGCAGGATTGGGGCAGCCGCTACGGCTATTTCGCCAGCCCCCAGGACAGCCAGATTTTCTACGACGAGCTGGCCTACATGATCACCGATCAAATGGCCGCTCCGAATTCGCCCCAGTGGTTCAACACGGGCCTTCACACCGCATACGGCATTACCGGCAAGCCACAGGGCCACTATTTTGTGGAGCCGGAGTCCGGCAAGGTCAAGAAGTCTACGTCGGCCTACGAGCGGCCGCAGCCTCACGCCTGTTTCATCCTGTCTGTGGGAGATGACCTGGTCAGCGACGGCGGCATCATGGACTTGTGGATGCGCGAAGCCCGTATTTTCAAGTACGGCTCCGGTGTGGGCACCAACTTTTCCGCTATTCGGGGCGAAGGGGAGTTGTTGTCGGGCGGCGGCACGTCGTCCGGGCTTATGTCTTTCCTCAAAATTGGCGACAGCGCCGCTGGTGCCATCAAATCCGGGGGCACTACGCGCCGCGCTGCTAAAATGGTCTGCCTGAACCTCGACCACCCCGAAATCGTGGATTTCATCGATTGGAAGGTGCGCGAGGAAAACAAAGTTGCCGCGTTGATCGCTGCCGGCTACCCTTCAGACTACGAAGGGGAAGCCTACCGGACAGTTTCCGGCCAGAACTCCAACAACTCCATCCGCATTCCCAATTCCTTTTTCGAGGTCCTGGACCGCAAAGGCAAGTGGGATACCATCTCCCGAACTAACGGCCGTCCCATGAAGAGCATTCCGGCTGCGGAACTCTGGGACAAAATCGCTTATGCTGCCTGGCGTTGCGCCGACCCGGGCGTGCAGTACGACACCACCATCAATGAGTGGCACACCTGCCCCGCCTCCGGCCGGATCAATGCATCCAACCCCTGCTCGGAGTACATGTTCCTCGACGACACGGCTTGCAACCTGGCGTCCCTCAACCTCCGCAAGTTCTTTGACGACCGCGCGTTGACCTTTGACGTCGACGGCTTCGTTCACGCCTCCCGCATTTGGACGGTTGTGCTGGAAATCAGCGTGCTGATGGCCCAGTTCCCCTCCAAAGAGGTGGCCCGCCTCTCCTACGAATACCGCACCCTGGGGCTGGGCTATGCCAACCTTGGCTCCCTGCTCATGGTATCCGGAATTCCCTATGACAGCGACCGAGGGCGCGCCATCGCTGGTGCAGTTACGGCCATCATGACCGGTGTGGCTTACAAAACCTCAGCGGAAATGGCCTCCATTCTCGGCCCCTTCCCCGGGTATGCCCAGAACGCAGAGCACATGAAGCGCGTCATGCGGAACCACCGCTACGCGGCTTACAACACTCCTGAGTACGAAGAGCTCAGCATCAGCCCTATGGGCATCAATGCCAAGCATTGCCCGGACTACCTGCTCAAAGCAGCCTGCGACGCCTGGGATGATGCCCTGCGCCTCGGCGAAGCCCACGGGTATCGCAACGCACAAACCACGGTTCTGGCCCCGACGGGCACCATTGGTCTGGTTATGGATTGCGACACCACCGGCATTGAGCCTGATTTTGCGCTGGTCAAATTCAAGAAACTCTCCGGAGGAGGCTACTTCAAAATCATCAACCAGTCCATCCCGGTGGCCTTGCGCAACCTCAATTACACGGAAAACGAGGTTCGCGACATCGTTGATTACGCCAAAGGCAGGGCAACGCTTGACGGCGCCCCCTACATCAACCCCAAAACCCTGACGGACAAAGGCCTGACGGCCAACGAAATTGAGCAGGTCGAAAGGGTTTTGCCGTCGGCTTTCGAGATCGGTTTTGTCTTCAACGTCTGGACCCTCGGCGAGCCGGCCCTCAAGCGCCTTGGCTTCCGCCCCGAGCAGTACAACGACCCCAGTTTCAACCTCTTGCGCTCGCTGGGCTACAGCCGGGAGCAGATTGACGCTGCCAACGACTACATCTGTGGCACCATGACCATTGAAGGGGCTCCCTGGCTTAAGCCCGAGCACTACCCCGTGTTCGACTGCGCCAACAAGTGCGGCAAAATTGGCCAGCGCTTTATCCACGCCCATGGTCATATCCGCATGATGGCGGCAGCCCAGCCCTTCCTTTCCGGTGCCATTTCCAAAACCATCAATCTGCCCAACGAAGCCAACGTGCAGGAAATTGCCGAATGTTACCGCATGTCCTGGGAATTGGGCCTCAAAGCCAACGCCCTGTACCGCGATGGTTCCAAGCAAAGCCAGCCGCTTTCCTCCAAAAGCGAAACCAAAACCGACGAAAAAACCGACGAAAAAGACGACGAAAAA
>CAYSDI010000017.1:5108-7191 GCA_964429745.1 uncultured Chitinophagales bacterium | reverse complement strand
CGCCGAAGCGCCTAAAGCGCGCACGTTGGCTGACCTGACCTCCGAAGAAGTGCTGGAAGCGGCCCGGATGCTCATGAACGCTTCAACCGACACCAACTTCAAGCGCCAATTGTCGCGGATTGTCGAGCGCAAGCGCCTGCCGTCCAAGCGCATGGGCTTTACGCAAAAAGCTAAAATCGGGGGACAGACCGTCTTTGTCCGTACGGGCGACTACAATGATGGCACGCTGGGCGAAATCTTCATTGACATGCACAAGGAAGGGGCATCCTTCCGGAGCCTGGTCAACTGTTTTGCCATAGCCGTATCCATTGGCCTGCAATACGGGGTGCCGCTGGAGGAGTTTGTCTCCAAATTCACGTTTACGCGCTTTGAGCCGTCGGGCATGGTCGACCACCCGAACATCAAGAGCGCCTCCTCGGTGGTGGATTACATTTTCCGCCTGCTCGCCTTCGAATACCTGGGTCGTACGGACCTTGTGCACGTCACCCCCGACGAACTGGAGTCGCTCTCCTTCTCCACAGCGGAGATTGAGCCGGGAACCACCGGTCTGGACGATGCCCAGGCAGAAGCGCTGGACCATCCGCCGATCACCGATGCTCCCCGGGTTAACGGCAGTCTGGCATCAGCCAATGTTCCCAGTGCAAAAGCTGCAGGCAAAACCACCAAAGCGGGCGAAGCCGAAAGCAAAAAGGCATCAAGTGGCAACCAGGTTTTCATGGAATCCATGATGGGCGATGCCCCTCCCTGCGACATTTGTGGCCACATCACCGTGCGCAACGGCACCTGCTACAAATGCCTGAATTGCGGCAACAGCCTCGGTTGTTCTTAGGAGTATTTCTAAAACCCCCTTCAAAACGGGGGTTTTTATGCTTTCTACCGACTGAATTAGCAGGAAAGCCCCGCTTTTTCCCGAATATTGAGGTCTGCTCAAGGGGCTAAACATGATCAATCGCTACGTATTTACAGGTCGGAATGCAGCCGACACTCCCATTTTGGTTGGGATGGAATTGCAACTCAAGCAAAAGCAGGTGGAATTGCTGGTCTTTCTGCGCGAGGGGCTTTCAGAGGAATTTGCCAAAGCGCTTGCGGAAGCCTGGGAAAAGGGGGAAGCCCTGGATTTTCAGGTGGAGCCCGAGCGTCTGATTCGCTCTGCGGAAGAAGAGCATCTGCTCCCCATCGAGATTAAGGCAGACCGCCCCGAAGTGATTTCTCGCCTGCAGAACGAATGGACGCTCAAGTTGCTCTCCTATAAATTGTACGAGAGCATCGGCGAGGAAATTAACAGCCTCCAGAAGACCGTGCAGGATTTGGGCAACTACAGCCAGGATCTCTGGGACAAGGCCAAGAGAACCTGGGATCAGGTGGGCAACCACGCTCAGGATTTTAACCTGTCCCGCAACCACGCCACCGAACTCCGCGACCGCATCAACAAGTTGTTTGAGCAACTAAAGAAAATGCGCGAAGGCGGCCAGGTAGAGTTTGAACACGCCTCCACTTCGCTCCGCGAGCAGTACGAAAAGACCTTGGAAGCTTTTCAAGGCCGGTTGCGCGAGAATCCGCGGGTCAATGAGTTGTTCGACCAGCTCAAGTTGCTTCAAAAGGAAATCAAAGATGCCCGACTGACCCATCGCGACCGCCGCACCCTTTGGAAAACCCTGGATGATTCCTTCGAGTTTCTCAAAAATCAGAAGGAAAATCTTTGGCAAAGCCATTTGGGCAACCGAATCCACGGCCTGGAAGACGCCATGAGCAAGATCCAGTCCTCCATCGATCGCGACCGGGCCAACATTGATTTTGAAGCCCGAAAGCTGGCCGGCGGCCGCATCGGGCAATTGGAACAGCAGTTGCGCGCCACCCGCATGAAGGTCATGGATGACCGGATTAAGTCAAAGGAGGAAAAACTGGTTGACATGCAGAAAACCCTGCAGTCCTTAAAGAAGAAAGAAACCAGTCAGCGCCGCAAGCAGGAGCAGGTAGAGTCCGAGCCAACCACACAGGAACAAGCGGAGCCCAAGCCAACAACACAGGAACAAGCGGAGCCCAAGCCAACCACACAGGAACAAGCGGAGTCCGAGCCAACCAC
>CAYSDI010000017.1:0-5008 GCA_964429745.1 uncultured Chitinophagales bacterium | reverse complement strand
AAGCGGAGTCCGAGCCAACCACTCAGGAACAAGCGGAGCCCAAGCCAACCACACAAGAGCAGCCCAACGCAGCTGAAAGTCCCGAATTGCTCGCTATTCCTGAAGACAAGGAAGACAATTCTGCGCTCACAGCTTCGGCAGAAGACTCTGCTGTGCAAGACCCCTCACCCGATTCAACCGAATCAAAAGACGCCCCACTGCCCGAGGAGCAAGGCGAGGGTGAGGGCGAGTCCGCAAAGGCCTAAGGCTGACCGGATTCCGTCAAAGCCTTCAAAGACGCGGCGTCCTTGCTCGCTCAGCGCAGCATTTTCGCGGAACAAATGCCGTTCCAACAAGGGGTATGCCAACACGAACCCGATTACCATCAGGATGATCCAAAGGCTCAGTTTTAGCACCGAAAAGGCGGGCTGCTCCCTAAGCAGCCTGACGAAGTCCTGAAAGAGGAAGAGTAGAAAATTGCCAAAGCCGTAGAGGAGCAAAATGAACCCGATGTGGTCGCGATAGGGTTTAACCCTATCCTGGACACGAAAGGCCACTAATCCGCTTCCCAGCGCCAACAAGCTTAAAGTAAGAAAGAATTGCATGTTTTACAGCGCGCTAAAGTACCATGCGACATGGTATTGTCTGCCTAATATTATCTTGGTGAATAAACCCCGAAGGCCTTCATTCTCAGCCAAAGATAGCATTTGAAAAAGCAATGCGGGCTACACGAATGCAATTGTTTTGCCATGCATTGAAGCAAGAGTTCAGCGATAAAATTGCATTAAGAACCAACAAATATATACTTTTATCTAAGGTTAAATTTGGGGAAAGTCTCCTTAAGTTTTCCGCAATGCCCCCGTTTGCCCCTCCAAGCAATGTTTACCTTTACCAACTATGCAGACAGCCACCTTACAATTCACGGAATTCCCCTACGAACGCCCCGATTTGGACGCGATTTCTACCGAATTCCGGGAAACCCTGGAGCAGTTTAAAAAAGCTGCAAATCCAGACCTGGCCTTTCGCACCCTCGAAGCGCTTTACACCGTGCGCAACAACTTCGAGTCCATGCGTGAAATCGCCTCGATTCGCTACACCATTGATACGCGCGATCCTTTCTACGAGGCCGAGCAAGGCTATTTTGACCGGGAACAGCCTCGTTTCGCGGGGCTGATCAATGCCTATTACGAAGCGCTTTTGGCTTCCCCCCACCGCGCTGCGCTCGAAGCCCGCTTCGGATCGCAACTGGTCAACATGGCCCGCCTGGTCATCAAAACCTACAGCCCGGAAATTGTGGCCGATCTGCAGGAGGAAAACGAATTGACCACAGCTTATCGCAAGATTAAAGCTTCGGCTTCCATTCTGTTTGACGGTGAGCAGCGCAACCTGATGGCCATGATGGCGTTTTTGCGCCACAAAGACCGCGATGTCCGGCGTCGGGCTGCCGATGCCTATTGGAATTTCATGACCGTGAATCAGGGCGAAATGGACCGAATCTTCCACGAATTGGTGAAGGTCCGCCACAGCATAGCCACGAAGCTGGGCTACACCAACTACGTACAACTCGGGTATGACCGCCTGGGCCGAACAGATTATGGTTCGGTTGAAGTGGCCCGTTTCCGCAAGCAGGTGCTCGAAGAAGTGGTGCCACTGGCTTCTGCCATCAAAAAGAAGCAGCAAGAGCGGATCGGAGTGGACACCTTGAAATTCTACGACGAGGAATACATGTTCCGAAGCGGCAACCCGGAACCCCTGGGAGACCCGGAATGGATCATGGAAGAGGGTCGCAAGATGTACGAGGAACTTTGCCCGGAAACCGAGGAGTTCATTCACTACATGCTCGATGCCCGCCTGATGGATTTGGTGACCAAACCAGGCAAGGCCTCCGGCGGCTACTGCACGTACATCCACAACCACCAAGCGCCGTTCATTTTCTCCAATTTCAACGGAACGGCCATGGACATTTTCGTGCTGACGCACGAAGCCGGCCACGCTTTCCAGGTTTATCAAAGCCGGCACTTTCCGTTTAACGAGTACAACTGGCCCACCATGGAGGCCTGTGAAATTCACTCCATGAGCATGGAGTTCTTCACCTGGCCCTGGATGGAGCGCTTTTTTGGCCCGAGCGCCGATAAGTTTCGCTACATGCATTTGCTCAAGGCGCTGTTGTTCCTGCCCTATGGTGTAGCCGTAGATGAGTTTCAACACTTCGTATACGAAAATCATAATGCCACCGCGGACGAACGCGCTGCGGCATGGAAGAGCATTGAGCAGCGCTATTTGCCCCACAAAGACTATGACGGAAACGCTTACCTAGAGTCTGGACGAGCTTGGCAAATGCAGTCGCACATATACGAAGTGCCCTTCTACTACATTGACTACACCCTAGCGCAAATCTGCGCCTTCCAATTCTGGGCCAAGGCTGAAGACGATCGGGAGAAGGCACTGGCCGACTATGTTCGCCTGTGTGAAGCCGGTGGTAGCAAACCTTTCCTGGAGTTGGTTAAATTTTCAGGACTTGATTCGCCTTTTGAAGAAGGCACCGTAGCTTCATCCCTCGGCAGAATAAGCGCATGGTTGTCGAAAGTCGATGACCTGGCATTGGAAACGGCCTGAGGGCCATGGAGGAATGGCAAACCCAAAAAAGCAGCAGGCGCACACCTCGCACCTGCTGATTGACGGACAGCGAATCCCGGTTTACATCATCACAGAAAGACGGCGAGACTGCAGGGTCTCGATCGGCAAAACGGGTATTCACGTCCGTCTGGCTGCCGGCATGGCCGACGATGCCCGTTTGCGCCAAGCCCGCGAACTGTTGGATTGGGCCCGCGGAAAGGTTCGGGAGAAGGGCTGGACCAGCGAAGATCCGCATCGCATCTACCACAACGGCGATTTGCTTCGCCTGGGAGGAGAATTGTTTCAGGTTGAAGTTCGCCTGATTGTGGGTAATCAGGTTCGCTGCATCCTTGAACCACAGTGCCTGCGCTTTCGCGTCGGGCGCGACCTGGAACCAGAGGAGCGGGCGCGTATCATGAGTGAGCTTGCGGCAAAGTCCGCTTCGCGCTATTTCAGCAAGTGGTTTCGCGAGCGGGTCGCCTTGTTAAATGGGCACTACTTTGGCTATACCTACAACCAAATTCGCCTCAAACACAACACCACCAACTGGGGAAGTTGCTCCATTAAAGGCAACATCAACCTGAACATTCGCCTGTTGTTTGCTCCGTTAGAAGTCCTGGACTACGTGGTGTTGCACGAACTGGCGCATTTGAAACGGCACGACCATTCCCCCGCTTTCTGGCAGTTGATTGAAAAAAACATGCCGGAGTATAAGCAATATGTTCGCTGGCTAAAGGCGCACGGGACAGAGTGCGTTTTCTAAGCCGCCTGGCCATGCGCGAATCCTCAACCGCTTAGCGACCTTTGCCCGGTGAATTGGGTGCAAGATTCGTTAGTGGTTGCCGCCGGAATCCTGGCGGGCATCATCAATACCTTGGCGGGAAGCGGCTCGTTGATTACCCTTCCGCTGTTGGTCTTTTTGGGCCTGCCGGCGCACATCGCCAACGGGACGAATCGCATTGGGGTCATTTTTCAGAACATTACTGCAGTGGGAACCATCCACTCCCGGACTGGATTAAACTTATCTGGCTCCTGGTGGATTATTGGCTGGTGTCTGGTTGGATCACTAGGCGGCGCGGCGGTGGCCATTCAGGTTGACGAGCGCTGGATGAACCTGGCCCTTGGGGCGCTGATGGTGTTCATGCTCGGGGTGGTGCTTTTTAAACCGGAGAAATGGCTGCGTCCGCCGGGCGAGCCGGATCCGAAAGCTTACCGAAAGCCGCGCAACATGCTGATGTTTTTGGCTATTGGGTTTTACGGTGGCTTTATTCAGGCCGGGGTGGGCATTTTTTTACTGGCGGCCATGGTTCTCGGGGCCGGGTATGACCTGGTTCGGGCCAATACGCTAAAATTGGCTGTGGTGCTCATCTTCTCGCTACCCGTCCTGGGCATATTCATAGCCGGGGGCCAGGTGGAATGGCGTTATGGCTTATTGCTGGCGCTAGGTCAGATTATCGGGGCCTGGGTAGCTGCGCGTTTTGCCACGGGCAGTGCCAATGCCGCAACTTGGATCCGGCGCCTGCTCATTGCCGTGATCCTTGCCAGTATCGTGAAGTTTGTGTGGGAGTTTGCGGCGGCTAGCGGCGCTTGAAGCCCGCTTCGTTTTTGTTGGTGGTGTAATAAACCACCCAATCTGCTTCGCTCTTAAAAGTGGTGATCCAAACCACCAGCGTTGCACTGCTGCGCCATTCGGTCAGGTGCCAGATGCCGCTATTGGGCGTGGCATCGCTTTTCCACTCGGTTTTGTAAACCCAGAGGTCGGCTTCGTCGGGGTTGTCCGTGACAAAGACAATCTTAGTGGCCAGGGCCTTGTTGTCTGTCATGTACACCACTTGTGCCTGGCCGGCAAAGCCAGCCAAAACCAAGATTAAAGCAAAAACGATTCGCTTGAACATACCCCAAAGTTACGCAGGCCTATGGCAAGAGTTACCTTTACAGACACTGATCTCCAACCATGAGCACTCAAAACCAACCGAATCTGACGTCCACCATCCGATTGGAGGTGGAACTTGACGAAGCGCGCATTCCCCATCGCATGCACTGGTCTTCTACTGACGGCAAAGAGAGCGAAGGGTCCGAATGCGCGGCCTTTCTTCTCTCCATTTGGGACCCAAAAGCGGCTCAGGCATTGCGCATTGATCTGTGGACCAAGGACATGCAGAAAGACGAAATGAACACTATGTTCTTTCAGACTTTCCTGACCATGGCCGAAACGTTTGCTCGCGCTAACGGCGATCCCAAGCTCACCGACCTGATTCGAAATTTCGGCTACGATTTTGGCGAAGCTGCCAAAATCATCCGCCCCAAAGAAGAAGCCACTCTTCCCCCCCTGCCCGTACCGGGGCAGGGCTGAGCACGGAGGCCCTTCGCCCGAAAGATTTCCCTGGCTTGCCCTGGTTCGCCCCCCCCATGC
>CAYSDI010000016.1:0-49882 GCA_964429745.1 uncultured Chitinophagales bacterium | reverse complement strand
GTATTGGGGGGTGTTGGGCAGTATTGGGCGATCTTAGGCGATCTTAGGCGTAACCCATTTTGCAGGAAGTAAGTTTAGATCTTTACATTGCTTTGAAGGTGTGAAAAAGGTTAAATATTATTACAATCCATCTACGTTGCGCTTTGAGCGCATTGAACGCTCGTTGCGCACCTGGGCATTGCGCGCTTTTGGTTTTTTGTGCGCCACCCTCTTTTCCGCCGGCCTGATCGTTTTCGCGGCCTTCTCTTTTCTCGATTCGCCCAAAGACCGTTTTCTCAAACAAGAGATTGGCCGTTTGCGCTTGGAGTATGACCTCATGGAGCGCGAGTTGGATACCCTGAGCTATGTACTGGAAAAGCTGGAGGAGCGCGACAACAACATTTACCGGGTCATTTTTGAAGCGGAACCCGTCTCGCCCGGCATGCGCATGTCGGGCATTGGCGGCAGCGAGCGCTTCAGACGCTTAAACAATTACGAGAACGGCCAAATCATCAAACGCAACCTTCTCCAGATCGAGCTGCTGAAACGACAATTGGTCACTCAATCTAAATCTTACGACGAAATTGCCCGGCTCATCGAGGAGAAAGAGGACATGCTCCAGCACATTCCGGCCATTCAGCCGATTGCCAACGATGACCTGACGCGCATTGCCTCTGGCTTTGGGATGCGCATTCACCCCATCTACAAAACGCAGAAAATGCACGAGGGGCTGGATTTCAGTGCCAGTACCGGAACGCCCGTGCACGCTACCGGAAACGGGGTGGTCACCAAAGTCGAATTCGAACAAGGCTATGGCAACATGGTCGAAGTAGCCCACGGCTACGGTTACCGCACGCGCTATGCCCACCTTAAGAGCTTTAAATGCCGGGTCGGCCAGCGAGTCAAGCGCGGCGGTGTGATTGGGCTGGTCGGTAATACCGGCACGTCTACAGCCCCTCACCTGCACTACGAGGTGCTCAAAGATGGCGTTAAGGTTGACCCCATCCACTTCTTTTACAACGATCTCACAGACGAAGAGTACGCTACTGTTATCCAACTGGCCAATAAGGCTAACCAGTCGTTCGATTAATCATCCGCATGAAAACAACCGATTAACCGCCGAACGAAATCAAGCATGCCCTACAAGGAAAAGGAAATCACGAAACTGTATTACTCCATCGGCGAGGTGGCCCGGATGTTCCAGGTATCGACGTCGCTGATCCGCTTTTGGGAGAGCGAATTCGACATTCTCAAACCCAAGAAGAACAAAAAAGGCGACCGCTTTTTTACGCAAAAAGACGTGGACAACCTTCACCTGATTTTCCACCTGGTCAAAGAACGAGGATTTACCCTCAAAGGCGCCAAGCTTAAACTCAAGGAGAACAAAGAAGAAACAGTGGTTAATTTTGAGGTGGTGCAACAACTCAAAAAGATCCGGGAATTTCTGGTAGAAATTCGGCAGGGGCTTTGAGCAACGATTTACCGCGATTTCACCTTCATTGCATTAATATTTTAAACGTCAATTACCTAAGGAGAAGGATAAGTATCCTCTTTCTCAGAACATTCAGCCTATTGCTAAGGGCGATAAAGGAGCTAAATGGGTCGTTCTCTTTAGCTAAAAATACCGTTCTCTGTATCCGAAAAAACCATTCTCTGTAGCTAGAAAGACCGTTCTCAATAGCTGAAAAGACCGTTCTCTGCAAAGGGGTACAATGTGTGAATACTAGTACTTTCTTCTCTTATTGTATAATGCTTCCCCTATTGAATAGGTCAACTTTGTGGCATAATTATTTTACCACCCATTTCAGTAAATCCAATAATATGAAAGCTTCAAATAATCAACAAATAGATAAATTATTGGAAATGCTGAAAGATGCTCGCACCTGTATGCTCATTACCCAAGAAAAAGATAATGATAATTTGTCAGGGAGACCCATGGGCATAAATAAAATTGATGAAGACGGAACTATGTGGTTTTTTACTAAAGAATCTTCATTGAAAGTGGACGAAATTGAAGAGAGCAAAAAAGTTTCTGTTGCCATTGTAAACGAAAGCAGCCAAAATTATTTAATGATACACGGCACTGCAACCTTAGTAAACGACAGAGCAAAAATGAAAGAGTTGTGGAGTCACCTAATGAAGGCATGGTTCCCACTTGGTTTAGACGACCCCGACATGACGCTTATAAAAGTGACGCCCCAAGAAGTAAATTATTGGGACAGCAGTTCAAGCAAAATGGTTGTGCTTTACCATTTGCTGAAAGCGGTTGTTACTGGAAAAGAATATTCTGAAGGAGAACACGGGAAAATCAATTTGTAATTACTTTAATTTTATATTGTAAACATGAATATTTTAGAAAACAAAATAGCTATTGTTACCGGAGCAGGCTCCGGCATTGGGAGAGCTGTTGCCCTGCTGTATGCTTTAGAAAAAGCAAAAGTGGTGGTATGCGACATAGATGTAAAAGGTGGAAACGAAACTGTTTCGCAAATTAAAAATGCAGGTGGAGAAGCCTTTTTCATAGAAGCTGATACATCTAAGTCCGATGACCACAAATCATTAGTTGAGCAAACGGTAAAACATTTTGGCAATTTGCATATTGTCTGCAATAACGCCGGTATTGGCGGTCCAATTGCTGTCACAGGCGAGTATCCAATTGATGGCTGGGATAAAGTCATTGCGGTCAACCTTTCCGGGGTGTTCTATGGTATGCATTATCAAATTCCCGCTATTATTAGATCAGGTGGTGGCAGCATTGTAAACATGGCTTCTATTTTAGGCATGGTTGGTACAAAAAATTCGCCTGCCTATGTTGCTGCAAAACACGGCGTGGTAGGGCTTACTAAGGCGGCGGCATTAGAGTATGCCGATAAAAATATCCGCATCAATGCCGTTGGACCGGGTTATATAGAAACTCCTTTGCTTACTAAAACCTTAGACGAAGCTACGATGAACGCTTTGGCTGCTCTCCACCCCATAGGCAGGCTAGGTACGTCCGAAGAGGTAGCTGCCTTGGCCCTGTGGTTAAGTTCTCCCCAATCATCCTTTGTTACAGGTTCATACTATACCATTGATGGCGGCTACACCGCACAATAACCTGTGTATATAATATTATCATGAAAGACAATTACCACTTTGTAGCCATTTCGGGAAGCCTAAGAAAAGAATCCTTTAACACAAAGGCCTTAAAAGCGCTGCAAGAATTAGCACCTTCTAATATTACTATCGAACATTTGTCCATTGCAGAAGTGCCCATGTACAATTTTGATTTACATGAAAAGCTTATTCCTGAATCTGTTGAAAAATTAAGTGCTGCCATCAAAACTGCCGATCTAGTCATTATCGTCACGCCGGAATACAACTATTCTGTTCCCGGCGTGCTTAAAAATGTAATTGATTTTTTTTCCAGACACCCTTTAAAACCATTTGATAAAAAAGCGGTGGGCATTGTAAGTGCAAGCCCCAGTTTGCTGGGTGGGGTAAGGGCACAATATCATCTTCGGCAAATATTGGTGGCAGTCAATGCTACAGCCATGAACATACCCGAAGTAGTGATTACAGAAGCAAATACAAAGTTTGACGAAGCAGGTAATTTGATCGATGAAAAGACAAAAAAGTTTTTAAGTAAATTTATTGACGCCTTGGCAGCTCACAGTGACATTCTAAGCAATTAGTTGTTCATATAATATCATATATGTAATGATCGAAGTACTAGCAATGCCACGCTCTGTCCTTCGCCGTAGCCCTTAAAAGTCAAACGCCTTTGCTCCGGCATTCCAGCGTACACCACCGCCGAAAAAGGTAGACGCCTGTGCTCCATCCAACGCGTTGTCTTCCTGCCGGCGGATCAGGCGCAAGTCAATAAAAAAGTCGTGAAACAATTGCCAGGAAGCCGTGGCATCAACCATGAACAACGCGGTGCGCACGCCTTGTCCAATCTGATTGCCAAACTCCTGTTCAAAGGAATCGTTGTCCAGGAAAATGTTTCCTCCCCAATTGCTCCCCCCCGTATCGCTGCCGTAAGTAGCGGCGATAATCCGCGCTTGCAACTCCAGCCGTCCCAAAGGTTGGTAGCGAATAACCCCCACCCCTTCGCGAAAATTTGCCCCTAGCGGATGGGCCAGCGGCTGCGCAAAATGGCTGTAGCTGCTTACCGGGTTAAAGTGGCCATAGGTATAAGGCCGAACCGTGTTGAACTCTGCCTGCAGATCCAAATTGGAAAGCGCAAAGGCATCAATGTACTTTAACCCGGCCTGTAAGCCAAATTTGTTGGCCCACCAGCCATCGCCTTCGCGGAATTTGGAAAAGTTGAACTCGTCCAGTAAAAACTGACCGTAGAACTGGCCCGTTCCCAAGAAATTCCATTTCCAGTCCATGCCAATCATCACGTTATCCAGGCTTCCGAGGTTAAACTCTACGGCCCGGTAAAAAATGATTGGGTTGAGGTAATACAAGTCAAAGCCAGTCCTGCCGGTTGAATCCACCGGACCAAAAACCACCGATTCAAACAGCCCGATATTGGCCTGTTTGCCAATGTTCAGCCCCAGTCGGTGAAAAGCCAAATACTTCTTGCGGATAGGGCTGTCGCGGATATTTTCTTCGCGGTAATCCGCCATTTCCGCAAAGAGGTTTTGGTATTCGAACTTCCAGACCCTTGTTTTTACTTTGAGAAACAAGTAGTCTTTGCCAGCATCAGAAAGCACCAGGGATCGATATCCGTCGCCAATAAAGTTCTTGTCCTGCCCAAATTGAACCTGAATGTGGCGGGTAACCGGAAACTCAATATAGCCCCTTGCGGCAAAGTAGTCGATGCCCCCACCCCCAAAAAACAGGGTATCGTCGTTGATCGGTTTACCCCGCCCTTCGCCCGGCATGACTTGGTTCTGCGCCCGCCAGCGTTCCTGCACATGCTGCATGAACCTTCCCTGATTCTCAGTAACAGAAAGGTAGAAGGCCACCTTTCCATCTACGCGCCCACGCAATTCGGCCCCGCGGCTGTTCAGGTAGCGAAAGTCATCCTGGCCCGACTCCGTGCCCAGCTCAAGCTGCAACACCGGGTTTATACGCAGGTCGAAAGCCGGCACGTCCACTTGCAACAGGCTCGCAGGCTCGCGGTAGAAGTAGCGCAACACAGGCTTATCCGAGCGGCGGTAAAGCCCCGTATCAAGGCCAGCAGCGTATTCGTTGTGATCGTCGTAGAGGTAGCGATAATTAAACTCGTCTGCCTTGGAAGTAAGCACGCCAAGACTGTCCGAAAAGCGGGCATATTCCAGCACATCCAGAGCCCGGTAAGGTTTAAAGGCTGTGTGTAAACGCCCATCCAAATTACCAGAACTGATCTCCAGCCGGTCAATCAAATGCTGTGCCCGGCTACCGCCGGGCAAATAGACCGATTGCGACGTAACCTTACCAATGGATAACAAATAAAATACTATACATAACATAAATAATGTTATGCCAGAATTTCCGACTGTAGTGCGTAATTGCCGGAAGGAAAGACCTGGTTTGGGGTTCATAAGCTTTCTGATCAATTTCCCATACAGCATCTTCATGGCTGTTCGTTTGCTGTAGGTTCAATCAATTCAGAACCAGGTTTCAACTCACCATCGCTATGTTCAAAGATTTGGTAGCGCCGCGCCAGCCCCACCAGCAATACGGCAAAGCCGAGGCCACTCAGTCCATAGAGTAACATTCCTGGCGTGCCCAGAATCCAGGAGCCGGAAAAGAACAGTGCCGAATAAGTAAACCCAACGGCGCACAACCAGGATGCCCCCAGGGCCCAAAGGTTGGTTTTGGGAGCAGCCACACCTGCGGAGCGCCTAACCGGGGACCAGGCCCCATCCGGCCTGACCCTGTGGACAAATGCCTCCAAATGCGCACGCGACTCCGGCGCACTCAGCATCATGGCGGCCAACCAGGTCAGCGTTGTAGCGCCAACGATGAAGAGAAAGCTCTCAGGAAACTCCAGACCCATGGCGCGTGAAATGGCAAAGTAGATGATTGACGCTACCGTTGCGGTGAGTTCTGCGGTGGCATTGATGCGCCACCAGTACCACCTCAAAATCAACACCAAACCTAAACCGGCCCCGCATTCAATAAGGAAAAACCAGATAGCCGTAATGCTGTCAAACGATGCAGCCACAACCAGCGAAAGGAGCATCAAACCCAGCGTTGACCAACGCGCTACCCAAACCAGATGTTTGTCCCGCGCATCACTTTCAGGCTGCTTGTTCAAAAAACGAGCGTACAAATCGTGCACCAGGTAACTAGCTCCCCAATTCAATTGCGTGGAAATTGTGCTCATGAACGCGGCCAAAAACGAAGCCAAAAGCAGTCCGGTAAGGCCTATCGGCAGAAAGTCCTTCATGGCAAAGACATAGCCCAATTGCTTGTTTTGCTGGTAGTCCAGAGCCTGGCCCAACGGTATATCGGTTTTACCCCGAACCTTCAAATCTGATGAGACCGCCAACAACTCGGGGAGCATTTCGGCGGCTTTAGCATTGTCATCGGCGAGCTCTCGGAGGGCATCGGCATCAAGCGCAAGCCAGGTGCTTTCGGCGCCGTCCTTAATTAATTGGCGGGCGTGCAGTCCCAAATCATCTGGGGGCAGATTCCGCTCTACGCTATAAAGCGAAATGGCGGCCAATCCTACCAGAATCCATGGCCATGGGCGCAAACAGTAATGCGCAACATTAAAGAAAAGGGTTGCCCAAACTGAATCGCGCTCACTGCGCACACTCATCATGCGCTGAGCGATATAGCCCCCACCCCCCGGCTCCGCGCCAGGGTACCAACTAGCCCACCATTGCATACCGACCCGGGCCAGAAAGGCCCCCGCGCCAATCGACAACATGGTACCGGCATCCGGCGTGTTGCCAGCGGATTGCGCGGCGCCTCCCCCCCCGATCCGTGGAAAAAAGTTGAGGGCACCCTCCGGCATCGCATCGCGCAGACCCGCCATTCCCCCGATTTCCGGGCTGCGAATGACCAGAAAAGCCAGCGCCGTAGTGCCGCCCATAGCCAAAAGAAACTGTAGACCATCCGTGACGGCAATGCCTTTTAACCCCGCAAAGGCGGAATACAAGGCCGTAAACGCCATCAGGCCAAAAGTGAGCAGCAGCCCACTCTGCTGGTCAATGCCTAAAAACACCTGCAAAATGGTAACCATGGCCTGGCTGACCCAACCAATGACCAGTACGTTAAGAAAAACGCCCAGATAAATGGCCTTAAACCCGCGCAGAAAAGCCGCGATCGGGCCGGTGTAGCGCAATTCAATGAATTCTACTTCGGTGAGCACATTGGCCCGGCGCCACAAGCGCGCAAAGAAAAAGGTGGTAAGCAGGCCGCCAAAAAGCATGTTCCACCACAGCCAGTTGCCGCTGATGCCCGAAGTGGCGGTCAGGTCGGCGACGGCCAGCGGGGTATCCGCGGCAAAGGTGGTGGCCACCATCGAGAGGCCCGCAATGTACCAGGGAAGGTTCCTTCCCCCGAGAAAAAAAGCGGTCAGACTGCGGCCTGAACTTCGGGTGTAGGAGAATCCAATACCGAGGGTCAGGAGCAAAAATGCACCGAGAACCAACCAGTCAATCCGGGCAAGCTGCATGTTTTTAGTACCTTAGGGCGCCCCGGAAAATCGCAAAAAACGCGGACCGTTGCGCAAACAAGAATCTACCAGCATGGCTGCAAGTATAAAGAAAATCGGAGTGCTCACGTCTGGAGGCGATTCGCCCGGCATGAACGCCTGTATCCGCGCCGTTGTCCGTTCGACGCTCGCCAGCGGTTGCGAAGCCGTCGGCATCCAAAGCGGATACGAAGGAATGATCGAAGGGCTTTTTCGGCCCATGCTCCACCACGATGTCAGCAACATCATCCAGCGCGGTGGAACCATCCTAAAAACAGCCCGAAGCCCGCGCTTTCACGACCCCGAATGGCGCGCGGTAGCCCATGCGAAGCTCATGGGAGCCAGCATTGATGCGCTGGTGGTAATCGGCGGCGACGGCACCTTTACCGGGGCCAAAATCTTTGGAGAAGAATACGATATTCCTATTGTTGGTACGGCTGGTACCATTGACAACGACCTTTACGGAACCGATTATACGATCGGTTACGACACGGCGCTCAATACCGCCATGGAAGCCATTGACAAGATCCGGGATACTGCCGCCTCTCACAACCGGCTGTTTTTTGTCGAAGTCATGGGGCGGGATGCAGGATTTATCGCCATCAACGCCGGTATTGCCGGCGGGGCCGAAGCCATCCTCATCCCGGAAAACAAAACTGATGTGGATGCGCTCATCCGCCACCTGGACAATGGGCACGTAACGCACAGCTCCAGCATTGTCGTGGTAGCGGAAGGCGACGACCAGGGGGGGGCGATGGAAGTGGCCCGAAAGGTCAAAGAAAAGTTTAACAAATACGATACCCGCGTCACCATCATTGGGCATATCCAGCGCGGGGGGGCTCCCTCCTGCGCCGACCGGGTCCTGGCTACCCGGGTTGGAGTCGGTGCCGTAAAAGGTCTGCTTCAAGGCGAGCGCGGCTGCATGGCCGGTATTCAAAACATGGATCTGGTCTTTACACCCTTTGAACAAGCCATTAAGCACAACCAGGAGGTCAGCCCGGCCATTCTGGACCTGGCGCGCAGCCTGAACTGCTTTTTGTAAATCGCGCGCAATCCACATGTAATTCACGCGTAATTCGCGCGCAATCCCATTGCAAACCCACGCAAACTAAGTGCCCTATGCGAACCGTCATTCTAAACGCCCGATTCGTTAACGAAGGCCGCATCATTGAAGGCGATGTGCTGATAAACGGTGACCGCATTGAGCAGTTTGGCGCACACGTAACGACCACGGAAGCCCGAGAGATTGACGCAGCCGGTTGCTGCCTCATGCCTGGCATCATCCATGATCAGGTGCATTTTCGGGAACCCGGCCTGACGCACAAAGCCTGCATTGCCACGGAGTCAACGGTGGCGGCAGCCGGTGGGGTTACCTGCTTCATGGATATGCCAAACGCCAAGCCGCCATCGCTGATTGCCCTGCACTGCGAAGATGAAAAGCGCGTTCGCGAGCGCTCGGAACAATTCCGGCAGCGCTATGGCGAAGCGGTACCGTTCGCTGAGCATCCGCACACCCGCGATGAAATGGCTTGTTGGCTTTCAAGCAGTTACGCTGTAAACCTGGCGCGCATGCACAATACTCGCTTACACGTTCTGCACATTTCCACCGCTGAAGAATTGGTACTCTTTGAACCAGGTTATCTGGCCGGGAAACGCATTACTGCAGAGGCCTGAGTGCATTACCTGTTTTTCGATGCCTCCGACTATGCAGAATTGGGCAGCAAAATCAAGTGCAATCCAGCCATCAAAGATGCCCGGCATAAACCGCAGTTGCGCGCTGGTCTGGTGGAAGGGCGGCGGGATGTTATCGCCACCGATCACGCACCCCATACTGCCGAGGAAAAAGCAGGCACCTATTTTAACGCCCCAGCCGGCTTGCCGTTGGTGCCACACAGCTTGAACATCATGCTGGCCGTGGCCGACGAAGAGGACTGGGATTTGCCCTTTCTGGCCCAAAAGATGAGCCATGGCGTCGCGGATTGTTTCCACATGAGAGAACGCGGTTACCTCCGCGAAGGCTACTTCGCAGACTTTTTCCTATTGGATGCCGATGTGGAATGGACCGTGAGAAAAGACCGATTGCTCTACCGCTGTGGATGGTCTCCGCTTGAAGGCCGGCAGTTCAAGGGGCAGGTGCGCCAAACCTGGGTTAACGGCGTCCAGGTTTGGGACAGCGGTTCAGGCTTGCTCCAAAGAGCTGATAAGCGCTTGCTATTTCATTGATTTACAAGATTTTATACAAACTAAAGCCTCTCCTGGGCAATTTGGTTAGCCCTTTAAGTATCGTCACAATCTGCCCGGTTCAGTCCTGACCCAAAGCGGGTAACAGGCTACCTTGCTCAGAACAGAAGTTTTCTGTTCTGCCCATGTTGCGCCATCTCTTGCATTACCGTACACGTATTACAAAGGCAAATCCGCTTTTAAACGCATTGCTGCTGTCCAGCATTCTTCTGCTGTGGCCTGCAAAATTACATGCCCAGGCATTTTGGTCTGGTTTAGCTCCCGATATCGATCCTACAACGCCTTGCCTGGACACTGCCGAGCAGGCGCGCATTGCGCAGCGCATTCAAACAGAAATTGGGATTTTAGAAGCAGATGGACGGCTGCCCATCAGTCCAGCCACCCGAGTTTCCCATCCTAAGTTTTTAACGCCCATTCGCGCAAAACGCGACGCAAACTATTTTAACCTTGCCGCCATTTCCAGCCTGGTTGATCACAACGCCTTTGCCGGAAGGCAGGATTACGCCTGCGGAACCCGGACTTACAACGCGCATACCGGCACGGATTTTTTTCCTTGGCCCTTTGCCTGGATGGCCATGGACAGCAATTGGGCTGAAGTGGTCGCTGCAGCACCTGGAATTATCGTATACAAAGAAAATGGAAACTATGACCGCGTTTGCGATGGCAGCGGCGCGTCCTGGAACGCCGTTTACATCCAACACGCCGATGGTTCCGTGGCTTGGTATGGGCACCTTAAGTCTGGCTCCTTAACCACAAAAGGACCCGGTGATGCCGTGTTTACCGGCGAATTACTGGGCATAGTCGGTTCCTCAGGCAATTCAACGGGACCACATCTTCATTTTGAAGTGCGCGATGCTGATGGTTCAGGGGTGGACCCTTTCAACGGAACCTGCAACGACGTAAACCTGGAATCGTGGTGGGCGGAACAAGAAGCCTACCAGGTGAGCACAGTGAACAAATTGATTTTTCACGATGCCCTGCCGGTTTTGGGGTCTTGTGGCACGTCCTCCGAAGAGACACCGAACATCCGTAATCAATTCTACGCAGGGGAAGACATCTACCTGGGTATTTACCTGCGCGATCCCAAAATTGGTCAGAAATTGAGCATCCGCATTCTCAAACCGGATGGCACGCTTTACAAGCAATGGGAAAGAGCTGTTACCAATTCTGGTGCCGCCGGTTACGAAATTGCTCAACTAAAAATTAACCGCAGCCCGCAATTTGGGGTTTGGACGACAAAAGTATTATACGAAGGTCAGCAATTCTCCCAGATATTCCAGTTGTGCATGAACGATGAAGTCTGCACCTGCAACAAGCCCAGCAATCTTCGCAACATTCCGCTTGAAGATAATTCCACCGGCTTGTATTGGATCGGACCAGAGAACGGCGAAGAGTACCAAGTAAGGGTAGAATCCGGTACCCGATTGATGCGCAACTTTTTCACCGAGTCCGACAACATCGATGTCACCGGCCTCAGCGCAGAAGGTACCCTGCGGTGGCAGGTTCGCGCCCGCTGTGGGTATGTCATGTCGGATTGGAGCACAGCCACCCCCTCGCGGCCTTCTATTCTGGTACCGGATTTGCCCGATTTGGGCAGCATGGCCCCTCCGCTTCGCGAAGCCTCTGGCTGGCATTGGCCAGACCAAACCGGCATCCGTTTAACCCTGTATGATTTGAGCGGGCAGGTGCTTGTTCAAACTCAAGGGGAACGGCTCAGCGTACCCTACGGACTCACTCCTGGACTTTACCTGCTGGAAAAGCAGGCCGATACTGGTCAGCGACGTTTTGCCCGGGTTTCCTGGTAACAATTGCCTGGCGCACAGCCCCCCTTCGAACCACTTATTGCCGGGAAACGGAGTATTCCTTGCGGTACCAACGCATCAAATCGGTTGACGGCAAATCCGTCCAGCCCACCTGGCGCATCAACGTAATGAGCTGACCGCGGTGGTAAGAACTGTGGTTAACCACGTGCTGCACCACCACACCATTAGGTGTGTTATGCCCCTCCTGGTTCAACGTGCGATAAGAGCAGGCCACTCCGGCCCAGGAAACCGTCTGCGCGGCCACAAAATCGCGCAATTCTGTGGAGGTTTGCAACAAGTACGGACCGAAATCCGAGAAATCAGGACCCAGGTCTTTGCTCGGCCAGCTGTCGGGCGAATGGCCCTGCAGGCGTTTGAGCCAGATGCTTTCTGCATCCCAAAGATGGAACCAGGTCTTGCGCAAGCTCGGGAAACTGCTGACCCGCTCTTCGTCCAGGTCTTCTTCCGGGTGCTGCGGCATCAGATCGAGCAAGAGCGCATTTGCCCAGACGTTATACGAAACAAGCGCGGATAAGTCCAACATAGGGGGTTGATTGGGTGTGCGGTAAAATAAGCGGAATTTCACGCGGCCGCAACTCTTCCGCCCATACTCCTGCCAACAAAGCGCAGCCGTTGGGTGGATGCAAATCCCAAGACCATGGACCACACGAATCGCCCTTCTGACGAGCAAGACCCTGTCCCCGCTTCCACACATGGGTTCGGCACGGCATGCGTCCGCAACCGGCACATTGACGACAAGGCCATTCACCCGCACCGCGAAGCCATTTACCCCACTTCCGCTTTTGCGTTTCCGGACACGGCAGCCGCCATGCGCTTGTTCGAAGATCGCAACGCCGGGTACATCTACGGCCGTTGGAACAACCCCACTGCGGAAGGCGCGGCGCGAGCCATCGCCGATCTGGAGACGCTGGGGACCGGCCTGGAGGCCACAGCGCGGCTGTTTGGGTCCGGCATGGCGGCCATCTCAGCGGCGCTCATGGGTTTGCTCAAACCTGGCCAGGCTATCTTAACACAACCCCAACTGTACGGTGGCACGGATGAATTGCTGCGCCACATTTTGGAGCCCTGGGGCATCAAAAGGGTGCGCGCTGACCTGAACCGCACGGATGAATTGGATGAAGCCATAAGCAAGCACCCGGAAATTGCCCTCGTTTACGCAGAAACGCCTTCTAATCCCATGTTGTACTGTGCCGATTTACGGGCACTTTCGGCATGGTCGACCAGCCTGAACTTGCCCTTAGTGGTGGACAACACATTTGCCACGCCCTGGCTGCAGCAACCGCTGGCACTTGGGGCTGATGTGGTGGTTCATTCCACCACCAAGTTTCTGAACGGTCATGGGTCGGCCTTGGGCGGTGCCGTGGTCAGCACCCGCCGCGACTGGATGGACGGCGCGATCTTTCAGCAGCTCAAGTTGATGGGCGCTTCCCCCAGCCCCTTCGACGCCTGGTTGCTTTTAAGCGGATTAAAAACATTGGAACTGCGCATGGAGCGTCATTGCGCCAATGCCCACCAGGTGGCTGCTTTCCTGCAAGGGCATGAAGCGGTGGAAAAGGTGTTTTACATCGGGCTGCCGGAGCACCCGTATCACGCCGTGGCGGCGCGCCAAATGCGCGACTTCGGCGCCATGATGAGCGTAGAACTGAAAGGCGGACTGGCGGCGGGCATCCGGCTGATGGATCGGGTGCGCGTTTGCACCCTGGCCACCACCCTGGGTACACCGGACACCCTGGTGCAACATCCCGCTACCATGACGCACTTGCCCGTGCCCCGCGAAGAGCGGTTGGCAGCGGGCATCACCGATGGTCTGGTGCGCATTGCTGTGGGCATTGAGAATGCCCGGGACATTATCGCTGATTTGGACCAGGCGCTTGCCGAACAAGGCGCTTAACGCCCCGGGAAACGCCGAAGCTTAACTCAGTTTGGCCGAAATCAGGCTGATAAACTCGCTGCGCGTTGCATGGTCCTTGAACTGGCCGGTAAACGCCGAGGTGGTAGTGGTGGAATTCTGCTTTTGCACCCCGCGCATCATCATGCACAGGTGTTTAGCTTCAATCACCACTGCGACGCCGAGCGGGTCCAGGGTTTCTTTCAGGCAGTCCAGGATCTGGTGCGTAAGGCGTTCCTGAACTTGCAAGCGACGCGCGTACACATCCACCACGCGGGCAATTTTGCTTAAGCCCACGATGCGGCCGTTGGGGATGTAAGCCACGTGCGCCTTGCCGTAAAAAGGAAGCATGTGGTGTTCACACAGCGAGTACAACTCAATGTCTTTGACCAGCACCATCTCGCTGGCACTTTCTTTGAACATCGCCCCGCGAACGATAGCGTGGGCGTCCATTTCGTAGCCTTGAGTGATGAACTGCATGGCCTTGGCCACCCGCTGCGGGGTCTTCTGAAGCCCTTCGCGCGTGACGTCTTCGCCAAGCCGCTCCAGAATACCCTGGTACATGCCGGTCAGGGCATCGGTGGTTTCGCCTGAGAAAATCTCCTGCTTTTGGTAGTTGGGGTTGTCCTCCATGCTCGATGAGCTAGTGATGTCCCTGGGGATAATGTCCTTGATGCGCATTCGATGGAAAAAATGATCGGGTGAACAATAGGTCCTAAAACCATTAATCGCCGAAATAATCTGCGTAGATGTTTTCGGTCTCGAATAACCTGACCCGAAACAGCGTTCCCGGGGGCAGGTGCGGCTCCAACCGCTTCCAGATCACCTTAACAAAGTTTTCCGTAGAAGGTTGACGACCAGCAAAGTCGTCTACATCAAGATTCAGATTTTTATGGTCAAATCGCGCGACGATGTGCTCTCGCATAAGGCGCCCAAGTTCCTTGGCGTTGAGAATGAATCCGGTATCCGGATCGGGCTCTCCCTTGACCGTGACGTACAGATCAAAATTATGCCCGTGGAAATTGGCGTTGGCACAAGGGCCAAAGACCGTTTCGTTTTGTTCCGCCGGCCAGTGGGGCACGTAAAGCCGGTGCGCGGCGTTGAAATGCTCTTTTCGGGTCAGGTAAACCATAGTAGTGCAAAACGATATCCCGGATAGCTGCTCAATCCGGCAGCCCGCTAAAGTTAAGTATTTTGGCACCTGTCAACACTGCCGGTCAAGGCCGTCTTCCCGTCTAGTCGGTCAATCCTGGCCTCCAACCCTTTCCATGGACATCCTGCTCGTGGCAGCTACCGCTGCTGAAATTCGCCCGCTGGTAGAACGCCTCCGCCTGGCTCCGGGTTCCCGGTCCGGCAATGCCGAAGGGTTTGTGGCGGGAAACCGGGTGGAAGTGCTCTTGACCGGGGTGGGAATGACAGCAACAGCCTACCGTCTGGGTAGGCGCCTGGCCCAGCGCTACTTTGATCTGGTGTTGAATCTCGGGGTAGCCGGAGCTTATCCAGGCCGTTTTACTTTAGGTGACGTATGCCACGTCACCGTAGAAGTGTTCGGTGATTTGGGCGCAGAAGACGGTCCAAACTTCCTTGACCTCTTTCAATTGGGGCTGGCTGACCGGCAGGAATTCCCCTACCTGGACGGCAAACTCGCCAATGCCCTTGATCCCGGCATCGGCCCTTTGGCCCATCTACCCCGCGCCACAGGCGTGACCGTCAACACCGTCCACGGAGATGAAAGCTCCATCGCCCGTTGCGCAACCCGCTATGACGCCGATGTGGAAACCATGGAAGGCGCTGCGGTGTTCTACACTTGCATATGCGAGAAACAGGCTTTTGCAGAAGTGCGCGCCATCTCCAATCGGGTGGAGCGCCGCAACCGCGAGCACTGGGACTTGCCCGCAGCCGTACAAAACCTTCGCGACTTTGGCCTGGAGTATCTGGAAAGCCTGGGGCAATAACGAGCGAACCGCTCCCGTCGCTCAGCAACATAATTTATCTTATACTGACTTTTGATGCGCCTCACACTCGGTTTTTCGCCCTGCCCAAACGATACCTTCCTCTTCGATGCCCTCGTGCATGGACGGGTGCGCGACCCGGATTTGGATTTTGATGTCGTGCTTGACGATGTGGAAGCCCTGAACAAGCGCGCTTTGGCCGGCGAACTGGACTTGACCAAACTCAGCTATGCGGCGTTGCCCGCCGTGCTGGATCGCTATGCGCTGCTTCGGTCAGGCAGTGCGCTGGGGCGTGGTGTAGGACCCTTGCTCGTGGCCACCGAAGCCCTTGGCCCGGAAAACTGGGCCTCCTTGCGCGTGGCCATACCCGGGGAATTCACCACCGCCAATTTTCTGCTGGGCTGGGCCTTTCCGGAAATTGTGCACAAAACGCCCATGCTCTTTTCCAATATTGAAGCTGCCGTACTGAGCAGGCAGGTGGATGCCGGGTTGTTGATCCACGAAAACCGCTTCACTTATGCAGCGCGCGGTTTGCACAAGTTGGCTGATTTGGGCGAAGTGTGGGAGTCCCGCAACGGCCTTCCGATACCGCTCGGGGGCATCGTGGCGCGCAGGCAATTGGGCAGCGCATTGATTCATCGCGTTGACGCGCTGCTGCGAGCCAGCGTGGAACACGCTTTTGCGCACCCCGACCATTCGCGGGCTTATGTGCAAGCGCATGCCCAGGAAATGGAACCCGCGGTGCAGCAGGCCCATATCCAACTCTATGTTAATGCGTACACCGTCGACTTGGGCCAGGACGGAGAGGCCGCCGTGCGTGAACTTTTGCGTGTGCACGGGGCTGCAGATCAAGCGCTGTTTGCTGATTAATGCGCGCGTTCTTAGCTCGCTGCCTGGTAGATAAAAACGCGCTTCCTTAGTTCGCTGCCTAAAGGATGCCCCAGGTCCGGAGCCGCTCCAGCGCCTCTTGCGTCGTTGCACCAAAACTGACCAACCCTTCTTCGTGGCCGGCCATGGCAAAAACGCCCATACTCGCCAGGTCCGATTCTTGAAACAAACGGCCCACTTCTTCGGCCATGGCCGGCGTGCCATAGGCCACCTCAGCGGCAGTTGTGGGTATTCGATGCAGCAGACGCTGCCAATGCTCCAAATGATGCACGTGCAGCACGCAGGTAATCTGGCCACCAGATTCCGCGCTCCGCCTTTGTTCGCCGGCGTAGACCGCTGCGTGCGTCATGGATTCGGAACTGGCGTCCACCGGGCCTTCGCAGCGCAGCGCGTTGGTGAGTGCGTTGACCGAAACAACCCGCACGTAATGCCGGCCGTCCAACTGCGCGCGGTTGCCCGTTTGGGTGCCGGAAATGATAAAGGGAACGAAGGCTGCATGCTTCGCAACGCCTGGTTCCAGCCAACTGACGTTTCCAAACCCGATGCCGTCGGCGTACATGCCCACCAGCCCAGCGCGATAAAGCACACCGCGAGCTGCTTCCAGACCAGCCCAAAGGGCTTCCTGCAAGGGCGCAGTCTCGACGCGCTCTTGATGGAATTTGACATAGCCTTCGTCGCGAATCAACATACCATATAAAATGTTACGCAGATTGCGCAACTACACCACGCTGCTCGGGAAACAGGCGCAACAGCCCGGCCTCGTTGGCTTCGCAGATGCCGCGTTCGGTAATCAAGCCGCTGACCAGTCGGGCAGGCGTGACGTCAAAGGCTGGATTACCCGCTTGCGTTGCTTCGGGGCAAATGAGCACTTCGCCCGGAAGGCCTGCACGGTCAAGCCCCTGCACCCAGCGGATCTCTTCGCCGCTGCGTTCCTCAATGGGTATGCCGCGCAAGCCATCGCTGAGCGACCAGTCAATGGTGCTCGAGGGAAGGGCCACGTAAAAAGGAATGCCGTTATCGCGCGCGGCCAGGGCTTTGAGATACGTGCCAATTTTGTTGGCCACGTCGCCTGTGCGGGTGGTGCGGTCGGTGCCCACGATGACCAGGTCCACCTGGCCGTGCTGCATGAGGTGACCGCCGGCGTTGTCCGCCATGAGCGTGTGCGGAATGCCGTGCTGGCCCAATTCCCAGGCCGTTAACTGGGCGCCTTGGTTGCGCGGCCGCGTTTCGTCCACCCAAATGTGAATCGGAATGCCTGCATCATGGGCCTGGTACATCGGCGAGGTAGCCGTGCCCCAATCCACCGTGGCGAGCCAACCTGCGTTGCAATGGGTCAGGATCTGCACGGGCCGGTCCGGATGGCGGGCGTGCAAATCGCGAATCAGTGCCAGGCCATGCTGCCCAATGGCCTCGCAGCAAGCCACATCTTCATCGGCAATCCGGTTGGCCTCGTCCAGCAGGGTCTGAGCCAGAGTTTTGCTCAGCTCTTGCGGCCGGCCGTTGGGTGCTGTGTCTTCTTTTTTTCGAAGGGCCGCCCGGATCACGCGCCGCTGCCGTTCCAGCGCCCAGGCCAGGTTCACGGCCGTGGGGCGAGCGAGGTCCAGCTCGTCGCAAACCCGCAAAAGCGACGCTGCATCCAAAGGAGCGCCATCGGTTGTGGAGCGAGACGAGTCACTTTCGCCCGAAACAGGAAACGCGGAACGATGCCCGTTTGCCGCTGCAAGCCAGACCCCATAAGCGGCCACCGCGCCAATCAGCGGTGCTCCGCGCGTGTGCATTTCGCGAATAGCGGCAAACACCTGGGCCGGCGTTTCCAGATGCTCGGTGACCATGCGGTGCGGCAGGTGGCGCTGGTCCAAAATTCCAACACAGGCAGGCTGGTCAGAGACCACCCAGACGGACCTGTAATGCGTATCTTTAACTTTCATGTTCGGTACCCGCAAATTTAGGCAAAGCCTGCGGCAGGCAGCGACCTTTTCTATCTTCCAGCTTCTTTGGCTCCTCCCCTCCTCCGCACAAACCGCGTCAGCTTTGCTGTTCGTGGACTCCACCACCATTATTGGCCAATTTCAGGACGGCACCCTATACACCGGCCCTGAAGAGGTGGCCTTTAACCTGGTTGGCAACACGCTTTATGAGGGAAACAGCACTGCTCGCGAAGCGATGGTGTACCTGGTGGGCATCCTCGATCCCTTTGGCAAAAAGGACCAGTACGTCTACTTCAGTGACGGCACCGAAATTGCCTTTACTATGGGGCGCGGGTTGCTGTACTTTGGGGAACTCAGCGATCCTGACCTGGAAACACTGCTGCGCGTGGTTCCGCTGGAGCAGGGATTTTGGGAAATTCGCAGCGGCATCAACGATCAGTCGCTGGGGGTGTTAGCGGTAGAAGGAGAGTTGCGCGCTGCGGAATGGTTTACCTGTCTGCACCAATATGTGCTCCACTACAACCTTGACCGCCAGGTCAATGCCCGCATTGCCGCGCTGTATCCGGGAATCGGCACGGGCACCGGAGCTGACAGCATGCCGGTAGGTGGCCGCATGCGGCTTTACCTGGACGGCAACCCCTATTACGAATGGGAATTTGACGGCAAAATCCTCAAGCCGGTTTGGGGCATCCGCAGCGACGACGAATGGAGCTATGACGGCCAGTACATCCGCCCGGTCTTTGGGCTGGTGAGCCGCCAGGAATGGGTTTGGGACGGACGCATGCTCAAACCCTATTGGTCGCCGGAACCGGCCAATCAATGGATCTGGGACAACGGCATTTTGCGCCGTTTTTGGAACAACAACCCCGATGAAGAGTGGCGCTTACAAGATGGTTTAGTGGGTCCACACTGGTCGCAAGATCCCACGCGTACTTGGGTGGTGGAAGGCAATTTCCCCCTTCCTTTAGTTGCCCTCATTGTGCTGGGCATTGCGGATCGGTAAGGGAGCTGTACTACTGTTAGTGCGGCCTTAGGCAGTGGGAAGAAAAGTTGATCGGAAAATGGTGTATAAAACCGATACTTTTAAATTTTTCATTATTTTTTCTTGGATTTCTACCCCAATAAAGAATCTTTAATGAGAGCTTTCCCGTTTCTTTTAACCTTCTTCGGTTTATCTTTTCTGCAATCCTTAGCGGTTGCCCAATCCACAAACGGCGGGGTTAACATAGTCTGGGGTCCTGAATACGAAGGAAAAACCAGAGTTCCGGTTCAGGAGATTTTTGGAAGAGTAAATGATGAATTATACGTAATAAAAAAAGACGGATTTCTCCTGACTAAAAGTGACTTTGTCCTGGAGCGCTATGATGAAAAAATGAATCCGTTAGCCTCGGTTCCGCTTGAAATGAAAAGCTATGGCGATTACCAGGCTATGGTCATCCACGGCGAAAAGCTCTGGCTGTTTAGCTCCGATAAATCAGATGACGACAACCATGTAGTGCTGAACGCAAGGGAAGTAAATGCGAATACACTCATACCATCCAGAAAGGTAATCGAAGTCTCTAAATCTGCAAAACCCAAATTTGGGCAGAAGCTCCTTAAGAACTCGCTGTTGCTTGGCGGCTTTGCCAATCCAGATTTAGAAGCCAAGTATCAACTTGAACAAAGCGCGGCTAAAAAATACCTGGCCGTCCTTTCCACCTGGCCTTACAAAGCAGAGGGCGAAGATAAGAAGACGGAGGAAGCGCTAAACATCCAGGTCTTTGATGAAGCCATGCAAGTGGTTCAATCGCGCGACGTGGTCCTGCCTTGGCCCAATTTTCTCTTTGATGCAACAGAACTCCGGGTTGATGATCAGGGTAACGCCTATTTGCTCGGTATCCGGTACCAAGGAACAAGACGGCTGAAACGCGGCGGGGAACCCAATTATGAATACGTCCTGTTCAAATTTCCCAATGATTCGGAAACCATGCAGGAATACAGCATCCGCCTGGATGACAAGTTCATTACTGATATGAACATTGCCATTGATGAAAAAGGAAACATTGCGGCAGCTGGTTTCTACTCCAATACACCTTCTTTTGACATCATGGGAACTTACTACCTTTTAGTGGATGGCAGCACTAAAAAAGTAACCAAATCTTCAACAAAGAGTTTTGAGTTGGACTTTCTGACGGAGGGCTTGAAGGAACGGCAAGCCGAAAAGGTGGAGCGCAAGGTCGAAAAAGGTAAACAAATCGAGCTCCTTGATATGGAATTGCGAAGATTAACTCCTCTGCCCGGAGGAGGTTGGCTGTTGGTCGGTGAACAATACAAAGTGGTGGAGGTGACCACAACAACAACAACTTCCGGCGTGGTATCCACCTTCACCATTGTTACCTATCACTATTACTACAACGACATTATCGTCGTGCGCATTTCCAACAAAGGCGACATAGACTGGGCCCATAAAGTACCCAAACGTCAACATACGGTAAACGATGGTGGTTTCTACTCTTCTTTCATCCAAAGTGAAGTTGACGATAAAATCTACTTAGTCTACAACGACAACCCCAAAAACCTGACGGAAGATGATCCGGGAAAGTATTGGAATTTTGTTCCTGGAAAAGAAAGCGTGGTGATGCTGGTGCAATTTGACGCCCAAGGAAACATGACAAAAGATATGCTATTTAGCTCCGATGATTCTGACGTTATTCTTCGACCAAAGGTCAGCAACCAAATTGACCCCGAGACCACCATTTTGGCCGGACAGCGCAAAAAAGTGCACCGTTTAATGAAGATCAGTTTTTAGAAGCACCCTAAATAGGGAGCACCCTGGCCTGCGTCACGCTTTGGCGATACTCTTCGTACACTTCAGCGATGATCCCATCCGAAATTCCGAATTTCGGAACAATAACTCTTCGTATGTTGGCCCACTGCATAACCCGATGGAAAATCTGGGTGGCTGGCAGAATAACGTCCGCGCGGTCGGGCTTTAACCCCAAATCGCGCACGCGTTCGCCATACGACATGCTACCCAGGTGCTCAAAGGCCTGTTGCACCTGGTCCTGGGTCAGGTAGTTCTCCCGGGCGCGCCCGTAAACCTTGATGAGCTTATTGATGTTCCCCCCGGAACCTATTGCGGTTATAGGCGGCCGGCGACCAGGGCGGTTTTGTTCAATCCAGTTTTTCATTTCTGCCCAGGTGTCCAAATCAACCTGATTGTTGAGCACCCGCAGCGTACCGATTCGAAAAGATTGGCTGGCCAGCACCTTGCCTTGATGAAAATAGACCAACTCCGTGGAACCACCCCCGACATCGATGTAGAGGTAGTAGCGCGTTTGGTCCGAATTCCGGTTGCCAAACTCAGAATGGAGAATGACGGAGGCTTCCTTTTGACCGCTGATTACCTCAATGTCGATGTAAGCCTCCTCTTTAACCCGGCTAATGGCCAAATGGCCATTGTTGGCTTCGCGCATGGCTGAGGTGGCATAGGCTTTGTAGCCCAGAATGCGGTGAACGTCCATGAGCAGCCGAAAAGCCTGCATGGTCGCGGTCAGATCGCTGATTTTCTCATCGGTGAAGTTGCCCGAATGAAAGGCCTCTTCGCCCAAACGAACCGGTACACGGTATAGCGAATCCTTGATGTACAGCGGTCCGTTAGCGCGCTCGAACACGTTGGTGATCATCAAACGAACGGCGTTAGATCCGATGTCAATGGCGGCAAATCTCACGATCCGGAAGAGGGGGTTAAGTTTTCCGCATGCCGGGCATCTGGCGGATTTGTAGAGGAATGGGGCATGTCCGCTTGTGAACCGTCTCGTCCCTGTTCCAAAAATCGCTCAAAATAAGCGTATTGAATCTTCTGTGAGCGCCAGGAGGCGGCGTCCGCGCGTTTGGGCTTGTAGGAATTGGTCAATTCGGCATCCAGAATGCGTGCTTTGACGTTGTCTTCCCATTGAATCTCCAGCACATCGCGCAATTGCTGTTGCAGCGCAGCATCGTGAATAGGCACCAGCACCTCCACGCGGTGGTCCAGGTTGCGGGTCATCAGGTCAGCCGAACCGATGTAATACAAAGGTTTGCCGCCATTACAAGCCAAAAATACACGGCCGTGCTCCAGGTATTTGTCCACAATGCTGATCACTTCTATGTTCTCGCTTTGTCCCTTTATGCCGGGAACCAGCGAACAAATGCCCCGAATGATCAACCGGACATGCACGCCTGCCTGGCTGGCTTCGTACAACTTCTTGATCATTTTCTTATCTACCAGACTGTTCATTTTGAAAAACAGCCAAGCCTCTTTTCCAGCACGGGCATGGTTGATTTCGTGCTGGATAATAACCCCAAAGCGGTTGCGAAGGTAGAACGGGGCCACCAGTAGCTGTTTGTACTTGCTCAGTGAATAATTGCGTTCAAAAAAGTTGAACACTTTGTCCACCTCTTGTGTAATTTTAGGGTTGGTGGTCATCAGCGCGATGTCCGTGTAAATACGAGCCGTGTCTTCATTGAAATTGCCTGTGCCGATGAATGCGTAATCCAGCACCTTGCCCTCTTCCACCCGCTTGATCAGGCACAGCTTTGCGTGCACCTTCAATTGGTTAACCCCGAAAATTACCCGAATGCCCTCTTCCTGCATGTGGTTGGCCCAGTAAATGTTGGCCTCTTCATCAAAACGGGCTTGCAATTCCACCACCACCGTCACGTCAACACCATTGCGCGCCGCGTTGATCAAGGCGCGGATAATAGACGAATTCTCTGCGGCGCGGTACAGCGTCATGTGAATCTGCGACACCTTGGGGTTGATGGCAGCTTCGCGCAGAAAATCAATGAGGTAGTGGAACGATTGAAACGGGAAATGCAGCAGCACATCCCGCTCCCGAATCACCGAATAAATACTGCGTCCGGCGGGCAAATGCGGATGGTTCAACGGCTGCGGGCGACTGTGCAGCAAATCCTGCCGACCCAGATGTGGAAACTTCATAAAATCTTTGAAGTTATGATACCGTCCGCCGGGAATAATCGCATCCTCTTCTGCTGACAGTTTCATTTTACCGATCAGGTAATCCAAAAAAGGCTGCGGCATCTGCTCATCATAGGTCAGGCGAACCGGCTCGCCAATCCTGCGGCGTTTTAGGCTCTGCTCCAGCGCCGTCATGTAACTCAGCGTCTGGTCATTGTCAATATCCAATTCGGCATCACGCGTAAACTTGATCGTAAATGCCTCCGCCATATCGTGAGGAAAAATATAATAAATAGAATCCAAATTGTAGCGGATCACATCATCTAACAAAATGATATATTTTCGGCCGCCGCGTTCCGGCAATTCCACAAACCGGGGAAGGGTGTCCGGTATTTCAATCAACGAATAGCGGGTTTCACTGGGCTGCCGGGTGTTCAACAAGCGAACCGCCAGATAGATAGAGGTGTCGCGCAGCGTGGGAAAAGCCTTAATGGCATCAATCATGATTGGGAACAAGTTCAGGCGAACCTTTTCCTGGAAATAATTGCGCACCCACACGCCCTGGCTTGGGGTTAACTCCCCTTCATTGATGACCCATATGGATTCCCTTTTGAGATCCTCCATCAGGGCCCGGTAAGTGTTATCAAAGCGAACCTGTTGGCGCAAGACCGTATCCTGAATCTGCTCCAGAGTTTCTGAAGGGTCGCCCACGAACTCCTTGACGGATTCGTTCAGCCGGGCAATGCGCCGAACCGTCGCCACACGGACGCGAAAAAATTCGTCCTGGTTGTTGGAGTAGATACCCAAAAAGCGCAACCGCTCTAACAGCGGCACTGACGGATCTTCGGCCTCCTGCAGCACCCGTTCGTTGAACGAAAGCCAGGAAATCTCCCGATTGATGTATTTGGTTTGGACAGATGGCATATAGTTCCGTTCGAGATTTGCGCAAAACGGCAGGATAAAGGGTGCTTACCCATTAAAGCGACGGATCAATGATCTTGGGAATGACAAAAAACAATTTCCGGCCCCGCTCCTCCATTTCCGCCCAGCGATCCACCTCAAATTGCATAGCACAAACCGCGGTGGTGGGGTAATGCAGCTTGCCCAGGCGGCAAAAACGGTCGCAGAACTCCGAAATAACCGGTTCGTGGCTAAAAAAGTAGAGCCGATTGATCTCGTCAGGAGTCTCCCGAATAGCTGCGGCAATGCCATCCACCCCTTCAAAATACAGGCGCTCATCACGGCGAATGTTGGCCTCCGGGAAGTTCAACACCCCGGCCATGAGCAAGGCCGTTTCGTAGGCCCGGCGTGCCGGGCTGGACAACATACCTTCCGGCAGGTGTTCCAGGCGCAGCAGGTAACTCGCCACACCGGGAGCGGCCCGGCGGCCGCGGTTGTTGAGCGGTCGTTCGCGGTCGGCCAAGGCCGGCTCATCCCAACTGGATTTGGCGTGCCGAACGGCGGTAAGAATCTTGGGCATCCTGCGTTAAAACTAAGGCTTTTACCCCTTAAGGAAGCGTCAGGGAAGCGTCGGCACATTTTCTGCGTGTTGTATCTTAGCGGCCCTGCTGGCAATGGCGGAATCCGCCTTTTTCCTGTTTTTGAGCGCTAAAACTTTTTCACCAGCCGTCACATCAGTTTTTTCCACCGGCCGGCACCATCGCATTCCCGCCAGCTTTCTCATACGTTCTCCCATGGCCCAGCCTGAAATTCCTAAGCAATACGACCCCTCGCAGGTAGAGGACAAATGGTACGCCCACTGGCTCGAAAAAGGCTATTTCCGCTCCGTTCCGGATGACCGCGAGCCGTTCACCATTGTCATTCCTCCGCCCAACGTTACGGGTGTGCTGCACATGGGTCACATACTTAATAATACTATACAAGATATTTTAATTCGAAGGGCCCGTATGCAGGGCAAGAATGCGCTGTGGGTTCCGGGCACTGATCACGCTTCCATTGCTACAGAGGCTAAGGTGGTGCAAAAATTGCGAGCGGCTGGTATAAAAAAAGGCGACCTGACCCGCGATGAATTCCTCCAACACGCCTGGGAATGGACCGACAATTACGGCGGCATCATCCTGGATCAGCTCAAGAAGCTGGGCGCCTCCTGCGACTGGTCGCGCACGCGGTTTACCATGGAGCCCTCGCTGTCCGATGCGGTGTTGGATGTGTTCGTTGACTTATACGAAAAAGGGCTTATTTACCGCGGCCTGCGCATGATCAACTGGGACCCGGAAGCCCAGACCGCGTTGAGCAACGAAGAGGTCATTTACCGCGAAGTCACCGACAAGCTTTACTACGTCCGCTACGCCGTCAAAGGGCAGGACCGCTATGTGGTGGTCGCCACCACGCGTCCGGAAACCATTATGGGCGACGTGGCCGTTTGCTTTCACCCCGACGATCAGCGTTACGCCGATTTGCGCGACGCCACGCTGATCGTACCGCTGGTGAACCGCGAAGTGCCTGTCATCTACGACACCTACATTGACAGGGAATTCGGCACGGGCTCTCTTAAAGTAACCCCGGCACACGACATCAACGACTACGAAATCGGCAAAAAACACGGGCTCGAAGTCATTGACGTGTTCAACGCAGACGGCACCTTAAGCGCCGCTGCGGGCTTATGGGTAGGCGAAGATCGCATGGCCGTGCGCAAAAAAGCCGCCGCGCGCCTCGAAGAACTCGGGCTGCTCGAAAAAGTGGAAGACCTGCTGCACTCCGTTGGGTTCAGCGAGCGCACCGATGCCGTGGTAGAGCCCCGCCTTTCGCTCCAGTGGTTCCTGAGCATGGAGCGCCTGGCTGCCCCCGCCCTTCGCGCTGTCGTCGAAGACGAAATCAACCTCATTCCCCCGAAATTCAAAAACACCTACCGCCACTGGATGGAGAATATCCGCGAGTGGTGCATTTCGCGGCAGTTGTGGTGGGGCCATCGCATACCTGCCTGGTACTTCGGCCCCGGAGACAGCGACTTTGTGGTAGCCCGCAGTGAAGAAGAAGCGGTCGAAGAGGCACGTCGCCAGAGCGGCAACCCTGCGTTGACCCTCGCCGACCTGCAACAAGACCCCGACGTGCTCGACACCTGGGCCTCGAGTTGGCTCTGGCCCATTTCCGTCTTCGATGGCTTCTCCGATCCCAATGGCGACGACATCAACTACTACTACCCCACCAATGTACTGGTCACCGCCCCGGAAATTCTGTTCTTCTGGGTGGCGCGCATGGTCATGGCCGGCATCGAGTACCGCGGCGAAGTGCCCTTCCGCGACGTGTACCTGACCGGCATCGTGCGCGACAAGCAGCGGCGCAAAATGAGCAAGAGCCTGGGCAACAGCCCCGACCCGCTCGAGATCATCGCCCAGTACGGCGCCGACGGCACGCGCGTAGGCATGCTCATCTCTTCCTCGGCCGGCAACGACATCCTCTTTGACATTAAGCAGTGCGAGCAGGGCCGCAACTTTGCCAATAAAATCTGGAACGCGTTCCGACTCGTTCAGGGCTGGGAAGTAAAAACCGGTGCCAACCCCGACAACGAAGGCCCCGTCCTCTGGTTTGAACACAAGATGCACCGCATGGTCTCCGAAGTGGACGACCTGCTCGGCCAGTTCCGCATCTCCGAAGCCCTCAAGGTGCTCTACTCCTTTGTCTGGGACGACTTCTGCTCCTGGTACCTGGAGTTCATCAAACCCGCCTACGGCGAACCCATTGACCAAGCCACCCACGGCAGCACCGTCCGCTTCTTCGAGGTGCTGCTAAAGCTCCTGCACCCCTTCATGCCCTTCCTCACCGAAGAGCTCTGGCACTACCTCTCCCCTCGCGCCGAAGGCGAAGACCTGGTCATCGCCCCATGGCCCAAGCACCGCGAATGGGTAGACGCGTACATCGACGCCGGAGATGTAGCCAAAGACATTATCAGCAAAGTCCGCGACTTGCGCAACAGCAAACAACTCGGCTTCAAAGACGAATTGCCCTTGCGGATACGCAGCAACTCGCTGGACGCCTACCAGACCTTCCACCCTACTCTGCTCAAGCTGGGTCGCCTCAGCGAATTCAGCACCGTTGCCGATGACGTACCGGGAGCCCTGGCCTTTCTGTCAGGCACTACCCGCTTCTTTTTGGAAGCCGGAATAGTTGTTGACGCAGAAGCCGAGCGGGCGAAATTGCTCGCCGACCTTGAGCGGCTGCAGGGGTTCCTGGTATCCGTGCAAAAGAAACTAAGCAACGAACGCTTTGTGGCTTCCGCGGCTCCGGAGGTGCTAGAACGGGAACGTCAGAAGCAAGCCGATGCCCTGGAGAAGATCAGAGTGATTGAGGGGGAGTTGGGGGGGGCTGAATGACTGACTTCCCCGCTGAAAACTGGAGCCGTTTTCGGGGAAGTCTTTAAGCTGTCAAGCCGGCTGCATTATACTGGGGTTGCTCTTGCAAAACAGTCTACTTCCCCCTAACTTAGGGTTGGTATTGTCAACACTACACACAAGTCCACTATACATTGACTATGAAACCTTTACTTTTTTGCGGCAAGGTCGCGCTGCTGCTTTGTGCCTTTGCGATGGTGCTGCTTCCTTCATGCAAGGATGACGCAGTGCCGGGTATTGAAACCCTGGCCAACGACTTTTCCAGCAAGGTGGTGCAGGACTACATGGAACTGATGGCCGTGCTGTCCAAGGAGACCATCGGTGCCTTTCCGCCAGTGGTGGCGCGCGCTTACGCCTACACGGGCCTGGCGCTGTACGAGAGCATGGTACCGGGAATGCCAGAGAACAATTCATTTGCCGGGCACATCAGCGGGCTCACGGCTGACCAGATTCCGGATGCAGAAGCGGGCGAATACCACTGGGGCGTTGTGGCCAATGCTGTGCTCGCCGCAATGCTTCGCGATTGCTATTCAGGCGCTACGGCTGAGAACTTAGCCGCCATTGACGCGCTCGAAGCGTCTTACCGCCACGACATTTTCGCAGCCGAAGCTGACGAATCCGTTTTGGCGCGCTCGGAGGCGCATGGCAAAGCAGTAGCGATGGCCATGTTGGCTTATGCTACTTTAGATGGTCAAGCCGATTGCTTCAACACCAACTTCCCCACCAGCTATGCGGCGCCTGTTGGCCCGGGCTTATGGCGGCCGACTCCCCCACTCTTCGCACTGGCTTTGCAGCCCTACTGGGGCGATGTCAGACCCTTCCTGACCCGCAACATCACCGAGGAACTGGCGCCCCCTCCCCCCAACTACTCCACCGATCCTGGGTCTGAGTTTTGGCAACAAGTCATGGAAGTGTACAACACGGTCACCAACCTGACCCCTGAGGAGCGTGTCATCGCCAACTATTGGTCGGATGATCCGGGAAAAAGCGCCACGCCAGCCGGTCATTCCCTGTCCATTCTCCGCCAGGTTCTTGGCTTAGAGCAGTCCAACCTGGCGGTGTCCGCCGAAGCCTTTGCCCTCATGACCCTGGCCATACATGACGGTTTCATTTCCTGCTGGGAAACCAAGTACACCTACAACCTGGTGCGCCCCATCACGGTCATTCAAACACAGATTGATGGCGCATTCACCATTCCGCTGCCTACGCCACCATTCCCCGAATACACCTCCGGTCATTCCGTTCAGTCAGGTGCGGCCGCCAAAGTGCTCACCGAAATGTTTGGCGACAACTACGCCTTTACAGACTATACGCAGGTTAACCGCACGGACATTGACGGCACTCCTCGCTCCTTCGCGTCCTTCTACGCCTTTGCGGATGAAGCCGCCCGCAGCCGATTGTACGGAGGCATTCACTTTCGCTCCGCCATTGACGAGGGCATCGCCCAAGGTCTTGGGGTCGGAGAAAACATCATGGCGCTGCCTTACCGGAAGTGAGGTAGCTTCAGCCTAAGCGCATTACCGCGCCGCGATCTTCATCTGCTCAAAGGTGCCGTCAGACATAACTTGCACAGCGCGCAGGAAGGCCGGATCCTGGCGATTGGTGACCATGAAATAGGCCTCCAGATCCCACAGGTTGCGGGCAATCATAGCCTCCAGCAGCAACTCCAGGCGCTCCAAGGAAGGTGTTGCGGCTTCGGCATCGTAGGGCACTTCTTCGGCGGCAGCATAGGCAATGAACTCATTCCAAACGGCCGTTTCCAGGCTGTATTGGCTGGCAAACGCCTCCGGATTAGGAAAGCGCTCTTTGAGCGTTGTGCGGTGTTTGTTCACGTATGAAATGGCGAACTGGTTCAGAATGCCCTTGCCCAGTACATCATCGAAGAAATCGCTGACGAAGCTGGTGTCCAGGCCGATGAACACATCGGGCAAAATGCCACCGCCACCGTAAACCACCCGCTTGCTGTGCTGGGTAAAGTATTTGAGCGAATCGGGCAGTTCCCCGAGCACCCCTTCGGTCAGCTCACCGCTTTCAAGGCGACGCCAGGTTTCTTTGTAGTAGTCTTTTTTGCCTTCTTCGTAAGGCCGCTGGATAGAGCGCCCGCTTGGGGTATAGTAACGCTGTACCGTTAAGCGAACGGCCGAGCCATCAGGCAGGTTAAAGGGGCGCTGCACCAGACCCTTGCCAAAGGAACGCCGCCCGATGATCAACCCGCGATCCCAGTCCTGCACGGCCCCGCTTACAATCTCGGAGGCGGATGCCGACCCTTCGTCAATGAGCACCACCAGCTTGCCGGTGGTCCAGCCACCGGTTTCATCGGCATAGGCATTCTGGCGCGGGTAGGCCCGGCCTTCTGTGTACACAATCAGCTTGCGGCCACCCAGCAATTCGTTGCTGATTTCCATGGCCGTGTTCAGGTAACCACCGGAATTGCCGCGCAAGTCCAGGATAAGGTTTTCCATGCCTTCGGCCTTGAGTTTATTCAGGTCTTCGCGGAATTCATCGGCGGTAGTGGCGGCAAAACGGTTCACTTTAATGTAGCCCGTTTTGGGGTCGGCCATGTAACCGGCGTCCACGCTGTACAGCGGAATTTTATCGCGGGTAATCGAAAACGCCAGCGGTTTTTTGCGGCTGTCGCGCTCCAACTCAATGGCTACTTCGGTGCCTTTAGGTCCGCGCAAACGGTCCATGACTCCTTGGTTTTTAATGCCCACACCGGCAACAGGCTCGCCGTTCACGGTCAGGATTTTATCGCCAGCTTGGAGGCCCACTTTCTCGCTCGGACCGCCAGTGATGGTACTAAGCACCACGATGGTGTCCCGCAAAATGTTAAACTGGATACCAATGCCTTCGAAATTACCGACCAGCGGCTCGTTAGCTTCCTCCAATTCTTCTACTGAAAAATAGTTCGAATGGGGGTCAAGGTCTTCGAGCACGCCCACGATGGCAATTTCTACCAGGCTGTCCAGATCGACCGACTCCAGGTACTTGTCATCCAGAAAATCTAAAAAGCGCTCAAACTTTTGCGCGCTGCGGATCACGTCCGCACTCTGCGCCTGAAGGGTCGTGGCAGCGCTAAAGGTTAGCAGGGCAAAAGCCAGGGCGCGGCTTGCCAGTTTATTGGAAACGAGTGTGCGCATCATGAAAGGGGGGCTTTGACAACGAAAGCAGCAATGCTGCTGCGGGAGAGTATGGGCAAACAACAATCAAGCCGATTTGACTAAGCTAAGTTGCGCCAGGCAAATCAACTTGGATAAGAAACGCACAGAACCCTCAAAAGGTGCACACCTTAAGAAAAATTAACCTTTGGATTGATCCCAATAACCCTTTTGGAGTACCCTCTTGAACAGGGCAGTGTTTAAACAAAGCAATCAGCCCTGCCCGCTGCTGGCTCGCTCAAACGAATATTCCGGAAAATGCCCCACCACCAGCAGGTGCTCCTGGCCGGATTTGCGCGCGGTGAACACCAAATCCAGGCCGCTTTCTCGGGGCTTGGCCTCTATGTGCACCACCTGGCTGCCGCCTCGGCTGAACTGAACCATTCGACCAATGGCAGTTTTAAAGAATCGCTCTACGCGTTCGGGATCGGCCACTACATTCGGCAGCGGACCGTACAAAACCTCAATGCCGTACTGACGCAGAGTAATGCGAAAATCGCGCAATTGGAAAACCAATTCATCGCGAAGACTCACCATGCCTGGAGCAACCGGATGGGCTTCAAAAACGGTTAGGGTGCCGGGTTGAATCATAGCCATGCTGCATAAAGAAGAAAGTGCGAACAGCTCAAAAATGTGAAACGCGCAGGAATGTCGAAAAGTACAAAGGTTAATGCCAGATTTACCCATCAATTTACCCCGTTTGGTGACAGGGCAAATCAGCCAAAACGAAGCAGCCGGCTCCCCGAAAGGAACCGGCTGCGATTGATTTTACCAGAGTCCGGCGAAAGGAAACACCGGGCATTTTTACTCCTTACATCATGCCGCCCATGCCGCCCATACCGGGTGAACCGCCGCCGCCCATGTCAGACTTATCTTCGGGCTTGTCAACAATGGTGGTTTCGGTGGTTAGCAACAGACCGGCAATCGAAGCGGCGTTTTCCAAGGCCACGCGGGCCACTTTGGCCGGGTCAATAACACCGGCGACCAGCAGGTCTTCGTAGCGGTCGTAGCGGGCATTGTAGCCGAATTCCTTCTTGCCTTCTTTGACTTTCTGCACAACGATGGAACCTTCCATGCCGGCATTGGCCGCAATCTGGCGAAGGGGCTCTTCGAGCGCGCGGCGGATGATGTCAATCCCGACATTTTCGTCGTGGCTTTCAGCTTCCAGCTTGACGATGGCCTGCAGCGCGCGGATGTAGGTAACTCCACCACCGGCTACAATGCCTTCTTCCACAGCAGCGCGGGTAGCGTGCAGGGCGTCGTCTACGCGGTCTTTCTTCTCTTTCATTTCCACTTCGGTAGCGGCACCGACGTAGATCACGGCCACACCGCCAGCCAATTTGGCCAGGCGCTCTTGCAGTTTCTCTTTGTCGTAATCGCTGGTGGTAGACTCAATCTGGGCCTTGATCTGGTTGACCCGGGCCACAATGTCGTTCTTCTTGCCAGCACCGTTTACGATGATGGTGTTGTCTTTGTCAATGGTGATTTTCTCGGCTCGGCCAAGGAAGGTCACGTCAGAATTCTCCAGTTTAAAGCCGCGCTCTTCGCTGATAACGGTACCGCCGGTCAGGATGGCGATGTCTTCCAGCATTGCTTTGCGGCGATCGCCGAAGCCAGGAGCTTTGACGGCAGCAATTTTCAGCGTGCCGCGAATCTTGTTCACCACCAGGGTGGCCAGGGCTTCGCCTTCCACATCTTCGGAAATGATCACCAGCGGTGCACCACTTTGTGCCACTTTCTCCAGGATAGGGAGCAGCTCCTTCATGTTGCTGATCTTCTTGTCGTGGATCAGGATGTAAGGCTGTTCCAGTTCGGCCACCATTTTCTCCGCGTTGGTCACGAAGTAGGGGCTCTGGTAACCGCGGTCAAACTGCATGCCTTCTACAATGTCCACGTAGGTCTCGGTGCCTTTGGCTTCTTCAACCGTGATAACGCCTTCTTTGCCCACTTTCTCCATAGCCTGGGCGATGATGGTACCGATTACTTCGTCGTTGTTGGCGCTAATGGTGGCCACCTGTTTAATCTTGTCGTTGTCGTTGCCAACTTTGCGGGCCTGCTTGGCGATGTTTTCCACCACAGCGATCACGGCCTTGTCAATACCGCGCTTGAGGTCCATGGGGTTGGCTCCGGCAGTTACGTTTTTCAAACCGGCGGTTACGATGATCTGGGCCAGCACCGTAGCGGTGGTGGTACCGTCACCGGCTACGTCAGAGGTCTTAGAGGCAACTTCCTTGACCATCTGGGCGCCCATGTTTTCGAGCGGGTCTTCCAATTCAATCTCTTTGGCCACGGTGACACCGTCTTTGGTCACTTGCGGGGCGCCGAATTTTTTCTCAATGACCACGTTGCGGCCTTTGGGGCCCAGGGTCACTTTCACTGCATTCGCGAGCTGGTCCACACCGCGCTTGAGCGCGTCGCGGGCCTCCATATCGTACTTAATTATCTTAGCCATGGCTTAGTTCTAATTCTTTGGGTTTAGGGGTTGTTTTCCTTGTTGATCGGTGATCAACCAGAATGATCGGGTGGGATCAGTTTCAGAGAATGGCGAAAATGTCTGATTCGCGCATAATGAGGAGGTCTTCCCCGTCTACATTCAATTCGGTGCCGGCGTATTTGCCGTACAGCACGCTGTCCCCAACTTTCACCGTTAGGGGCTCGTCTTTTTTGCCGTTGCCTACAGCCACGATAATCCCGCGCTGGGGCTTCTCTTTGGCCGTATCGGGAATGATAATTCCACCGCTGGATTTTTCTTCGGCCACAGCGGCACGTACCACCACGCGGTCAGCAAGCGGGGTGATGTTCAAGCTTTTCTTTGCCATCGTTGAAGCAGTTTTTGTTCTTTTGACTTCGGAGTGTGTGTTACGAATGTCAGTTTGACGAATATCATCCGGGCCATTGCTAAAAAAACTAACCCGGCAGGACAGCCTCTCTTTAACATGAAACATGCCAAGTGCCTTTCGGGCACAATCCAGGCTCCTTTTGCGCCAGAATTGCACTTGCGTGGAGCGTTCCTGCCCGCAAACCCGCCAATTTTGCATAGCCCTTTGCAATTATGGCAGACGGGGGGCAGCCGCTTTTAGCTTACATGGCAGCTTAATGACCGCATTTCCGGAGCCCTGCACCTTTGTTTTCCGGGCGAAATGCCCCGCGGATGCCTACCAGGAATGTCAAAATTCCCTAATTTCAGCGTTGGCAAACGCTTAAACCCGGCTCTGTCATGAAGAATACGCGCTTCTGGTGCTGGCCTGCAACAGGCCGCCCAACAAACCGATCCCCTTTGGCCTTGCGCAACTTAAATGCCCGAAATGCCTTGATGAGCAAGCCCGCGGTGGGGCTGTTTTTGACCGCTTTTTGGCTCTTGGCGAGTAGCCTGAGCGGCTGTGGAGAAGATGATAAAGCCGACCTGGTTCAACCGCAGCTTATTGTGACACTCCCCCAAGACGGGGCGGTTTTCTCGCTGGGTCAGGATGTTCCGATTGCCTTTGAAGCCAGCGATGACGCGCTCTTGGACACCTGGGTCATTAGCGTGGTCAATGAGAACTTCGGCAGCACGATCTGGACGGATTCCGAGCAAAACGTCGGGACCGACGCCATTGCGGTGAACCGCACATTTAGCATCAGCGCGGCGGATTCCACGCTGTATTCGGTGACCGTTTCCGTGTCCGATGCCTCGCAAAACGAGGCCATCGAGGTCAGAAATTTCTACGCGCTGCCGTAAGGCGGCACGGCCGGCCGAGGGGTATTACAAAGGGGTATTGCAAACGGTTTTCCAAGAGGTATTGCAAACGGTTTTCCAAGAGGTATTGCAAACGATTTTCAAAGAGGTATTGCAAACGATTTTCCAAGAGGTATTGGAATGCCCCTTTAGGGGTCTATCCGAATCGAAATCTCTTCTTGCGCCACATTCCCATTGTGGTCTTCGGCAATGATCCGAACCAGGCAATTGGTAGGCTCGCCTACGCTGGCGCTAATGCTGGCGTTGACATCCAGCAGGGTAGCGTGGTCATGCTCACCGGTGCTGGCCAGCAGCGATTGGTCTGAAGCTCGCCGCAATTCAATGTCCCAGGTGTGAAGCTCATCGTTTTCGGTGATCCGGAAAGTCACAGCAATGGGGTCACCAGAGGCGTAAACAGCACCGGTGGAAGGGCTGGTCAGCGAAATCACGGGGGCTTCGGTGTCTTCTTCCGGTCCTGCTTCTTTCTCGCAGGCACTTAACAAGGGCAGGATAGCCAGGGTGGCTACCCTGATCAGGTTCGTTTTCATTTGATTAAGTTAAAATCCATAAATAATACTGAAATCCAATGGTCCTTCCGCCTGGACCAGCCCCTCCGCGTAGTTCTGGACCAAAGGATGCCGGTACCGCACGGAAGCAGACCAGGAGCCTGCTGAACCAAAAGCCCCCGCAGTGGCAAACAAACCCCTTCCCCCGGTATTGGCTCTCCAGTACTCACCGCGGTTGTCGCGGCCAAAATGCTCGCCATAGAGCCCTCCGAGCATGCCGAATCGGCGTTCGGTTTTGGGTAGGAACCAGCGAAGGTCAATGGCGCCAGACACCTGACGGCCAAAGCGATAGCTTTCCGGATTAGCCAGATTGTAGCGGTAGGCTGCCTCGGCTTGCAACGCGACGCGTTCCATACCAGCTTGCGCCCGCAGTTCGGCCAGGAAGTCCACGCTGCCTGTGCCTAATTGGCTGTTGATGGGCAAGCCGTTGACATCTTCTTCGGCGCGGTAGGAACCTGTGGGCAACTTGACCCCTGCCCCTGCGGACACCCAGCCGCTGACCCGCGAACTATCCTTTTCGGCCAATTTGTCCGGATTGGAACGCCAAATCGCGTAGCGTGTCATTAACCAAGTGTCGCTCAGGCCGGAACGCGTTTGGCGCTGGTCGCCAATGGTGCGGATTTGCGTGCGAAAGGGCACTTGCGCCTGCACCTGCCAGCGATCGGTTGGGCTCCAAATGCCGTTGAGATTAACGGTGTGCAGGTAGTCCGAACTTTGTAGCCCAGCTTCTGTAGTGCCGTTGTCAAAGCGGTCCAGGCGGTATTGCAATCCGACGAGGTTCACGCCCCAGCTTTGCAACACCCCGAAATCCGTGCCGCTCGCGCTGCAGCCGCAGGCCGTACAGGCCTTCATTCCCCGGACATTTCCGAGCATAAGGGCCGCAACGAGCAGAATTGCCTTAAATGTGGACATTTTCATGGTTGCAAGTGAAAGGTGCGGGTCAAAACGATCGGGGCTTCGTCACCATCATGGTCCCAGGTACTGGCCTCAATGGTGAATTCCTCATGGGTAGCACTGGTAAGGGTAACGTGTTCGTGGAATTCGAAGCTGCCGCTCTCCTCGTGTACGTGCTCTTCCCAAAAAAAGACATCGACTTGGTCGGACTCCCGGATGACGCGGACTTTGACGTTATGGATGGTCCCAGTGCTGGAGAACATCACTTCCATGTGCACTTCGTCGCCACTGTTGACCGTGGCGTCGGCTGCGGGTTCCAGAAAGCTAATGTCCACATCATAGGGTTCATCGCGGTGGTGGTCCTCTTCTTTGCACGCGCCGAGCGCGGCCAATGTGGCGAAGAGCATCAGGATGGCGGCAGCTTTGCCGCGGAGTACTTTATGGGAAAACGGGCGGACGAATCCAGCCCAAATATTATTAAAAATCATGCTTTTTGTGACAGTTGATCAGGGGAGAAAAAGTTCGAACCAAAGACAAGGTGCAAGCGCAAGGTCAGGCCTTAGGTCAGGCGCGTGATTTGCCGCTTTTTTAGCTGCCCGCGAGGTGCGCGTTAGGCTTGCGTGTTAGGCTTGCGCATTAGGCTGGCCGGTCGGGGCTGCCGTGTTGGGCTTGCGCGTTAGGCTGGCCGGTTGGGCTTGCGCGTTAGGCTGGCCGGTTGGGCTTGCGCGTTAGGCTGGCCGGTTGGGGCTGGCAGATGGGCTTGCGCGTGGGCTGCCGGATGGGGCTGGCGCAGGCGCACCTGCAGGGCTGCAACGGGGAAAGGGCCGCCGCACTCGCTGCTGCGAAGCAGCAGCCGAGGCCGGCTTAGGCCCGGGGGGGTGGGGTGATCAATCCCGAAAATGGCGGGGAATAGTCAACAAAAGCGATGGCCTCTACCCAGTACAGAACAGACTGGGGAGGAAATACTTGGGACGCATTGTGGTTGTGCGGGGCTAAAGAGCGCACTTCGGATTGGCTTTCGGGGCTTGAGTGTTGATCTGTGCTGCGGCTCAATTCGCTGTTTAGGAAACAACGCCCTTCGCAATCCGAACCAGCGACTTCGCGGTTGACACACCATTCCGAGGTAATGAAATCCTTATAAAGTGCGTATTGCAAAAACGGAAGAAAGGGCTGGCTAAAGGCCAGAAAATAAACAGCTGTAAGGAATAAAAGAGAAGCTCGTTTCAAAGGATGCTATAGACTTGCCAAACAAAAGGGGCACTCCCCTACTTATCCAAAGTTAATGGCTGTGCATAAAGCGCACAACACTCTCATCTCCCAAAAGCTCACGAGGAAAACAGCTAACAGAAATCCATCATATGGAGGGCGCTAAAGCGCTCCCTTGATCTGGGCTTGTCGCAGGGATGGAGGCAGACGCTCCATCGGACTTAAGCAACTCATCGGAAACTGGTAACAGGGTCTCCTCCGAGACAACCTGGTCTTCATAGGTTTCTTGACCATCCAGTGCAAGTTGGCGCCCACTATTCGCCCAAACAGTAACAGATGCCGTTAGGACAAGGTGAAACAGAACGATCGTAATGCGGGACATGGCGTTAGCTAATTAGTTGTGGCTCAAAGGTAAAGGCTTATACGGGCAGCGAAAAGAAATGTGACGGGGTGTTGACAAATAGTTATTGTACTCAATACACTAAGTACCATTCACAATGCACGGAATGTCAGCAGTGTCAATGATTTGAAGGTTAATATGGGATTTGAATCGCTTCAATTGGAGGTAAAAATCCCCAAATTGAGCAGAGTTGTCTACTTTAAGCAACAACATGAACAGCCTTTATAGGTACTAAAGACAATTACCCAGCATACAAATAGTTACGCTGATTCACAATTTAAACTCTTTTCCGACAGATAACAGATTAGGTTCCATTTTGATGCAGGCCAAATAGATTTCCCATGGGATCCGTCAAGGCAGCCACAATGACCCCACGCTCCTTTCGCTCCGGTTCCATCCTCACTTTAGCACCAAGCATTTTGCAGCGGCCATAAACCTCAAACAAGTCTCCCACGGTGAACCAAGGGGTAAAACCGAGGTTGCCACGTTGGACAGGTTCGTCACTCTTCTCGAAGCCCAGGTAGAGCCCTGTCAACTGGAATCCTACATGTCCCCTCTCCTCTCGCACCGGTTTGCCCAATGCCAAGGCCTCCTGGTAAAACGAACTGATACTTAGGATATCAGAAGCGTAAAGAACCATGTAGCGCAAATCGGTTAGCTCCATTATCCAGCAAATTAAACAACCATCCATTAATCTGCGTCCAGCCAATTCCCTCCATTTCAATTGAACCCAGAATTGTGGGTAAATTGCTGTTGCTGTTCGTGCAATTTTCTCTACAGTATAGTAGCTGTGGCTGTAACTCGGTTTGGCCAGCGCGCTAGAATCGCACTCCAAAGGTCGAGGGTTCGAGTGCCTTCAGCTTCACAAATGGTTTAGAGATTCTTTTTAGATGTACCCTACAAGCCAACAGGCCCCATTCCGGGGCCTGTTGTTGGTAGAGTTGTTAAAAAGTCAAGGCTAGAATTTCGTCCGGGATATTTCCTGCCCTAAAGGATAAGTGACGTTGCCATCGCTTTCGGCAGTGATAAAGACGACACTCACGTCAAAGGGGGACACCACTTCCAAACTGGCTGATTTGGCATTACGGCTGTTGAGCTGGCCAACATTTCGCGTTTCGTCTGAACTGGACACAAACCAGACGTTGTAGGTATTCCTGGGCGGAGTTAATCGATCCGGGTTGGCGAGATTCTTGGCGCTTATGGTAATAACATAGTTATTGTTCCGGTCAACTTTTTTTGTGGCTGAAATTTCTGCGGCTGGCACCACCGATGACACCGGAAACTCAGCTGTCGATGCGCAAGATGCCGCCAAAAACAAGAAAGACGCAGCGATCAATGTTAGTTTCATCTTAGCTTTATTTGAGCAATCAGGATAAGAGCATTGCTGTTCTCCCTAAAAGATTATCAATTGATTGATGTGCACTTGGCTATGCCTTACGCAGATTTTTCGTTGGCAGCCCGAAGGTTGATCGCACTCGTGGCAACTTGCGTCAACTTTTGGTCTGCTGCCTTCTCTTCGTTCAAGGTTTGATCCAACAACTTTACGGCAACTTTCAAGCCCAGTGTAGAAGCAAATTGTGAAAGCGTGCCGTAGCTCGCAATTTCATAGTGCTCGATTTTCTGAGCAGCGGCAATGATTCCTGCATCGCGCATGGGGCCCTTTTCACACGATGACATGATTTCTTCGGCTTCTTCGATTAAGCCAGCCATTGCTTCGCACTTTACGGCTGATGCTTTCTTGTTGTAAGACTCAAAAACCTCAACGAGCCGATTGACTTGCTCTTTCGTTTCCTCCGTATGACTGGTCAATGCCTGAACCAATTTTTCGGACGTGGCATTCTTGATCATCTTGGGTAAGGCTTTAGTCAGCGCTTTTTCTGCCCAATAAATATCTTTTAACTGAGCTTCGAACAAGCTCATAAGTTGGGAGGACAGCTTCTCTTCACTGGAAGCACTGCTTTCTGCAGACTTTCCACGCTTTGGGGCTGAGACTACTTTACTTTGCACGGTATTTACTTTATTAATCGATTAAAAAAAAATCCACCTGGGCGGGTGCGCCCAGGTGAATCGTAAGGTTACTTCCGATCTTTTCCAAGGGAAGAATTGGCTTCCTTTTCCTTGTTTTTTGAAGCGGGATCCTGATCATGAGTTCCCTGATTCTTTGTATGATCAGCGTCGTGCTTCATGGAGTTGTCTCCATTGCGACCATCCTGCTGCTTGCGTTCCTGTTCCGTTTCCGGGTACGCGCCTTTGCCGGCCTGCTGTCCGCGATGGGCCGAGTGGGACTGTCCATCCTTTTGCATGCCATCATCCTGCAGGTGTTGCCCGCCTTTCTGAGAGCGATCTGTCTGCGGTTGCTGCCCGCCTTGCTGCTTGCGATCGCTTTGGTTACCGTGTTCGCCTTGCTGGTTGCGCTGATTTTCGTGGTCGCTCTCACCCTGCTCGTGCTCATTCGGCTTGTTGCCATGCTCGCCTGGCATATGCTGGGGCTTGTTCGGGTCGCCGGGCAAATTCTGCTTGCGATTGGGGTCTTTTGAATGTTCGTTTGCAGCGCTGCCAGGTTGCTGGTCGCGTTGCTCTTTAGCCTTATCATTCATGTTAAGTGGGTTATGAGGTGCAGATAAGCCTGCATCGTAAAGATGAACCCACTATCTAATTCTCCAGTTGCAAAAAATTCTGATTGTGTTACAAAATTCCCATACTTGACTTGAAATAAATTACACGTAATAAAACAAAACAAATCTTATGGTATGCATAATATTTAATACGATCCACCTGAATTGCGCTTAATGCTTGACAAAACGCACCGTTTCAAACCTGCCTGACTTTTCTTCAATTCGAATTGCATATATACCTTGCGCCAGCGCTGCAACATCAATTGAAAATTCTGTGCCACCTGCAGAAAAAGATCCGGCTTGTAAAATGCGGCCATGCAGGTCCAGCAGCGTCCAATGCAAATCGCTCCCAAACAAATTATCCGGGGCACGAACATGTACAACAGCGGTAGCTGGTGAAGGATACAAACGGAAACCTAACTCAGGTTGGAGATTAGAAAGACCATTAGGCAATTCCAGAAAAACAGCCGTAAAGGTCACTTCTTCTGCGGTCAGGGTATCCAGAAATTGCGGAAAGAGTGTGTCGGCCAAAAGCAGATTGGGCTTCCAGTGCGAAAAAGCAAAGCCAGGTGCGGCAACCGCTTCAATGCCTACTGGGATTCCATCAAAGTACACACCAGACCAGGGGTAGTTTTCTGGCTCCAACGTACTTATCCGTATGGTTCCAGCCTCCGCGGGTTCCGTAACCAGGGTTACGTCTACCTGGCGGGGCAGGCCCAGGTTATTCTGGATGTCATCGCGAACCTGAGGACCGCGACAGAGCAATTCGCCCTGAAAGGTCAGGTGATTGTTGTAAAATTGCGTGACCTGCGCAGGTACGTTAAATGGATCGCCCCAGCGCTGGAACTGGTTGGGCATCTCCCCTACAGTTTGTTCAAAGATGGCATTCTCAAGTGCCACCAGGCGTTCAGGTCGGTAAACACTGTTCATCTGGTCAGCGAAACGGTTGATGAAATAATTGCGAAAGCGATCGTTTTGCATGCCGCGCAACCAGATGTTTACATAAGGATTGTTTGGGTCCTGGTTTTGGAGAAAGTCGATGTGGTCCATGTAACAGTCGGTCCAGGAATTAGGAGCCAACGCCAACTCCAGGTCAATAACACAGAAGCGCCAGGCTCCTCCGGTGGCATCCGAGCGGTACAACTTGATGTTGTTGTAGGGCCAGTCCACATTGCCCATCCAGGACTCGGCAATGATGTAATCGCAGTACCAATCCAAGTCAATATAAGCATCTGCAGAAGCCCAGAAACTGCTGTCGGCCGGGTTCAGAGCGTTAAAGGCATCATATGACGTGTAAAATGACTCTACAGAACCTTCGACCGCGCGCAACACATACCCGTAAAACGCGCTGACCGAAAGCAGTTCCACGGTGTTGGGATCGGCACCGTCGGCGAGTTGAAACATTTCCGTGTTAAACTTTTCGCGCAATTCGTACAACCCAAAATACCCGCCGTTGATGTAGACAGAAATGGGGCGCCAGGCCGAATAATAGTTTCGAGTATTCTTGCCCATCATTTTAACCTGGGCGGCGTCTTTGTAGGGCAGCACCTGGTATTGGTTGCTTCCATTTCGCAAGTAAAAATCGCTGTAAAGGGTTCGGGTGGTGCGGTCCGGTATGACGCGGTGCACAATGGGACCATCGCCGAGGACGCCATCATCCATTTTTAACCGAAACGAGCGCTGCGGCTGCCATCGGCTGCCCCCATAACCACCGTCCATCCGGATGGCTGCGCGCTGCGAAAAAATTTGGGCATGGGCATCCGTAGAATCATAATATTCTACGTGAGCAGCTCGCAACCAGTCTTCGGCAGGGTTATCAAAAATGCCGCCAGAACCGTATAAATTGTCGTTATCCGTGATCACCGATAAGATGGGCGTCAGGTGATCTACATTAAGAAAATACGTGGTACTGCTGACGGGGCTCGGCAACATTCCGGGCGAAAAGGCTCGTGCACGCAGTGCGGCTGTCTGATAAATGAATGCCGGTGTCCCTTCCCAAAGGGCAGAACTTTCGTCGGGCTCGCTGCCGTCCAGGGTATAGCGAAGCGCGGCCGGCGGGTCATTGGGGTCAGAGAGCGAGACGGCAAAGGGCGCGGTGAAAAATCCCCCTTCCACCGAAATTAATGGCGCAAGGGCCTGACTGTTGTAGGGAAACGAGCCGTTATTGCTGGCTCCGGGCGTAGCTGGCAGAAAAGTTCGTATGGTGGGGGAAGCGTCGGGAAACAACCCAACACTGACGTCGGGCAATGCCGCTGCTACCGCTTCTGCGTTTACGTTCAAGGAGCTCAGGAGCGTTCCGCCAGGAGAAAAAAGATACACCTCCTCCCCTTCGCTGTCAATTTTGAAATTGGTGTGGTTGGCGAAGCCACCTTCCGGGTAAAACGTACCGCTCAACTCGGAATCAAGCGCATGGCCGATATGAATGTCCAGCAGGGTGTAAACCACCGCATCGGTGGATTCCACCTCTAAGCCCAGCGCAAAAAGATTGCCCGCGCTTACTCCCGCCGCGCTGAGTTCCGATGCGCGCACCAACATTTGGTGGCGGGCGCCCCAGTACCAATTGCCGTAAGGAGCTGGATAATCAAAGGGCGAATTTAATATCGTTCCTGTGCCAATGATCGCTCCATTAATGCGCAAATTGGGTCGTTGAAAGGCCCCCACACCGCTGACGTCATAGCATGCAGCATCACTTCCATCCTCAAAGGCAAATTGGGTTGACGCAAAGGAAGTCGCGGTTTGACGGTGCACCGAATTGGTCACGTATCCGGTGCTGCTGTAGGCACAAATGTTGATCAGCAGGTTGGAAGTGCCATCCCAGTTAAACGGGGTTGAAAAGGGATGGATGTTCCAGTTGACAATGGGAGAGTAATTGGAAATGCTGGCCACATGCGTCATCGGCGAGGTGGCATAGCGGTCTTTGCCGCTGCAAAAGAATACGGCGAATTCCCCTGCCCCCAGAACAAGGTTTGGCATGGTCCACATAGCTGATTCATCCGCATCATCGCTGAGCGCATAGCCGCTCAGGCTCACGGCACTGGTTCCCGCATTGTAGAGTTCCAACCAATCCGGATATTCATTGTCCTCATCAGCCAGGGTTCCGTAATTCTTGTTGCTGGCTTCATTCAGAACAATTTGGGCAGAAACCCAGTTACAGCTAAAAAATACAAATAAAGTTAAATAGACATTTCGCATAACCGAACGCTTTGTTCAAAGTTACGGCGCAGGTGAATCAGTTGTAGGGGGCTTGGACGGGCTGGGTCGGTCAACGTTGCTTGGCCATATTTGGGTTTAAAAAGGTAGTGCAGGCCCTATTTGTTTGGCTTAAATTTTCACCTCAATAGCGACTGCAACCCAGTACATGGCCGACAAAAGACGCAAAATCAAAGGGCTCAAAATCCTGCTCATCGTTCTTGGTTTTGCTGGACTTGGCGCTGTTTTTGGGGCCGTACTGGCTAAGTCTACCTTCCTGGATCAGGTAGTCCCGGAACCGGAACAGTTTAACATTTGGCTGGCCTTGTTGCTGATCGCCGCCATGTTTACAGCCCTTGCCGTGCATGAACTTGGCCATTTGATTGCCGGTTTGGTGCAAGGGTTTAAGTTTGAAATGCTGGTGGTAGGTTTTTTAGGGCTTCGGCGCAAGGAGCAGGGACGCATTGAAATTTATTGGAACAAAGATTGGGGCTTGTTTGGCGGAGTAGCGGCCACGGCACCTGCCCCAGACAGCCTTGACATTCCAACCAAAATGGGCCGTATCCTTTTGGCTGGCCCAGTGGCATCGCTGGCTTTGGCCGGGCTCTGTTTAGGCTTAATGCCGATCCTGGCTCCCTTTTGGGCATTTGGTGTGTTGGTCGGTGGTTTGGTTTCTGCCGCGCTTTTTTTGGCTACCACCATCCCGGAAAGAACCGGCGTTTTCTACACTGACCGCAAACGCTACCAGCGCCTAACCGGGACAGGCAAAGAAAGAGAGATTGAAATGGCGCTGGTTCAGGTAATGCAGGCCGAGCAAAAAGGGCTGCCCATCCACACGCTTGACCGCCAAACGATCCTTCGCATTACCGAAGATGACGCACCGATGTTTCGCTACCTCGGTTTCTATTTTTTGAGCCTGTTCGACCGAAACAACCCTGAAAAACTGCGGGAATCGCAAGTTCAGATGGCTGAGTTGGAGCCAGAAATTCCCCGCAGCATTTCCGTGCAATTGAAGAAGGAATGGGAGAAACAGGCCAAGCAGCAGTCAGCACAATAAATGGCGCTCTGGAATCCTAATGGTTTTGCCTAACCGCTTGCACGTTGCCTCCCAAAAGCTGCGGCCACAACCCACCGATCCGCGGAAATTCGTCTGCAAGTCCGCGCAACCTCGGTTGGCCAGGCACTGCACTTCATCCGCAAAATCCTTGCGTTTAAAAACCCGCGACGAAGCGCGGGTTCTTTGCGAAAGCTTGTACCGAAGGTGGGACTCGAACCCACACAATGTTGCCATTACTGGATTTTGAATCCAGCGCGTCTACCAGTTCCGCCACTTCGGCATGGTTGCAAATCAAAAGAACAAATCGGGCGCTTCGGGGACGAATTGCCGCGGGAGCACAAAGATAAGACAAAGCGGCATTGTTGCGAATAATCCAGTGCCCGGCTAGCCAGGAAAATTACACACAAGCGAGAAAAAATCCAGGCTGGTAGTTCATTCCTCCGTGCGGAGGTATCGCGGAGCGGGCAATCCACTGACCACGGCCGCGGACAACACCGGGAAAGCGCGAGCCATGACTTCGTAAAGGTCGTTGGTGTTAGAGCTAACCGTAACGGTGACTACATCCGAGGCAAAGAGTTTGCCGCTGACATCGTAAATGCTGTAGTGCACAGAGATCTCGCGGACAAAAGTATTCGTGGCCCGATCCAGGCACAGCGCGTAATTGGTCCGGATCTCCAACTGATTGAGGAACACGAATAGGTCAGTGCCGTAGCGGTCGTAGAAGTAAGTCAGGACAGAGGGGTCCAGCAACTCGGCGTGCATCGTCCTGCGACCCATGACCGGTCCTCGCAAAGCGCCCTGCTGAAAATAGGGATCAGGCTGGTCACGTTGCGGCAGCGTCTCTTCCTCCCCCCGGACATCTTTCCAAAAACGCCGAAAAGCATCACCCGGACGCTCCACTTCTTTCGGATCTTCAGGGGTTTGCTCCGCCGCTGCCTTGACCCCAAAGGGTGTCTGGTAGCGGTAGCGAACAGCGCCGTAAAGCCGCATCAGGTCCGGGTTCTTGTCCGGTAATGTATCTAATAAAATTCTATGTGTACTGTACAAATCCATTACGGACGCGGACACATTGCCGTCCATGCCATAACGCAACGCTTGCTGGACCTGCGCCAGCGTTTTGCCGTTCCGCTCGGCGAGTTCGTGGTCGGCGTCGCTGAGGTAATAGGTCATGTCAAAAGGCACAATCAGTGCCTTGCGGTACTCCGGCTGGTAAAAATTAGTGCCGGAATCAGCGGGTGCCTCGGGCGAAGGGCTTCCGTTACCCTGTGCGACGCAGTACCTGGTGCCGGACATCAAGACGACAAGAAGCATCGCCGTCCAAAACAGGAGCCGGGATGCGGGAATCTGGCCGCATATGGGCGGCATGGGCATCATTTTCCGCCAAAGCGCTCTTGAACAATCTCCAAAATGTCGCTGCCAAAAGCGAACACCATAAGCCCCAAAATGACCACCATACCAAAGACCTGCGCTTTTTCCATGAAGCTGTCGGGCAGCTTGCGGCCAATGGCGGTTTCAATTAAGATGAACATGATGTGGCCGCCGTCCAACGCCGGGATTGGCAGGATGTTCATAAAGGCAAGGATCATGCTCAAAATGGCCGTCAGCCACCAGAACTTGGCCCAGTCCCAGGTGGGGCCGTAAATGCGGGCAATGCCGATCGGGCTTTCGATGGACTTGGCAAAGGGGACATCGCCTGTAAAGATTTTTCCCATGGCCCGCGCATTGAAATACAGCCAGTTCCAAGCATCACCGGCTCCATAGCGCAGGGCTGAAGCTGTGGTGTACTGCGTTGAATCCTTGTACAAGAGAACGATGTCCGGTACAAAACCAATGCGCCCGGCGGTATCCACGGCGGTTTGCACAACCAGGGTTTGCCCGTCGCGATCCAGTTCCAGGGTTACCGAGTCGCCTTTGTTGGCACCAAGAGTTTCCACCAATTGCCCAAAGGCGAAGAGGGGCTCCCCGTTGATGCCGGCAATCCGGTCACCTTGCTGCACTCCAGCCCGGGCAGCCGGGCTCAGATCAGGTCCAAGGATGGAGTCAACCAATACGTCGTTCCGCATCTCCAGAAACCCGGTCATTCCTTCGCGAACCCGGTTAAAGTGCGAGGACGGAATCTGGATGGTGATCAACTGGCCGTTGCGGTCGACCATCATTTCGCCCCCGAAAAAGATGCGGAAGTTAGCCATGTAGTCCTCGAAGCGGTCGTAGGTTTTGCCGTTAACCGAGACGAGTTTATCGCCTGTCTGGAAACCGTACTCCCGGGCGGTTTCATAGGCGTAGATGCCTTCTTTGTTGAACTCAGCCTGAGGGATGTACGACTTCTGATACTGACCCAGATAAAACGCGTAAAGCGCGATACCCAGAATGAAGTTCATAACCACTCCCGCCACCATGACGATGAATTTCTGCCAGTTGGGTTTGGAGCGAAACTCCCAGGACTCGGGCTCGCGTTTGAGCTGCTCTTTATCCAGGCTTTCGTCAATCATTCCGGCTATCTTGACGTAACCGCCCAAGGGGAACCAGCCCAGCCCGTATTCGGTGTCGCCGCGCTTGATACTGAACAGTTTGTACCCGCCAAAGTCAAAAAAGACGAAGAATTTCTCTACCCGAATGCCAAAAGCGCGAGCTGCCAGAAAGTGGCCGAGCTCGTGAATGGTTACCAGGATAGACAAGGCCAGGATCAACTGTCCGGCCATAATAAGCACTTGCAATGGATTCATTCAGATCGAGCGATTGTGGAGGTCCAGGGTGTGCCGGCATGCTTGCAGCAGGGCCGGTTTCGAAGGAATATGGGGGCAAAAATACGGTTTATTTCAGGTCCCCGGGCTTAAGCTGTTTTAGCCAGTGGTTAAGGTCAGGTTAAGGTTGCCTCAAGGTAGGGTTGCAAAGCATCGGCGATGTTTCGGTTGTTGGCCAGGCGGGCTACTTTGTTCTGGCCGCCGAGTTTGCCGACCGACCGCTGGTAATCGCGAAAACCGCCCGGCCGGACCGGAAAAATGGCGAGAGGAGCCAGAATGGACCCTGTAATCAGGTCTTTGTAATAAGTGTTCCGGGCTTGCATGGCAGTGTCCAGCAAGCCAGCTGCTTTGGACAGAGAAACCGGGGGTCGGCTAAACTCCACGTACCATTCGTGCCGGGGCATGGTTTGCCCGTTGCCCATTCGCGGGGCTACCGTGAATTCCACCACCTCTAAACCGAGTTGCTCGCGCAGCATCTGCATAGCCCCTTCCACCTCTTCTGCGATGACATGTTCGCCAAATGCCGAGAGAAAATGCGCCGTTCTTCCGGTGACTACAATGCGCGCCGGGCGCAGGGAGGTGAAGCGAATGGTGTCGCCCAAGCGGTAGCCCCAAAGTCCTGCGTTGTTGTTGACAATCAGCGCATACTGCACCCCTATTTCAACTTCTTCTACAGTCAGGCGGGGGGGATTCGGCTCTTGGTAGTGGTCCATAGGAATGAACTCAAACCAGATGCCGGACGCCACATTAAGCAGCAGCCCTTCCGCGTCAAGGCTGTCCTGAAAAGCTATAAAGCCCTCAGAAGCCGGGTAAGTTTCCAGGGTATCGACCGGTCCACCGATCAGTTCTTGCAGGCGGGCAGCATAAGGCTGAAAATTGACTCCCCCGTGCACGAAAAGCGAGAAATCGGGGAAAAGGTCGCGGATCGTTTCCACCTTGTTCAGGGCAAGAAGCCTTTCGAAATACATGATGACCCAAGGCGGGATGCCGCTAATGAGGGTCATCCGTTCGCGCGATGTCTCGCGGCAAATTGCGTCAATTTTTTCCTCCCAATCCTCGATGCAGTTGGTTTCGTAGGTCGGCATGCGGTTGCGCAGCAGATAGGCAGGAACGTGGTGATACACGAGGCCGGAAAGCCTTCCCGTGGGAATGCCGCCTGTGCGGGTCAGCACCGGGCTGCCCTGAAGGAAGATCATTTTGCCATCCACAAACGCTGTTCGGCCCGTGGAATGGATGTAGCTGGTCAGCGCCGCCCGAGCCGTGTTGATGTGGTTGGGAATGGAGTCCGGGGTCAGTGGAATGTACTTGGTGCCCGACGTGGTGCCGGAAGTTTTGGCGAAATAGGCCGGTTTTCCAGGCCAGAGCACGTCTGATTCCCCGCTTTTAACGCGCTCGATCCAGGGCTTGAACTGTTCGTAATCCTTCAGGGGAATGGCTTGGCGAAAACCTGCCGCATCGCGTACCTGGTCCAGGCGGTGTTCCCGGCCAAAGTGCGTTTGGCTTCCTTTGCGCAGCAATTGCTCCAGGACACGGCGTTGTGAGCCGCCGGGATCGGCGCTCCATCGGCGGATTTGGGCGGCTTCCCAAGCAGCAAAAGGCCTGGCAAGAAGGGATTTTAGGCTCAAAAGCAGAGGTTGAAAGGAAATTTAAGGCCGGAATAGGCTTTCGGTGCAAAGATTTTTATTTTTGCCGGGTTCCACCCACCTTGTCTTTGTTGGTCGAATTACAGCGGTTGTTTATCCGAATGTTAATTTAATGTTCGGTTTTGCCCGCTTTTTGCTAACAAGTCGTAAATTTGCACGTCCAATTAAACCAGCCTTCCCCATGTACGTTATTGTCGAGATTGCCGGCCAACAGTTCAAGGTCGAAAAAGACCAGGAGATCTTCGTGCACCGGCTCGAAGGTGAGGAAGGCCAAAAGGTCGAGTTCAGCGAAGTCCTGCTTAAAGCAGATGGAGCAGACATCACTGTGGGTACCCCCACCCTTTCCTCTTCCAAAGTTTCTGCTACTATCCTTGAACACCTGAAAGGCGACAAAGTCATTGTTTTCAAGAAGAAGCGCCGCAAAGGCTACCGTGTCAAAAACGGTCACCGCCAGGCCTTCACCCGCATCAAGATCGACGGCATTTCCTAATTCCATTTCCTCCAGACCACTTTCGGTTCCCACCGATTCAGACGATTTTTCGCCATGGCACACAAGAAAGGCGCAGGCTCTACTAAAAACGGACGCGATAGCCAAAGCAAACGCTTGGGCGTTAAAATTTACGGCGGTCAATTGGCCATAGCAGGCAACATTATCGTTCGTCAGCGCGGCACCCAATTCCACCCCGGCCTGAACGTGGGCTTGGGCAAGGACCACACCATTTTCGCCCTCACCGACGGCATCGTCGATTTCAAGCGCGGCCGCAAAGACCGCAACTTCATTTCGATACTCCCCTTTATTGAAGCCGAAGCAGCCGTTGCAGCAAGTGCTCCCGTAGCCGCTGCTGCCGCCCCAGCTCCGGAAGCTGCCGCCCCAGCTCCGGAAGCTGCCGCCCCAGCTCCGGAAGCTGCCGCCCCTAAAGCATCTGCCCCCGAAGCCGAAGCTGCTTCTGATGCCACGGCCGACGACAGCGCCGAGTAACGCTTGGCATTGTAGCAATGCTTCTTCAAGCTTTGCTCAATTCTCAAGCACTTTTCCCTGTCTCTTATACACATCTGACGCTGCCGACGATCTTACGCGTGTAGATCTCGG
>CAYSDI010000015.1:38311-50348 GCA_964429745.1 uncultured Chitinophagales bacterium | reverse complement strand
CCCAAACCGCCAGGTCCGGCGCCGTTGGTTTCCGTCTTTCCCGCTCCCAAACCGCCAGGTCCGGCGCCGTTGGTTTCCGTCTTTCCCGCTCCCAAACCGCTCTTTGAACGTTTGTTCAACGCTTGCCGGGGAAGCGCATCCGCAGGATGCAAAATGCCGGGACGCAATTCCGGCAACCGCGCTGGAAGTATTCCTTGGCGATCCGCAGCAACCGGATCAGAAACCGGGCTGTAACCCACCCAACTGCGCCTTCCGGAAAAGACTTGAAACACATTCCGCAGCAAACCAAAAGGCTGTCGCACCAACAGCGTTTGCAGCGGCCAGCTCAGCACCAGCAGCAGACTCAGCATCAGGTCGAAAAGGCGCTTGCTTCGCCGCTGCCTCGGCTCGTCAATGGCCAGGTGAATGTCAATGGAATAGAGGTCGCCGGCGGTGTTGCGCGAATTGCTGCCGATGATGCTCACCGCGCCGTCGGGAACAATTTTGTAGTCCAGATCCGGCCCGAGCCTGGTCATCCAGGCGATGATGTCGCCGGCTTCCATGTCGCGGCCACAAAAAATAATTTCGTCTATGGCAAACACCGCGGCAATATCGGGCAGTTCGTTCAATCCGCCAAGCAGTCGGTCATCGAAAAAGGGCCCTTCGCCTGGCTGCACAAAACCGGCCAGATCCACGTCTACTTCAAAGCGTTCCAACAGCGACAGCACGCGAAGTACTTCGGCTTCAGAACCCACGATCAGCAGTCGCTTGGGACCGCTTTCGCCAAGCCGGAAATTGCCGTTTCGCGCAAAATGCAACAGCAGCCGCCATCCCGCCGTTGCCACCGCAGCCCAGACAGCACCGCTCACAATCATACCGCGGCTGAACCGCAGGCCTTCTTCCAAAAATCCATACGTGGCGGCAATCAGCAGCGTCCCAAAAAACAACCCGCGCACAATTTGCAAGGTCCGCGCACCGCGGTCGTAACCGCCGCTTAGCCAGATGGAACCGAGCCAAAGCGAGATGTACAACGGCACGTTGATGGTCAGGTATTCGGGCGGGTAACGCACCCCTTCGAGCCACTTTATGTTTTGCTCCCAGAAATTTTTAAGCAGCCACATTCCGGTGAAAATCAGTGCGGCGTCAAGCAACGGCGCGGCTATGCGCCCAAAGAACCGCCGGAGCAAGGCCAGCACTGCGCGAACGCTGATGGCAAAATCAAGGAGCGCAATGTAAAGGCGGGCCGAACTGCCGCTGAAATGTTTGCGCGCAAATATTTTCATGGCCGCGTAGAACATACGCACATAGTTCAGGCTGCCTTTTTTAGTGCTTTCTCCTTTGTAGTGAATGATGGGGCTGTGCGGAAAATAATAATTCTTATAGCCCGCCTGCACAATCCTGTACGAGAGGTCGATGTCCTCGCCGTACATGAAAAACACCTCGTCCAAGCCGCCAATCCGATCAATGACCGAGCGGCGCAGCAGCATAAAGGCGCCCGCCAGCACGTCTACTTCGTGGGTCTGGTTTTCGTCCAGGTAGCCAAGGTGGTAGCGTCCGAAAACGCGGCTGCGCGGGAACAGCGCAGAAAAGCCAAAGGCTTTCCAAAAGGCCACCGCTGGCGCGGGAAAGGCTCGCTTGCTCTCGGGCAAAAAATTGCCTCGCCCGTCCAGCATTTTCACGCCCAAACCGCCGGCATCCGAATGCGCATCCATGAATGCCACCGTTTGCTCCAGGGTGTCTTCGGCCACAACCGTGTCCGGATTCAGCAACAAAAAGTAGTCGCCGGTAGCAAGCGCCATGCCCTGGTTGTTGGCCGCCGAAAAGCCCACGTTCCGGGCGTTGCGAACCAGCTTCACTTCGGGAAATCTGCGCGCCACCATTTCGTTGGAGCCGTCTACGGAGCGGTTGTCCACCACAATGATTTCTGTGCTGACCCGCACCGCTGCGCGCTGCACCGCTACGAGCGCCTGCTCGAGAAAATGCTTGACGTTGTAATTGACGATGATGACCGAAAGCCTGGGCATAAGGGGCAAATTCGGCGCTTAGCGGGTGGAAAAATCAGAGCCGGGAGCATTGGTATAGGGCCGGCGGGTGGCAATGGAGCGGGCAAGCGTTAGCTCGTCTACGTATTCCAGATCGCCGCCAAATGAAACGCCCCTCGCAATCGTGGAAACCGTCACTCCCAGCGGCTCCAGCCGGTTGCTCAGGTAGTAGATGGTGGTGTCGCCTTCAATGGTGGGAGGCACGGCCATGATGGCTTCGCGAATCTCCCCGGTCCGCGCGCGGTCCAGCAGCGAGGCAATCTCCAACTGGTCGGGGCCAATACCATCTATGGGCGAAATAACCCCGCCCAACACATGGTAGCGGCCGTGGTACTGCCCGGTTTGCTCTATGGCCAGCAAATCCCGGATGTTTTCCACCACACACACCATGCCCTTGTTCCGGGAAGGGTTAGCGCAAATAGAGCAAACGTCCGAATCCGAGGCATTGCGGCAAGTTTGGCAAAAGCGAATCTCCCGGCGAAGGCGCACAACTGCAGCCCCAAATCGGTCCACATCAGCGGTATCGCGGCGGAGCAGGTGCAGCACCATGCGCAGCGCGGTTTTCCGGCCAATGCCAGGCAGAGAGGCAAAAGCCTCCACCGCATCTTCCATGAGCCGGGAGGGCAGGTTCATTTTGAGGGGTTCTCTTAAATTTCAAGTCACGCGGCCTTGCAGCCTGGCGAATCGACAGCTTGCCCAAACACAAAGGGCACTTAGCGCGGTAAAACTACGAAAGCAGCTAGCCTGGCGGAGTGGTTTAAACACTTAGCGCGCAACAAAACAAGGCAATTTAAGTAACCCTGGGCCCCGACACCCGTATAAGGAATTGCGTTAATCTCTAAAGGCAGCCTCAACTTCCGTGGCCATTCCGCAAGAATCGCCTATTTTAGAGGCTTGGAGCGGATTTCCGCGTGTTTGGCCCAATATTCAACCCCTGTTTTCGTTTTACGAATCAGCGGTAGTAGGGCCAAACGGTGCGGATTGCTGCGAATCGCTCCTGAAAGGCAGGCTGTCCTACCAGCCCTGCTGTTTAAAAAACGACACCAAATTTCGACCCGTTGAAGAAGTTTGTTTTACCCTTGTTGCTTGCCTTAATTCCGGTTTTGAGCAAAGCCCAGTATGCCGAGATCGGTCTTTTGGGTGGTGGAATGAGTTACAACGGCGACCTTGCCGAGGTAGCCTTCCGAATTGAAGAAACCCACCCGTCTATTTACGGATTTCTAAAATACAATTTCAATCCCTATTTCGGCATCAAAGCCCAGGCGGGTTACGGCCGCATTTCAGGCGGTGATCAAAACAGCTCCCGCAGCTATGCCAACCTGCGCAACCTGTCCTTTACTTCGGACATTTACGAAGGCGCTATTCTGGCTGAATTAAACATCATTGGCTTCAACGCCAAGCGCCTGAAAGAGCGCTTCAGCCCATATGTTTTTGCGGGTCCCACGGTGTTCCGGTTCAACCCCCGCGCCTTTTTCCAGGGGCAGTGGGTAGAGCTGCAGCCGCTGGGCACCGAAGGTCAGGGAACAGAAGCTTATCCCGAACGCGACCCTTACAAGCTTACCCAGTTTGGGGTAGCAGGGGGTGCCGGTGTCCGTTACGCGGTAACCGAAAACTGGACGCTCGGTCTGGAATTCAAAATCACCAAGACCTGGACAGATTACCTGGATGACGTCAGCACCACCTTTGTGGCCCAGGAAATCCTCATTGCTGAAAACGGCATTCTGGCCTGGAACCTCTCTAACCGCACCGGCGAATACCTTAATACCGAGCCCCTGAACTGGGACGACACTGTTCAGCGCGGCAACCCTGACATCAAAGACTGGTTTGCCGTTGCCGGCATCACTGTATCGCGCAACCTGATCCGCCCACCCCGCGGCGGCAAGAACGTCCGTTGCCCGACGTTCTGAGGGCCCCTTCCCCCGGATGACTCCTCTAGCCATTGGAAGCCTGGTCCTGGGCTATTTTCTGCTGCTTTTGCTCGTAGCCCATTGGACCGGCCGCAAAGCCAAAAATGCCGATTACTTCATTGGGGGTCACCGTTCTCCCTGGCCGCTGGTGTCCTTTGGGATGATCGGGGCCTCGCTGTCGGGCGTGACGTTTATTTCCGTGCCGGGAGTCGTGGGCAACCTGAGCAGCCCCAACCAGCAGTTTAGCTACATGCAATTGGTATTGGGTTACCTGGTGGGGTACGCCATCATTGCGCTGATTCTTATGCCGCTTTACTACCGCCTGCGGCTTACCTCCATTTACACATACCTGGATCAGCGCTTCGGTCCAACGAGTTACCTTACCGGGGCCTGGTTTTTCCTGCTTTCTCGCACCTTGGGCTCCACGTTCCGCATTTTCCTGGTCACGGTGGTGTTCCAGTCCTTCATTTTGGACGCCATGGGGGTACCCTATATAGCCACCATCGCCGTAACCCTAGTGCTCATTTGGCTCTACACCTACCAAGGCGGCATCCGCACGATCGTGTACACGGACACGTTGCAAACGGCGTTTATGCTGGCTTCGGTGGCGTTTACAGCCTGGTATATTTCGGGCGAATTGGACCTTAGCCTCGGGCAGGTTTTCCCTGCTATCCGGGAGGCGGGGCTTGGAAAGTGGTTTTTTGGCGACCCGAGTGCCTCGACCTTTTTCGGAAAGCAGTTCCTGGCCGGTGCGGCCATTTCCACCGTTATGACCGGACTGGATCAGGACATGATGCAGAAGAATAATTCCTGTCCCAACATCCGCGACGCACAGAAAAATATGGCTGTTTTCAGCGTCGTGCTGGTGGGTGTGAACCTGCTGTTCGTGACGCTGGGTGCCCTGTTGTACCTCTACATCGCCCAAACCGGCATCGCCATGCCAGCCAAAACCGATTTTCTTTACCCGATGCTGGCGTTTGAGCATTTTCCGCCGCTGCTCGGGGCGATTTTTGTCATCGGTCTCGTTGCTGCGGCCTTTTCCAGCGCCGACTCCGCCATTACCGCGCTGACCACCTCCTTTTGCGTGGATATTTTGGGGGTGGAGGTAGACCGCGAAGCCCATATTCCCGTTCAACTGTCCGCAGCAGACCTGCAGGAGGAAGCGGCCCGCGAAACTCGCATTCGAAATACTCGTTATACCGTACACGGGGGCATCTCGCTGTTGATCCTGTTTACCTGCTACGGCTTTTACACTTGGTCCAGCGGCGATGTGCTCGGCAACATTTTCCAGGCCGCCGGGTTTACGTACGGGCCGCTGCTGGGGCTTTACGGGTTCGGCTTGTTCAGCAAGCGGCCCATTCGCGATCGGTTAACCCCGTTTGTGTGCATCGGCTCGGTGCTCATTTGCCTGGCCTTGGCAGGGCAAAGCATTGTGGGGCCGCTGATAGGACTGGATGCTGCAGCCATTGCAGCCTGGAAAGAGGGCGTTACGCAGGCCCTGGGGGGCTACCAGATTGGGTTTGAAATATTGATTTACAATGGAATGCTGACGGCACTTGGTTTATGGGCAATATCCCGCAATCCCCACGCCAGCCCTTCCACCGCAAACAAGGAATGATGGATCAAAACACTGAAGAACGATTCCGCAAGAAAGAACTGCGCAAGAACAAAAGCTGGATGGAAATCCGCGCTGAATCCTCCTGGAGGATGTTCAAGATTATGGCGGAATTCGTGGACGGCTTTGAACGGCTGGACAAAATCGGACCCTGCGTTTCCATTTATGGATCGGCGCGCACCAAACCGGGTCACCCCTACTACGAACTGACGGTGGACATTGCCCGCAGGCTGGTGGCGGAAGGATTCGGCATTATCACGGGCGGCGGTCCTGGCATCATGGAAGCGGCCAACAAAGGTGCGCAATTGGAAGAGGGCAAGTCCGTGGGATTGAACATAGATTTGCCTTTTGAACAAGGCGTGAATGCGTTTGTGGATTCCGACAAGATCTTCAACTTCAACTATTTCTTTGTCCGCAAAGTCATGTTTGTCAAGTACGCACAGGGCTTTGTGTTCATGCCCGGCGGTTTTGGCACCATGGACGAAATGTTTGAATCGTTGACGCTCATCCAAACCCACAAAATTGACCGCGTACCTATTGTTATGGTGGGTGTAGACTTTTGGTCCGGCTTATTGGAATGGATCCGGAGCACCATGCTCGGCGTAGAGAACAACATCAACGCCGCTGACCTGGACCTGATTCACCTTACCGACGACCCCGGCGAAGCTGCCGAATTCATTAGTAAATTTTACGAGCCGGAATCTTCCCGCATTCGGCCGAACTTTTGATCACCATGCGCTATTGCTTGCTGCTGCTTAGCCTCCTGGCATCGCTGCGGCCTTACGCTCAGGATTTTGTACCGCCGCTGGGCATTCCGCTCAGGCTCACCGGCAACTTCGGCGAGCTGCGAAACAACCATTTTCACGCCGGGCTGGACATTGCCACGGACCAGACCACGGGGCTGCCTGTTTACGCTTGTGCGGAGGGCTACGTTTCGCGCATTGTGGTTGGACCTAATGGTTATGGCAAAGCGCTGTACCTCACGCATCCCAACGGGTTGACGACCGTGTACGGCCACCTGGAGGCATACGGGGAAGGCATTGCCCAATACGTGCGGGCCCAGCAATACGAACGCGAACAATTCGAACTGGATCTGGCCCTGGCCCCCAATACTCTGCTCATAACCAAAGGGCAGGTGGTGGCCAAGTCAGGTAATACGGGTGCCTCGGCCGGTCCACACCTACATTTTGAAGTTCGAAGGGGTGATACGCCGCTGAACCCGCTGGCCTGCGGGTTTACTATTGCCGACAGCCGGCCTCCGGAGTTAAGTCACCTCTACGCCTACCCCTATTGGGACGGTTTTCCGGCGCAAGCCCCCAAAAGCTATGCCCTGACCAAAGTGGGCACCCGCTGGCAGCCTGCCGGAGGAGTCATTCGCGTTCCGGGACGGCGCGCAGGTCTGGCCCTTTACGCCTGGGACCGCCAGGACGGCCGCGAGAACCGCAACGGTGTTTACCGAATGGAAATGCTGCTCGACGGCAAGCCGCATTTTCGCTTTCAGATGGATTCGCTGCCTTACGCAAAGCGCCGTTACCTCAATGCTCACCTGGATTACCGGTTGAACATGGAATCGCAGCGCAAGGTGCACCGGCTGTTCAAATTGCCCGGCAACGGCCTGGGCATATATTCCTTTTTACCGGGCGAAGGGCTGCTGGAACTCGGCCCTGGCGTATCGCATGAGGTTGAAATTCGCGTGTACGATTACTCCGGAAACCTCACCACTGTTGCGTTCCGCGTGCAAAGCGATTCCCTCGGAAAGCCGTCGCCCAAACCCTACCAAAGCGAAGTGGCCTGGGCCGACGGCACCACTTTTGAAGCCGACGGAATCCGCATGGAACTGGCTGAGGGCAGTTTGTACGAAGATTTATACCTGAACTACGGGCAAGAGAAAGGCAGCGGCTGGTCAGACAAATACCGGCTGGGCGATTCTTACACGCCCATTCACCGGGAAGCCACCATCAGCATACGGGCGAACAAAGTGCCCGAACGCTACCGGGACAAAGCCCTCGTCGTGAATGTGGACGATGCCGGGCGGCGCAAAACACTGGGAGGCACCTGGGTCGACGGCTACATGCAGACCAAGTCCGATAAACTGGGCGAATTCTACGTGATGATTGACAGCGTTGCCCCTGTGGTCAATTCGGTCAACTTAAAAGCCGGGCAATGGGTAGGGCCAAAAGCCCGGTTGAGCTTTAAAATTTCAGACAACCTGAGCGGCATCAAGTCATACCGCGGCGAAATCGACGGCCACTGGGTTTTGTTTGAATACGAGCCGAAAAACAGCCTGCTTTACCACGATTTGGAAGGAACGCTTGAACCAGGGCGCCACGTACTTGTTTTGTTGATCAAAGATGAGCGTGGCAACAGCACAGAGCGCCGTATCGCGTTCACCCGCTAACTTTCGGGATGCCCGTCTTTGGGTTCGCAAACTCTTCCTTAGCCTATGACTACGCTGAAATCCGGCTCTGCTGCTCCAACCATTGAGGGCATTGACCAAGACGACCAACCCTTTTCTCTCAAGGCCCTCAAAGGGCAGAAAGTGGTGCTCTACTTCTACCCTAAAGACGATACGCCTGGCTGCACCAAAGAAGCCTGTTCGCTCCGCGACCATCACGATGCGCTGATTGCGCAAGGCTACAAAGTGGTCGGCGTCAGTCCTGATACAGCGGCCAGGCACCGCAAGTTCATTGCCAAATACGACCTGCCGTTTACGCTGCTGGCGGACACGGATCACGCTATTGCAGAGGCCTATGGCGTTTGGGGCCGCAAGAAATTCATGGGCCGCGAATACGACGGGGTGTTCCGCACCACCTTCCTCATCAACGAGAAAGGCAAAATCGAGCGGGTCATCGACCAGGTCAATACCGAGCAGGCTGCCGAACAGATTCTGGAGGCCTGAGTCGCTGCCAGCGTGGATTGCCGCTGACTTATCCCCATAACGAATCTTAACGGTCGCTCCCCCGGCGAGGGCGGGGATTTCCTGTATTTTTGGGGCCTATGCACGCATTGTCATTTCTCCGGCTCACGCGGCCGGTCCTGGTTTTGGTTTTTATGGTGCTGGTTGTGGCGGGTTGCCGCAAAAAACCAGCCGAGCCCGAGGTAGCGCAAATTACCGATCCGCTCGCCTACGTGCCAGCGCAAACCAGCGCCTACATGCAGGCCGACCTGGAGGCGCTGACCAGCAAAACCGACTTGCGGGCCATCCTCAACCACGAAACCTTCCAGGCGCTGATGCCAGACAGCGCAGGTTACCTCAAAGGGGCGCTTAACCTGTTGCTGCAAGGGGGGCTGGATCGCAGCCGGCCCGCTGTTTTCTTCCAGGAAAAGTTGTCGGGCCAAGGGGACCCGCTCCCCTGGCGAATGGTGGCAGGATTGGGCAACGGAGATAGTCTGGACGCCCAGTTGCAGCGGCTCGGCATGCCTGCAGCTATAAAAGTGGAATCGATGCATTATACGGTCGGCAATGGCATGACCATTGCCTGGGACGCATCGGTGGTGGCCGTTATGCAGAGCGAATTAGCTCCGGAGAGTATTGCCGGCCGGTTGTTCGCGGTGCCCGACTCAGCCGCTTCAACCGATGCAGTGCTGCAGGCTTTTCTGCAAAAACCCGGCGACATGCGCCTTTGGGTGGATGCCGGCTCCTGGGATTTCCCGCTGCCCTGGCTGGGCGGCTTGTTGGAGAACAGCCCTGGCATGCGCTCGGGCATTCGGCTGGTCAACGAAAAGGGGCAAATGGGCTTTCACGTAGACGTGGTGGGCATGAGCACGGAGCAACAAGGGCGGATGGACCGATGGTTTGCTGCTGCTCCAGGTTCAAAAGGTTGGCAGCGGCTTCCGGCTGGCACACCGGCCTGGATGAGCATGGCCCTTCCCGCTGATCCGGCCGATTTGGGCTGGATGGACGAGGGCTTGTTCCGCGCATTCTGCGCGTCGGGCACCGAGGCTGTTCTGGCCTTTCACAAAGTGAAACTGCCGCAGTTTTACCCGCAGGTATCGCTGTTGCTGGCCCGCCGGCCGGGTGCGGAAAGCACTGTGCTGGAGAATGCATTGCGCAAAGAAGACCTTTACAAAGGATCGGGTCGCCTGGAGATTATGGGCTTGCAGGCCCGCTACGGCATGAACAAAGAATGGATCACGGCCAGCACGACCGACGAGCCGTCTTCGCTCTTCAACTCGGCCAGCCCAGGCATAAGCTTGCCGGAAGAATACGCTGCGCTGTTCGCGGCAAGCCCCATCCGCGCTTACGTAGAAAGCAGCAGCCTGGCTTCCGTGCTTCCGCTGCCCATGATCGTCACGGAGGTCAAGGACATGGCGCTGTACGCCGAGCGCCTGAGCGGCGACCAGATGGCTATCCACCTGCAAGTCCGAACAGCGGATCCGGAGGCTTACGGGCTCAACACGACGGCGCAAATGCTCATGGAACTCATCCCCGCCGTCCAGATGATGACCAGCTTTTTGTAAGAATTGGTCCTTCTAAAAGCTCTTTAACCCTTCGGCATACCTTCCTTGCAACTCCGCCTCCAAAAAGTAAAACCGCCCAACATTCCGGAAGCCCGCATTCGGCAATCCGGCGTTTGGGGAACTGACCTGCTCCTGACCGGGGCAAGCCGGGTGCTGGTCAATGCACCATCGGGCAGCGGCAAGACTACCCTGATCCATCTGTTGTACGGTTTGCGCCGCGAGTTCTCGGGCAAATACGAGCTCGACGGACAGGACAGCGCTGAGTTTGGCCGGCGCGAGTGGTCCGAAGTGCGGCAAGCCAGGTTTTCCGTCGTGTTTCAGGATTTGCGGCTCTTTCCCCAAGCTACCGGGATGGAAAACATTCGGCTCAAGTCGGAACTTCGGCCGGTGTCAGCCGGAAAAGACATCCCGGCAATGGCCAAACGGCTGGGCATGGACGACAAGCTTGACCGGCCCGTGAACACACTTTCGCAAGGCGAGCGTCAGCGCATCGCCATCCTGCGGGCCATGTGCCAACCCTTTGACTGGCTGTTGCTGGACGAGCCGTTCAGCCACCTGGACGAAGCCAACATTGGCTTTGCCAGGGCCCTGATGCTGGAGCGCGTTGAAGAGGAGAAGGCGGGCTTTCTGCTGGCCGGGCTCGGATTTGATTACGGTTTCCAAACCGATAAAGCCATCAACCTGTGACCCGACTGTTGCGCCAAATCATTTGGAGAGGCCAAAGCCGGCGATCCTTTGTGTTCGCGGGCATCGGGTTTTTGCTCGGGCTGAGTTTTTTACTGCTGGCCGTGCAGCTTTATGATCGGGTGTATTCCGGCATTCGCGCTGATCTGGAATCGGGCGAATTGTCCCGCTACCTCGTGCTGCATAAACGCATTGGCAATGCGCAGGTCATGGGCAAGGCGAGTCCCAACTTCAACGAAGCTGAAGTGGAAGAACTTCGCGGACAAGCCTTCGTTCAGGAACTGGCCCCCTTTCGCGGTAACTCCTTTGCGGCGGCCATGACCATGGAACAGTTTGAGGACATGCAGGTGCTTCTGCCGCTGGAATCTGTCGAGGATGCTTTTTTGGATACCATACCGAATGGTTGGTCCTGGAGTGCCGAAGATGCTCGCATTCCAGTCATTTTGTCATCGGAGTTTCTCAACCTTTACAACGCGGTTTTGGCTCCGAGCATGAACTATCCGCGTTTTACCCGAGAGTTCATTCAACAGTACCCGCTTGAAATTCTGCTAATTGGCAACGGCCAAAAGCGCTCGATGCCCATCCGCGTTGTGGGGTTCAGCGACCGGATTCTTTCCGTATTGGTACCCGGTGAATTTCTGAGCTGGGCCAACGAGGAATACGGTTCCGGCGAACGGGCGGAGTACGCGCGTGTCATCGCGCAAGTCAGTGATCCAGGCGATGAAGCGCTCAAACGCTTTTTGGAAACCAAGGATTACGAAACCAGCCAGGATGCGCTGAAAGGCACGGCCGCCGGCGCTCTGCAAGCGTTGTTGGCGCTGCTTGCCTTTTTGGGGCTGTTGTTCTTTGCCCTCGCAACCGTAATATTTCTTATGGCATTTGAACTCACCATCAGCCGTTCCCGCCAGGAGATTGATTTGCTCATTCAGCTCGGGCACACCCTGCCATCGCTGACGCGTGCCGTTGCGGGGATGTTCGTACCGGTGGTGCTTGGTCTGGGGGGAGTGAGTATTCTGTTGTTGCTCGTTGTGGTAAACCTGCTCAGCGATGCCATCAGCGCCCAGGGATTGGCCATAGAGTCCGGTATTTGGAGCGGGGTCTGGCTCGCTGCCATCGTCTTCCTGGGCAGCGTTATGGCACTCAGCCTGTGGCGAATTCACGCCAGCCTGGTAGCGCTGGCGCGCTAAACAGGGGTAGCTGGCGCGCTAAACAGGGGTAGCTGGCGCGCTAAACAGGGGTAGCTGGCGCGGTAAACAGGGGTAGCTGGCGCGCTAAGCAGGGGTAGCTGGCGCGGTAAACAGGGGTAGCTGGCGCGGTAAACCTAAACGTCGCGAAACAGCGTTTCGAGC
>CAYSDI010000015.1:0-38211 GCA_964429745.1 uncultured Chitinophagales bacterium | reverse complement strand
TAAACAGGGGTAGCTGGCGCGGTAAACCTAAACGTCGCGAAACAGCGTTTCGAGCTCCTCCTTTAAAAATCCCAGCAGCTCCTGAACATACTCGCGGCTGAAATCGAAGCGAATGCCCGCGGCTTCATAGGTCTCAGCAATCGTGCGGGTATAGCCCAGCGATAGCGCGTACTTGTAAGCCTCCAGCGTCGATTTTGGGTCGCGTTGGTAATTGCGCCACAGCGCTACGGCACCCAGTTGGGCAATAGCGTATTCCACGTAATAAAAAGGCACTTTGAACAGGTGAAGCTGGGTCTGCCACAGCGTGCTGCGGTAGTGATCCAAACCACTCCAATCGGTTTCCGGGCTGGAGAAGCGCTCTTGCAGGGTCATCCAGTAGGCTTCGTGTTCGGCAATGCTTTGCCGGGGATGGGTGTACACCCAGTGCTGAAAACCGTCAATGCTGGCCACCCAGGGAAAAAGGTTGATGACTCGCTCCAGGTGCTCGATGCGCGCCAGGCGAAGCTGGTCCGCATCGGGGTAGAACAGTTCCCAGTGATCGTAGCTGAAAAACTCCATGGCCATGGAGGCCAATTCAGCAATTTCTGACGGGGTTTGCTTAAGCCCGGTAAACGGAAGGCGATGGGCCAGGAAGGCGTGCACCGCATGACCGCCTTCGTGCATGATGGTTTTGATGTCGCGGGTAGAGCCGGAGGCGTTCATGAAAATAAACGGGACCCCGCTTTCCGGCATCGGGCAGTTGTACCCGCCTGGCGCCTTGCCAATGCGGGAATCCAAATCCAGAAAACTTTGCTCCCGCATGGCGGCCAGGCAGTCGCCAAAAAAAGGATCAATGCGGTAAAACACTTGGATGCCCTTTTCCAGCAATTCCTCGGAATCGCGGAAAGGGGCAGCAACGCTTTGGCCGGTGGAACCCATTTTCAAATCCCAAGGGCGAAGGGTTTCTAAATCCAACATTGTGGCCTTGCGCAAATCCAGGTAGCGGACAATGGGCATCACCTCGTGACGAATAGATTCGTGAAACTCCAGGCAGTCTTCCGGGCTGTAATCAAAACGCCCGAGGTTGACGAACTGAAAGTCGCGGAAATTGGCGAAACCCGCGTTGCGCGCTATTTGCTGGCGAATGTCCACCAATTCGTTGAACAACTCGTCTATCGCAATCTTGTCTTCGAGCCTTCGGTTGGCCAAGCGCAAATAAACCGTTTCGCGCAAGGCCCGATCATCCTCGCTTAAGGCAACGCCGGCCTGGTTCAAGGTCAGCTCCCGCCCGTGCAACTCAACCGTCATCTTGCCGCAGATCTCCTCGTAGCGTTTCTGCAGCAATTCGTGGCGGGTTTGCAAGTCCACGTTTTCTTCGCGGAACAGGGACATCCGGGACCGCAGCCGGCGCAGGTAGGGGAAAAAACGACCCTGGTCCAGTTGCTTCGTGTATGGACAGTTTAAAAATTTATGGTCCAGTTCCTGCTCCTGCCGGGCGATGTGCGGCTTGATGGCCGTCGTGAAATGGCGAAAGGCCTGCTGGTACTCAGGGTTGCGGGTGTCGCGCGTGGAGTGGATGAATCGCCAGCGGGCATCTTCCTGTGTCACCGCCTCCAGCTCGCTTCGGTCAGCCAGCCAGGCCTCCAGTTGCGCGGCTGATGCGATTCTACGCTCGAGTAAATTCCGATAATAGGGCTCCAGGGCGTCCCAGTCCGTTACCCGAAAATCTCCGGGTAAGTAGCTGCGCGGTATCGGCGTGGCGATCGGAGCAGGGGGCATAGGCGGCAAGGCAGACAATTTCCGGAAAACGGGCAAATGAGGAAGGCGCAAACGGAGGGCCAAACCAGGTCGGCGGCGGGATTAGTCGGTTTTGTTCCGGCTTTTGCCCGCGCGGGGAACGGAAGCCGTCTTGACCCCAGGCATCGCTCCACTGCCTTTGGTGGTGCTTGTGCGCTGGTCTGCTGCTTTGCTGCCAGACGATTTGGACGCCGCCTGCTTGACTGCGGGCTTGGTCTCCGCCACGGGCTCGCCTTCGGTCTTTTCGCCGGCTTCGGCAGCTTTGGCCTCTTCTTCAATGACCCCATGTTCATCCAGAATCTCGTACCAGCGCACCAGTTTCTTCATGTCACTTACATAGACCTTCTCCCGATCGTATTCAGGCAAAATGGTTTCCATGTAGGTCTTGAACGCGTCAGCACTGGCTTTGGCGGCCGGCATCGGCGTCTTGTCCTTCACCTTGCGCATGGTCAACAGCACTTCAGAAAGCGGCACGGTGTCCGTATCCGTATAAATAGCTATGTTTTCCATGGGCGTAAAGCCGTGCGTGCGACTGGGAATGAATTTGGTCCACTTTTCGCTGAGCGATGTGACAATCATTCCATCGGGTCGCTGAACTTCCATTTTAAACAAGCCGCTGAGGCCGGTAATGGACGTAATCTCTCTTAAACGCATGAATCGAACGTAATTAAGCTGTAAAATTAGCACAAAAGGGCCGGCCGGGCTGTGTTTGGCTGCGTTCCGATGCAACTCCTTTCCGGCTAACTTTACGAACGCCGTCTATCCCCCTGCTGTCGCCCGGCCAGCGATCCCCCTTCCCCTATGGATTTTCAACTCAGCTCCCGTTTTGAACCCACTGGCGACCAGCCCCAGGCCATTAAAGAATTGGTGGAAGGGCTTAATCGCGGTGAGCCGCACCAGGTGCTGCTTGGGGTGACCGGCTCCGGCAAGACCTTCACCATGGCTAACGTCATCCAGCAGGTGCAGCGGCCCACGCTCGTCCTGAGCCACAACAAGACCCTGGTGGCCCAGCTTTACGGCGAATTCAAGCAGTTCTTCCCGGAAAACTCGGTCAACTACTTTGTGTCCTATTACGATTATTATCAGCCAGAAGCGTATCTGCCTTCTTCTGATTTGTACATCGAAAAGGACCTGAGCATCAACGAGGAAGTAGAAAAACTCCGGCTGGCTACTTCGTCCTCCCTGCTCAGCGGGCGAAGGGACATTATCGTGGTGGCCTCCGTGAGCTGCATCTACGGCATGGGCAACCCGTCAGACTACAAAAACAGCATCATTCGGCTGAGCACAGGCGACAAAATCAGCCGAAACACCCTGCTCTACGCCCTGGTGGACGGGCAGTATTCCCGAACCGAGAGCGATTTTACCCGGGGTACCTTCCGGGTTCGCGGCGATACCGTGGACGTTTTTCTGGCTTACGCCGATCACGCGGTTCGGATCACCTTTTTTGGTGATGAAGTGGAGGAATTGGAGCGGTTTGACCCCGAAAACGGCAAACGCATCGATAAACTGGGCGATGTGGCCATTTTCCCGGCCAATATTTACGTGTCTCCGAAGGACCAATTGGTTCGGGTGCTCCATGAAATTCAGGACGAGTTGCGGGAACAAGTCACCTATTACCAGCAAAGCGGCAAGCTGATTGAGGCCAAGCGGCTCGAAGAACGGGTCAATTTCGACCTGGAAATGATTCGGGAACTGGGCTACTGTTCGGGAATCGAGAATTACTCGCGCTTTCTGGACCGGCGCAGACCCGGCGACCGGCCGTTTTGCCTGCTCGACTATTTCCCGGACGATTTTCTGCTCATGGTGGACGAAAGCCACGCTACTATTCCGCAAGTGGCCGGCATGTACGGCGGCGACCGCGCCCGCAAGCGCAACCTGGTGGACTACGGCTTTCGCCTGCCCTCTGCGATGGACAATCGCCCACTCAACTTTCAGGAGTTTCAGGAACTGGTGGGGCAGTCCATTTACGTTAGCGCTACTCCAGGTGATTACGAAATGGAGCAGACGTTGGGAGCGTTCACCGAACAAGTGGTCCGGCCTACGGGGCTGCTCGACCCGCCGATCCAGATTCGCCCGTCAAAAAATCAGATTGACGATTTGATGGAGGAAATTGACGAGCGCATAAAACGCAACGAACGGGTGCTCGTGACCACCCTGACCAAACGAATGGCGGAGGAATTGGCGCGTTACTTTGCCCGCGTGGACATCCGCGTGCGCTACATCCATTCGGAAGTGGACACACTGGAGCGGGTGGAGATTCTGCGCGACCTGCGCCTCGGCGAGTTTGACGTGCTGGTCGGGGTGAACCTGTTGCGCGAAGGCCTGGATTTGCCGGAGGTGTCGCTGGTGGCCATTATTGACGCGGACAAAGAGGGTTTTCTGCGCAACGAGCGCTCGCTGACGCAGACGGCCGGGCGCGCTGCGCGAAACATTAACGGCCTGGTCATCATGTATGCTGATAAAATGACGGAGTCCATGCGCCGCACCATCGAGGAAACCGAGCGGCGCCGCGCTAAGCAGATGGCCTACAACGAAGCCAACGGAATCACGCCGCAAACGGTAAGCAAAACGCGCGCCGAAATTTTTGAACAAAGCGCGGTTTTGGAAATTCGAACCGGCAAATCGAAGGCTTACGTGGAACCGGAAATGCTCAGCGCCGTGGCCGATCCGATCGTGCAAACCATGAACCAGAAGCAATTGGACAAGACGCTGGAGCGCACCAAAAAAGCGATGCTCAAGGCCGCCAAAGACATGGACTTCCTGGAAGCCGCACGCCTGCGCGACGAAATGTTCGACTTGGAAAAACTCCGGGAGTCAAAGTTTGGTTGAGCGGCATGGTTTGTTGATCCGCGGGCCTGAGCTAGCGGGGCCAGAACGTTGTCTGGCCCGCCGCTCCCTGTGCCCCCCCACCCCCCGCATGCGAGGTAATTCTTAATTTAGGGAACTTCTAAACCCGCTTCCTCCTGCCATGGACCGCACCCTTACTACCCTCCTTCTGAGCGGAATCGCGCTTTTTGCCCAAATACTTGCTCAAGGGTTGGCCCAACCCCTGCAGGCGCAACCTTTGCGCGTGTTTATTGAGCCTGTTGCCGCCATCCGAGTGGATCCGCGGCATGTCGGCCCGGATTTTCAGCCGGTGATGACCTCGCTCGAAGCGCCAGTGCCGGGCTCGGGCAGCTACCGGGCCATGCTGCAGGAGCGCAAAGCGGAGCGGGAGGCCAGTTTTGTACCCGATAACCGCAACCGATTTGAGCGGCGCGCCGACATCCCGGCGCCAGCTTTAGGAACCAACTTCCAGGGTAATCCCTACAATTTTTCCATTCCCAACGACAACCACGTTGCGGTATCCAACGACGGCTGGGTTATCTCCGTGATCAATTCCACCGTTTACGCCTACGACACGCTAGGCAATCAGGTCATGGGCATGGGGCTCGGCGCGTTTGCCGACACGCTGGGCATCAGCGCAGGCAAATTCGACCCCAAAGTGTTTTACGATCCGCAGGAAAACCGTTTTGTGCTCGTCTTTTTGGCGGGATTTGGCCCATCAGACACGCACATCATTGTGTGCTTTTCCACCAGCAGCGATCCGTTGCAGCCCTGGAATTTCTACCGCCTGCCCGGCAATCCCTTCGCCAACACCACATGGACCGATTACCCGATGGTGGCGCTGACCGACGAGGAAGTGTTCATCACCATCAACTTGCTGCGCGAAGGGGAACCCTGGCAAACCGGTTTCAGCCAGACGCTGGTTTGGCAGATGGACAAAATGGACGGGTTTGCTGGTGACTCGCTGCGCGGCGGCTTTTGGCAAGGCATTGAATTCGGGGGAAAACCCCTTCGCAACCTGCGGCCGATTCAGGGTGGTTCCACGCTGTACGGCCCCGATCTGTGGCTGCTGAGCAACCGAAATTTCGCGTTGAGCAACGACAGCATTTTTCTGGTGCACATCTCGGACCGCTTTGACGAGCCTGATGCGGAATTGACGGTGCAAGTGCTTCGCTCCGACGAACCGTACGGCCTTCCCCCGGTGGCGCGCCAGCCCAGCAACCAGACTTTTGACACCAACGACGGTCGTATTCTAGGCGCTTTTTACGAAGGGGATCGGATTCAATTTGTCTCCGCAACCATAGATCCCGCTACGGGGCGGACCGGCATTTTCCACGGCATGATTCACGATGTGCCCGGCAGTCCACTTTTAGAAGCTAACATTCTGGGCGACCGCTCCAGCGATTCGCTGGATTTTGGGTATCCCAACATCGCGTTCACGGGCACCGACCCGTCAGAGATTCAATCCATCATCGTGTTTGACTACAGTTCCAAGACACGCTTTCCGAGTTTCGGCGCGGTGTACAGCAACTACTTTGCTTATTCGGACATCACCACCATCAAGGAAGGCGAAACCTTTGTGAACATTGCCTCCGGCATTTACGAGCGCTGGGGCGACTACACGGGTGTTCAACGCGTGTACAACCAGCCCGGTACCGTTTGGGCCAGCGGCAACATTGGCAAAGTGCGGCCCAGCCTGCCGCCATTCGGACTTGATTGCAATTGCAATGCTACCTGGGTGGGGCAGGTTCGGGCTACGGAAGTGGTCAGCGTTGGCTTGGCAGAGCCCGGCCTCGCGGTGTTGCAGGAACTTAAAACATGGCCCAATCCCAGCGCTTCTGAACTGTCCGTGGTCTTTACGCTGGCAGAGCGCAGCCAGTTGCTTGTCCAGGTCTTGGATGGCCAGGGTCGGTTGGTCGAAGTAATCTGGAGCGGTCCCGGGCAGGTTGGAGAAAACCTCTTTCGGATGAGCACTGCCCCGCTGGCACCGGGGATGTATACGCTTGCTATCTTGCAACAGCCTTTGGGGGTGGGGAATGGGGGCATAGGAAACTCCGCGACCCAAGCTGGCGCCGTCCGTGCTGCATCAGGGGCAGCCGCTGCTGGTGGGGCTTCCACCTCACAAAAGCAAAACTACCCCGCGGGGGTCAGTAGCGTTTTCAGCAGCACCTTCGTGGTAGCGCGTTAGTTAAAAAACATAACATAATTTATGTTATGCATAAAGTAAACTATGTTACGCAGTCTTTTTAGCAAAAGAGCCGGCACCGGTCTCCTTGCTGCATTTTTGTGCACCACAGAATTTGCGCAGGCCCAGGAGGCCAAAGTCACCCGCATTGATCCGCCCAACTGGTGGACGGGAATGGAACACGACACGGTGCAATTGCTGGTCTACGGGGAGAACCTGGCCGGCGTAGAGCCCTTGTTTGATCCCCCCGGACCAACGATTCTAAGAACGCAACTCGGCGCCAGCCCGAATTACTTGTTTGTGGATGTGCACATTGGGCCCGGCGTCAAAGCGGACAATTATCGGTTGCTGTTCCGATCGCTTCGCGATGAAGTCAGCACCTTTTTCCCGATCATGGACCGCGCACCCCGTGAAGAGAGGCACCAAGGCTTTAACCAGGACGATGTCATTTACCTCATTGTCCCCGATCGCTTTTCAGATGGCAACCGCGCCAACAACAACGTTAACGACGCCAAACTCTACCAGGAATACGACCGCAGTGTGCCCGGAGCTTGGCACGGGGGGGACATTCAGGGCGTCATGGATCACCTGAATTACTTTGATGAATTGGGGGTGACCACCCTTTGGCTGACGCCGGTTTTGGAAAACGCCGGAAAAAGCAGCTACCACGGTTACGCAGCCACCGACTACTACCGCATCGATCCGCGTTTTGGCTCCAACAGCCTCTATGCCGAGTTTGTGGAAAGCGCCCATTCCCTCGGGCTAAAAGTCATTTTTGACCACGTCAACAACCATTGCGGAGTGGACCACGTCTGGGTAAAAAATCAGCCAACGCAAACCTGGTTCAACGGCTCGCTGGAAAAACACGACACCGACGGACACAACCTTCCCGCCGTGCATGACCCTTATGCCGCGCCGGGCGAGCTGGAGAAAATGCGGCGTTTCTGGTTTGTGGACCAGATGCCCGACTTGAATCAACAAGACCGGTATGTAGCCCGCTACCTGATTCAACAGACCCTCTGGTGGATTGAGCAAAGCGGCATTGACGGCATCCGCGAGGACACCTATCCCTACTCCGATGCGGAATTCGGGGTGCAGTGGGTGCGGGCCATTTTGCGGGAGTACCCGGCGTTAAACATCACTGGAGAGTCCTGGGGGACCACCGCGTTCACCGCGCTTTTTCAAGAAGGTTGCCAACTGCCGCGCAATTTTAACTCGGAACTTCCCAGCGTCATTGACTTTGGTTTCATGATGGCCATGGAGCGATACCTCAAAGGCCAGGAGGGCTTGCTTGCCATTTACCAGCGGCTCAGTGAGGATTACTTTTTCGGCGACCCGGACAACCTGGTGAGCCTGTTGGGCAACCACGATACGCCGCGGCCGATATTTGTAGCCGGGGGAAATGCCGGGCGTTACCGCGTGGCTTTGCATATTCTACTCACCACCCGTGGCATCCCGCAAATTTTTTACGGCGAAGAGCTCGGCATGATGGGTGGCGAAAGCCATGTGCAGTTGCGCCAGGATTTTCCAGGCGGTTTCCCGGACGACAGCCGCTCAGCTTTTACCGCATCGGGACGCACCGACGCCGAAAATGCTATGTTCACCTACATGCAAAACCTGCTCCAGCTGCGCGCGCGGCATCCCGCATTAAGGCATGGCGAGCTGCGGCATGTTCGCCCGGACTGGGACGGCGGTTACTACGCCTACGGACGTTATCACGAGTCCGGAAACTTACTGAGCGTGGTCAACGGCAGCGAAAAAGCACAAGAAGTGCCCTACCGTTTCTTACTGCCTCTGCTGGGCAATGCTGAAACACGGGGGAAGGGCGATGCGGTCCTGTTGCGAAACCTTCGCAGCGGGCAGAGCATCACCTTTGGTCCCGGCGATTTGCTTCCGTTAAATGCCTACCAAGGGGAACTCTACGAAATCCTGCGCTGAGTTCGGGGGGGGAGGCAGACCGAGCGTGACTATTCAGGCGTGGTCATCGGGGCAATTTGCGCTCACCAATAATTCGAGCTACTCTCCCGCGCAAATCATTCTCGCCAATAACTCAAGGGCATCTCCAGCTACTCTTTCGCGCTCACTTTGCCCTCGACGAGAAAAGCAAAGATGGACGGCAGCCGCTCACGCCACGAGGACTCATGGTGGGTAGTGCCCTCGTACACCCGTGACTCGAAATCGACCCCGCGCGTCCAGCCTTTGCTGAGCAAGATGGAATCAGCCTGCACTTGAAAAGGTGCGTAGGTAGAATCCAACCCTTCGGTTCCGTGATCCATCCATAAACGGGATCCAAGGCTGGTGGATGGTTTGCCAAGGGCGAAGTACTCCAGAACAAACCCGTCCAGGGCGGGAAGGTGGGAGCTCAGACAGGCCGCTGCACCAAAGACCCCGGGGTATTCGCCCAACGCATAGGCCGAAATGAGCCCACCCATGCTCGATCCCATGATAAACGTGTGATCCCGGTCGGGCATGGTGGTGTAGCGACGGTCAATCCAGGGCTTAAGTTCTTCGACGATGAAGCGGAGGTAGGCGTCCGACAACAAGGCACCACGCAAAGATTTAAACCGGTTGCTGTCGGTCACCCAAGCAATTTCGAGTGCTGGTTGAACCGCAGCTTCCGGCTTTTGCGGCATGTATTCCTGGTAGCGCAACCCGGTGTTGTGAATCCCCACCACAATCATGTCGTATCCGAGCGAATCCAGCGCCTCGTCTACACCCCACTCAACTTTGTTGAACGTTCGTTCAGCAGAAAAAAGATTCTGACCGTCGTGCATGTAGCAAACTGCATAACTTTTTGTACTGTCATAACCAATTGGCAAGTACACTTCAATAGTTCTGGCCGCAACATACTTAGAGGCAAAGTTTTCATGTAAGATCACCTGCGAAGGTGCAGGGGGAGCCTCTTCTTCGCTTTTCTGCGTGGCGGTACAACCGCTAAACAAACTAACCAACACGATGATCAGCCCGCAAGCGGGGAGTTTTGACAATTTTATAAACATAGGTATACAGATGGTTAAGCATCTGCTTTTCGATACCCTTGAATTAATATCGGGATCCAACCGAGCACAGGGATAAAGTAAGCCCATGTTGGTGGATTCATGACCAGCGCTTTCAACAAGGAAAAAGGACCCGTTCGGAGTTTAAAAGCCCTTCCCCCGGATTTCCGGTACAGGCGCTCGTGTTCCGCAAAGAGCAGTGGCCAGCCCGGCGAGTGGAAAAAGGCGAGTTCCTTCCAATTGCGCAGGTTAAGCCCAAGCAGACGCCAGCCCTGATAAGGCTCTTTGCCATATTCTGCCACGGCTTTGTCCAGATCTTGTTGAAACTGAGCGCGCACCCGTTCCGTAATTTCCTCTATGTCCTGGCGGGTCAATTGGTCGAAGGGTTTGTCCGTCCATTGCCAGGGGCTCATGCGCGTTCCGCGCACAAACGTGAGGCGGGCCGGGAAGGCAAAGTAGAACAGCCAGGGGAAAATAGGCAGGAACAACAGCAACCAGGTAATGGGCAGAAAGGGAATCCCAATTTTTGACGAGAGGCGGTTGACCCATTCAAAATTGTAGGAATAGGGATTGATGTACTCGCCATTGACTGTGCAGATAGGGATGATGTCTGTTTTGTACTTCAGGCTCATGCGCACAAAGCTGGTGGCAAAGCGCTGCACCTGGTAGCGCCGGTTGAATCCCTTGCCAATGCCAGCGATGCCCTCCGGGTAGATCAATAGGTTGGATCCCGGGTAGTGCATCATAGTCTCAAAATTCAGCGAGGTTGCGTCTATGCCCCCGCAGCGCCGCCAGAAATCGCGGATGAGAAAGGCGTTCATCAGCCGGATCTTGTTCAGTTGCGGAGCCACCAGAGGACGCCAAAAATCCTGAAAACGGAAGCCTACCCGCTTGAGCATACCCGAAGACAACATCAGGGCATCCCAGGGAAAGCTCATTCCGCTGTGGTTGCCAAAGTAGATCAATGGATGGGCGGGGTTGTTGCGTTGGGGCATTTGGTTAAAGCCCACCCAGTGCAGGCGGAAGTAATTTTTATCCAGCCCCTCACCCAAATTTTTTTGAACGGAATAAGCGTAGTCAGGCTCAAACCAGCGGTCGTAGATCCAATTGTTCTGCTCTACGGCCTTCTGCAATTCGGCCTCATTAAGGGTTGTTGTTGCCCGCTCTTCGCGCATGGTGTTGAAAATCGGGTTATTTCAGCAATTCCCGAGCGCGTCAGGGAACATTCCGGTCACTTACTGGGTTTATGGAGAATTGTCAGCCCTTTGTTAAAATCCGCAGTCGCGCCAGGGAATGCGGACATTTCCCCGGAACTTGTACGCTTTAATTCCCCCCTATCATGAACACCCCTTACGCCAAATCCCTATTAACGACCCCGTCTTCGCTGTTGCTCGTGCTCATTTTAGCGCTGAGCAGCCCGGTTTTGGACGCTCAATCAGTTGCGCGGGTAGCCCTGGTGGAACAAGTTACCAGTGCTTCTTGCGGGCCTTGTGCTTCGCAAAATCCGGCGTTCAGAACCCTGCTTAATGCAAATTCAGAGAACTTGGCCATCATTAAATACCAGCGCGGCGGCGGGGGTTATCTGGACCCGATGTGGGCCTTTAACCCAACCCAGGTGGATAGTAGGATAACCAGCTTTTACGGCACATTCTCGTTTCCACAAGCTTGGATCAACGGCACATATTACGGCACCCCCGGAGGCATCAACCAAAGCACTCTGGACAATGAACTTTCTGAGCCCGCTTGGTGGAGTCTGGACATTACCCAGGAGCTAAACGTGGCCCAGGACGAACTCAGCGTTTCCGTAAGTTTCGAGGCCCTCCGCGACTTTCAAGAATCATCAGACAATTACCTGCGCGCACACATAGTGGTCATTGAAGAGGAGGTCAACTACACCAGCCCTCCCGGCTACAACAGCGAGCGAGATTTCTATTGGGTCATGCGCAACATGCTAACGGGTGCCGGTGGTTCCATTTTGGGCCAGCAGTTCGAAGGGGACATCACCACACTCGACTACACTTATCCCATCGACCTTGCAGAAATCGATCCGACCAGGCTTAAGGTGGTGGCCTTTGTCCAAACCATGACCACTAAAGAAGTGCACCAGGCCGGCTTGTACCGCGAAGCAGCTCCATCCGGGTTGGACCAAACCAGCACCCTCGGCTCACTGGAGCTTAGCCCAACGCTGGTTGACCAAACCCTGAGTTTATCTTTTAGCCTTGAGCAGCCCGAAACGCTCACACTGCAAGTGTATGACCTCAACGGACGCTTGGTAGAAACGCTGAACAACGCCTGGTACACCGCAGGGACGCATCAACAGACTTATGTGCTGGGCGACTATGCATCCGGGGTCTATTTTGCCGTCATCCGCAGCAACAACGACAGCCAGACTGAGCGTTTTGTCGTGGCCAGGGATTGAGCATAAAGAAGTAGATGGATTTTTAGGTCCTTCCCCCAAAAACAAAACCGGGCACCTCCCAGGAGCCCGGTTTTTTTGTGAAACGTTGAGAACAACGTCCTCCCTACATCCCACCTCGTTTGCTCACCTGAAAAGCTATTGCCGTTCAGGCTTTCCTATCATCCCTTATCGGTTGCTGCAAGTCCTCGCTCAGGCGACGATCTGCAGAGTTAGACTCAGTAATGTAATGGCGGCACAGGCGATCCAGTAACCCGCTTTCATGCGTTAATAAGTTTGCTAATACGAAACTAGGCCAAGGCGCTTGGGATAGGAATAACAGCTATCGCACTTTTGTGACGGGCAAAAAACATCGTTTTTTGGCAAAAGTTGGGTTTCAATACAAAACCCGGCTGCGGATGGTGTGCGGAATCTCCTTCAACTGGTCAAAGGCTTTTTTAGAGCTGCTTCGGTCCACATCAAGCACCACGTAGCCAATTTGGGCATTCGTGCTCAGGTATTGGCCCACAATGTTGATGTTGTGCTCGGAAAGCCGGGCGTTAATGGCCGACAGCACTCCCGGTTTATTCCAGTGAATATGCAGGATTCTGTGACTGTTTTCGTGTGTGGGCAGGCTGAGTTCAGGCACCGAATGCGAGTTAATCGTGGTTCCGCTTTCCAGGAAAGAAAGGAGTTTCCCGGCCACGTCCAAGCCGATCTGTTGCTGGGCCTCCTGGGTGCTTCCCCCGATATGAGGGGTCAGGATCACGTTGGGTAAGCCCTGCAGCGGGCTGACGAACAGGTCATCGTTGGCCTTGGGCTCCACCGGATGCACATCAACCGAGGCTCCGCCGATTTGTCCACTTTCCAAGGCCAATTTCAGCGCTGCGGTGTCCACCACGGTGCCGCGCGCCAGGTTGAGCAGGATGGCCCCCTTTTTCATGGTGCGAAGGTTGCGGGCGTTGATCAAGTTGTCGGTGCCCTGGCCCCCGGGAACGTGCAGGGTGACCACGTCTGCTATTTTGAGCAACTCGGCAAGGCTGCGCAACGGGCGGGCATTGCCCAGCGGCAAGACCGGTGCAACGTCGTGAAAGACCACCTGGAAGCCCAGCGACTCGGCCAGCACCGACACCTGCGAACCGATATGGCCGTAGCCGACAATTCCCATCACCTTTCCCCGGCTTTCATACGATCCGCGCGCATCCTTCAGCCAGCGGCCCTCGTGCGCGGCCTGGCTTCGCGCGGGAATGCGTCGCAACAACATGATGGCCTCCGCCAACACCAGCTCGGCAACGGAACGCGTGTTGGAATAGGGCGAATTGAACACCGGAATACCCTTCTCCGTGGCGCGCTCTACGTCCACCTGGTTGGTCCCGATGCAAAAACAGCCCACGGCGAGCAGCTTGCCGGCCTGATCCAAAACCGCCGGTGTCAGTTGCGTCTTGGAGCGAATGCCCAGAATGTGGGCGTCGCGCACAATCGCTTCCAATTCAGCGCCCGATGCCGAGCGCTTGAGTTTGGTGATGTCCGTGTACCCCGCCTTGCGAAACGCCGTTGCCGCCGAGGGGTGGATGTCCTCCAGCAGCACAACTTTGATCTTGTCTTTGGGGTACGAGGTGGGAAGATTCGCCATGGTTCAACCGTTTTTCTGCCGCAGCTACCCCGCTCATGCGAGGTGCCGCGATTCAGGAAGGTGCAAAGTTCGCCAAAGCCTGGACTTGAAACTTATTTTCCGGGCGAAGGGATTATGATTCTGTGAGCAGCGATTGAACAAAATCACCGGCTGCCTGAACAGGGTCGGCTGATTGGCCGACATGCCGCAAAAAAGCGGACCCGACAATGGCCCCCTGGGTGTGGCGGCAGGCCGCCAGAAAACTGGGGCGGTCGTGAATGCCAAACCCAGCCAGGAGGGGATTGCGCAGTCCCATTGCAGCCACGCGCGACAAATACTGCTCCTGCACCGACCCAATGCCCGAATTGCTGCCAGTCAAGGTGCTGGAGGCGACCAAGTAGACAAAACCTTCGGAGCAATCATCGATGAGCCGGATTCGGGACTCCGGCGTTTGGGGCGTTACCAGAAAAACGGGCTTGAGGCCATGGCGCACAAACAAGGCTTGAAAGTCGCGGCGATAAACCTCTGGGGGTAAATCCGGCAGGATCAACGCCTCGAAGCCGCTGGCAGCGCAGCGCTCTGCGAAACGCTCCGGCCCGTACTGGAGCATTGCATTGAGGTAGCCCATCCACACCAGCGGAATGCGCAACCGCGGGCGCACCTCCGCCACCTGGTCAAAGAGCAGGTCGAGCGTCATGCCGGCGGCCAGGGCTTGCGCACCGCTTTGCTGAATCACGGGACCATCGGCGAGAGGATCCGAATAGGGCATGCCCACCTCAACCAAATCCGCTCCTGCTTCCTGCACTGCTTCTATCAAGGAACCGGTTAAATGCAAGGCTGGATAACCAGCGGTCAGGTAGATGCTCAACAGGTGGTCGCGACCAGTCTGAAACAGGGTTTGGAGCCGATCGCTTGCTTTGGACACTGGAAGTTCTTTGGATAACATTTTATCTATTATGCACAATATAAATTATGTTATGGTGTCGCGCTGATCTGGCTGTCCAGGAAAGCGGTGTACGTATCCATGTCTTTGTCGCCGCGACCACTAAGACTGACCACCACCGTGGCACCCTTCGGCAGGTCCAGCCGGTCCAGGGCGGCAAGTGCGTGCGCGGTTTCCAACGCGGGAATAATGCCTTCGGTTTGAGCCAGTGATTGTGCGGCGATCAGCGCTTGGTCATCGGTCACGGCCAGCGCTTTGGCCCGCCCGCTGCGAATCAGGTGAGCGTGCAGCGGGCCAATGCCCGGATAGTCCAGGCCCGCAGAAATGGACCAGGGCTCCGTAATTTGCCCATCAGCATCCTGCATCAACAAGGTAAGGCTGCCGTGCAGCACACCGCTTCGGCCCACAAAACTCGTGGCTGCGGTGTGCCCGGATTCCAAGCCCTTTCCGGCGGCCTCTACAGCAATCAACTGCACGTCCGGCAGGTCCATGAAATGGTAAAAAGCCCCGGCCGCATTGCTGCCACCACCCACACAAGCCACGATGGCATCCGGCGTGGAACGGCCGGTCTGCCGCTCGAGCTGAGCAAGCATTTCCTCCGATATAACAGATTGGAAGCGCGCCACCAGGTCCGGATACGGATGGGGACCCACCACCGAACCGATGAGGTAATAGGTGTCTTCCGGGTGCTCAATCCAGTCGCGCAGGGCTTCATTGGTAGCATCTTTCAAAGTGCCGTTGCCGCTGGTGGCGGGCACCACCGTGGCCCCCAGCAAACGCATGCGGGCCACGTTGGGGGCCTGTCGCGCGATGTCAGTATGGCCCATGTACACCACGCATTGCAGGCCCATCAGCGCGCAAACGGTGGCTGTCGCCACGCCGTGTTGTCCTGCGCCGGTTTCGGCAATGATGCGGCGTTTGCCCATTTCGCGCGCCAGCAGAATCTGGCCAATGGTGTTGTTGATTTTGTGCGCGCCGGTATGGCAAAGGTCTTCGCGCTTGAGAAATACGCGGAAACCGCAGCGCAGGCTCAGTCGCTGCGCTTCATACAAAGGGGTAGGCCGCCCGGCGAAGTCGCGAAGCAGCTCGCGGAATTCGCGCTGAAAGGTGGGGTGGTCGCTGATGCGGCGGTAGTTGTCGCGGAGTGCTTCCACATTGGCCATCAGCATTTCGGGTACATAAGCACCCCCGAAAGCACCGTAGTATCCTGCATTGGAAACCTGAAAATTCATGACGTTTGGGTTGTGGATGGAAAAGCGCTGCGAGAGGCATTCCACGTTTGAAGAAAGTGTTCAATCTGCTTCAGATCCTTGAGCCCAGGGCGGATTTCAAAGCCGGAATTCAGATCTATGCCCGCCCATTGCGGGTGTCGAAATTCGCAGAGCCTGGACCCGTCATCGGGGCCGATTCCGCCAGCGAGCAGGAAGGGTGTAGCGCCAGTGTATCCGGCCAGCAGGTTCCAATCAAAGGGTTGTCCATTGCCTCCTGGCTGCGGCCCGGCCGCGTCAAAAAGAAAGTGCGAACAGGAATCCTTGTAGGCGTCCAAAAGGCGCCAATCCATCCCGGAACCGATGCGAAAAGCCTTCATCAGCGGCCATTCGCCGCTCAGTTCGCGGCAATACGCCGGCGATTCCGAGCCGTGCATTTGCAGTCGGTGCAAACCAAAATTTCGCGCAGTGGCCCGCACAGCTTGCAGTGGCTGGTCCACAAAAACGCCGACCCGCTTTAGCGGCGTGTCCTGGAGCGCAGCAGGCAACTGAGCGCGATTGAACGAGCGCGGCGAAGCCGCGTGAAAAATCATGCCCATCCAGTGCACACCCGAAAGGCGCTGCAAGCCCGCCATATTCTCCGGGTTCCGCATGCCGCACACTTTGACGATCACGAATTGAACATTTGTTCAGTTATGGGAGATGGATTAACCGCGCAGGCATTTAAAAACTCCGCCAAGGCTGCAGCGGGATCGGGTTGGCGCATGAACAACGAGCCGATCAACAGCGCATCAAATCCCGCTTGGAGCAACAGGCGCGCATCCGCTGCGCTGTTGATGCCACTTTCTGCCACAAAAAGCGCTTTAGGACAGGCTTTCCGCAACGCAGGCAGACGCTCCGGTCCGCGCTGCAGGTGTACCGAAAAATCGCGCAAATCGCGGTGATTGATGCCCACCAGCGCCAGGTCAGCGGGCAGCTTGGTCAGGGAGGCAACGTCGTGTACTTCAATCAAAACTTCCAGGTGCAAGGCCAGTGCTTGTTCATGCAGATCGGCCAATTCGCTCGCGCTGAGGCATTCGGCGATGAGCAAAACAGCGTCGGCTCCCCAAAGTTTAGCCTCCAACAGTTGGTAAGGCTCCAGGATGAAATCTTTTCGCAACAGGGGAAGGGCCACCGCTTCCCGAGCGGCCATCAGGTCAGCCGCCGAGCCGCCGAAGAAGGCCTCATCGGTCAGGATGGATAACCCGGCCGCCCCGGCGGCTGCGTATCCGCGGGTTACCTGCGCCACCTGCCGAGTTGGATCAGCAGCAGCGGTGTTCGTCAGCGAACCTGCTGAAGGTGAACGCCGCTTGAACTCCGCGATAACGGCCGGGTGTTTCCCTGCGCGCGACACCTCCTGCAACGAGTGCCGAAGCGAGCGGGTCGCGGATTCCGAAGCGGTGTTTCCAGCAGGAGCCAATGCCGCCGCCGAAGCCTGCTGCGCGATCGCTTCGCGCAGCAATCCGGACGGGCGCTCGCATTGCCGCATGGCTACTTCGGCGCGTTTATGGTCCAGGATTCGTTGCAGGCGGTTCATGCGGGTGTGGTTGCAGGGGTTTGCAAAGGGAGGTCCGTTTTGGATAAGGCCAGCAGTCGCTCCAGCGCGGCGGAGCCCTTTCCCCCGTAAAGCGAAGCGCGGGCCTCCTCTAAATTGCGCGCAAACGAACGGCCCGGATGGTAACAACCAATGGCCAGCGCGGCATTGGCGAGTACCACCTGATGGCGCTTTTCAGGCCCTTGCCCAGCCAGCACCTCGCGAAAAATAACCGCGGCCTCTGCGATGCCGCCCTCCGCACTCAGGTCTTCGGGAAGCAGGCGCGGCAGGCCCAAATCCGCGGGCTCAATCATTTGGGGACCCTCTGGTCGAATAATGCGGGCCGGCCCTGTGAGCGACAGCTCGTCGTAGCCGTCAAGGCTGTGAACGATGCAGAAGGAACTGCCAGCTTCTTCTAACAAGTATTGGTACAGGCGCGCGAGTTCCAGGCTGAAAACGCCCACCAACTGCCGGCGTGGGCGCGCGGGATTGACGAGTGGACCCAGCATGTTAAAAAATGTCTTGACCCCGAGTTGGCGGCGCACCGGGGCAACACGGCCCAGCGCGGGGTGGAAGAGCGGCGCGTGCAAAAAGCAGATGCCCGCCTGGCGCAAATGTTGGCGAAGTGCGGCTTCCTCCCGGGTGAACGTGTACCCGAGTGCCTCCAACACATTGGACGAACCGCAAAGGGACGAAACGCCGTAGTTGCCGTGCTTCACCACCGGATAACCCGCACCAGCCACCACAAAAGCTGCCAATGTGGATACATTAAACGTGTGTTTGCCATCACCGCCGGTGCCGCACAAGTCAATTGTGTCTACGTCGCCGAGATCCAGCGGGATGCAGCAAGCCAAAAGCGCGTCGCGGAAACCCTGCAACTCGGCCAGCGCAATCGGCCGCATCAGGTAAACCGTTAAAAACGCCGCGATTTCCGCGTCGTTGTATGCGCCGTCGGCCAGCGAGCGCAACACTTCCTCCGCTCGGGAGCGGTCCAGGCGGTGGTGCGCAAATAGGTCGTGAAGCAGAGCTTTCATAGGAATGTCTATGGATCGGGTACGCTTGGGGTTTCTAAACTCAGGCGGCGAGCAGGCGTTGCGCTTGGCGCACAAAATTTTGGATGAGCCTTGCTCCTTGCGGAGTCAATACAGATTCGGGATGAAATTGCACGCCGAAAACCGGATCGCGAAGGTGGCGCAGCGCCATGATGTGACCAGTTTCGTCAATGGCGGTTACCCGAAGTTCCGGGGGAAGGGTGTTAGGGTCCGCGACCCAACTGTGGTAGCGACCCGCCTCGAAGATCTCCGGCATCCCGGCAAAGAGTGGATCTTCAGGATCAACAATTTGCATGGATGTAGCGACGCCGTGATAAACATTGGATAAGTTATGCAAGCTGCCACCGTAGTATTCAGCGATAGCCTGCAACCCCAGGCACACGCCTAGAACAGGCATACGCCCGGCAGCCTGGCCCAAGATACCCATGAGGTCACCGGCTTCAGCGGGCAGGCCAGGACCCGGCGAAAGCACCAGGGCATCGGCGTCTTCCAGGTCCTGGCTGGACGCCGCATCGTTGCGCCGCACGGTCACTGCAGCCCCTGGAATTTGGCGCAACAGTGCCACCAGGTTGTAGGTAAAGGAGTCGTAGTTGTCGATGACAAGAATATTGGTCATGGTTAGCTGGGTGACTGTTTAATAAGTTATATTATGTTATGCTCCTGCCCTTTCCTCTGCCAGCGCAATGGCTTTGCGCAGCGCCGCCAGCTTGTTTTGCACTTCCTGGAGTTCCGACTCGGGTTGGGAATGCACCACGATCCCCGCTCCCGCCTGAAAATGCAATTCCCCATCGCGCGCCAGAAAGGAGCGGATGGCAATGGCGTGGTTCACGGATCCGTCCAAGCCAAAAATGCCAATGGCCCCACCGTAAAAGCCCCGGGCATGAGGCTCGTACTGATCAATAAGTTCCAACGCGCGGTACTTGGGTGCGCCACTTAGCGTGCCGGCTGGAAACGTATCCCCGAAGACTTGCAGCGGATTCGTGTCGTCTTCCAACTGCCCTTCGACCCGGGAAACCAAATGGATGACATGGCTGAAAAACTGGAGCTCGCGGTAAGCAGCCACCCGCACGGAATGCCCATGGCGGCTCAGGTCATTGCGGGCCAGGTCTACGAGCATAACATGTTCTGCGTTTTCCTTGGGATCTTCGGCCAATTGACGCGCTGCTTCTGCGTCAGCGCGGTCGTCGCCGGAACGTCGGTAAGTGCCTGCAATGGGATGAATCTGCGCGATGCGGTCGCGGACCAGCAATTGCGCTTCGGGACTGGAGCCGAAAAGCCGGTAGTCGCCAAAATCAAAGAAGAACAAGTAGGGCGAAGGGTTGACGGAGCGCAATTGCCTGTACACAGCAAACTCATCACCCTGGTACGCTTGCCGAAATCGGCGCGACAACACCAGTTGGAACACGTCACCGCGGCGGCAATGCGCCTTGGCCTTTTCCACCAGGTCCAGAAATTCGTCGTCGCTGGTGCTGCACTGTTCTTCGCCGCGGGTCCGGAATGGAAACTCCGCATACACAGGACGGCGCAACGCATCGCTGAGCTCCTCCAGTTGCGACAGTTGACCTTCCGGCGCGTGCTCGACGACAGTGAGTGTGTCCCGGAAATGATCGAAAGCCAGCACAAAACGGTAAAAGCGGTAGTTCATATCAGGCACTTCGCCCGTTTGCTTGTCCGGGTCCAGCGCCAGGTTTTCAAAATGCTGCACCGCCTCAAAGGCGGTATGGCCAAAAAATCCGGAGAAGCGGCGAATCTCGTCGGGTGCATCCACCTGGAAGGCACGGCAGAAATCGCCGAGCTGTTCCACCAGCGGGCGGGTCCAGCCGGCAGCTTCTGAGCATTCTGCGAAGGGTGTCCGCACCTGGAGCAAGCCCTGCTCTACGCGAAACGATGCGATGGGATCAAGCGCCAGCAGCGAAAAGCTGTTGTCGTGGGCATGAAAATCCGTGCATTCCAACAGGACCGAGCCCGGGTATCGATCGCGGAGCAACAGGTACAAACTAACGGGGGTGACGGTATCGGCCGCAAGGGTCATGAAGCGCGTCTTCAAGGGCACCTTTAGTTCGCGCAGCCTGGAGGCTTCGGGAGGGATGGAGGTGGAGGTGTCACCAGGCACGGCGGTAAGCTTTTCGGAAAGCATATTGGAGCGGTTGGAGGGATTCTTTCGGATCGTCAAAGGGTGCGTTTGCGAGGCCGGGGCACAAAAACAAAGCGGCCCGCCGGAGGTCCGGCGAGCCGCTTTGCACAAGGTCTTTGATCAACTGTTGATTAAGTCATGGCATGGCTAGTCCTTTCCCCGAATTTGGAGTTTTGTGGACCACCACCAATACGCAACAGAAGATGACTGCATGTTCACAACGGGGTAAACATACGCCCAAACAATTCGAAAGTCAATACCCGATCTGCAAAAAAATCCAGGTAAGTTTCCTTCAACCCAGGCAGGAAAAGCTCAGGGAACCTGTTCCAAATCGGCAAAATCGGCTGCCAGCCACTCTAGTTGGCCAGTTTCATGGTGCCAAAAATGCAGGGCAGGGCCAAATTGATCGCCATTGCGAAGCATGACCAACTGATCACCCAAACCGTTGTCGCCCAGTGCGACAGCACCTTCCGGGAAACCAGGCCAGGTGCGGCGTTCCAGCGTCTCGTGCACCAGATCCCCACTGGGTTGGTGCGCTTTTCCGGCAGCTCCCGGACCAGGCAATGGATAAAGTTCCCACAAATCCATTTCCGTGGGAATTTCGCCACCGTTGTGCTGGTCCATCGAGGCTTTGTAAGATGCTGGGAAAGTAGCGCCGAGCTCGCGCTCGGCTTCGGCGATAGGTTGAAGGGTCTTTTCCACGAGTCAAAAAGTTTTGCGCCGAATAATTCGGCTGTTAACAGAAAACAAGGCAGTGAAATTAAAGGCCCCTGGCAAGGTTCGTCATCTAAATTACCCACATTGGTCGGGAATCATTGTCCCGAGATCTGCGCAATGCCTTTCTGTCTTATGAATGCCCTATGAATTGGGAAAGCCTATTGCTCATAAGCGTTTCCGTACAATTCCAGGCTGTTTCCATCCGGATCCCGAATAACGGCATGCCATTCATCCATTCGAGAAACTGGCTCTTGCAGAATGCTGCCGCCGTATTTCAGCGCCAGTGCCAACACGGCATCCAAATCTTCTACTTCAAATCCAAGCTGATGCACCGGGAATTCGTCGGCGTCCTGCTCACTTGCCAGCGGAACAAGTTTGATCATCAAATCGCCGAGAAAACCGAATTGGACTTCGAGATCACCGACGCGCTTAGGTTCAAAACTTACCCCAAAAGCCTCTTGGTAGAAATCCACCATAGCTTCCATTCGGTACACGCGAATGGCAACAGTCAACAACCGGGCATAAGGCGTGTCCTCGCCAGCGGCGGCATCCCCATTGCTCATGGCGGAAAGGTACGCATGCTGCGTCTATGCAGCCGGTACCTATCGGTGGAAATTGGGTGGCCGCCGTGCACAACGTTAGCGCCGACGTGCGCCCTGTCCGCTGCCAGAACCAGCACCAGAACGCTGCCCGCCAGACTGACCGTCAGCGCGCTGACCGCCGGAATATCCGGTAGAGGCGCGTTGTCCGCTTCGCTGACCGGAGCCTTCGTTGCTGCTGCGTCTGGAGGCAAACTGACCGCCGCCGCCTGATGCAGGACGGCGTCCGCGCTGCATGGGTCGTGCGGGTTCTTCCTCTTTGGGAGGTGCCGGGGCCTTGTAGTCAAAGCCGTCCATGTAGGCGCGCTCCAATTTGCTGCCCATAATCTTTTCCAGGATGCGAATCATCTCGCCATCTTCGGCACTAACCAGAGTATAGGCATCGCCCGTGCGTTCCGCGCGGCCTGTGCGGCCGATCCGGTGAATGTAGGCGTCTGCCGTGTCCGGCATGTCAAAATTGATGACGTGGCTAATGGTGGAAACGTCAATCCCTCGAGCGGCGATATCGGTGGCGACCATGATGTCGTACTTGCCCTCCTTGAAACCGCCGAGCGCTTCCTGCCGTTGGTTCTGCGAGCGGTTGCCGTGCAGCGAAGTGACTTTGTAGCCTTCGCGTTCCAGTTTCTGCGCCAGTTTCTTGGCGCGGTGCTTGGTGCGCGTAAAAATGAGCACCGAATTTGCGTCGGTTTTGCGAAGCAATTCCAACAACAAACCCGCTTTTAGGTGAGGCTCTACTGGGTAAAGCGCATGCGCAACGGTATGCGCCGGCTTGCTGATGCCCACCTTAACCCGCTCAGGGTTGTGCAGCAGGCCGGAGGCGAGATCTTCCACCTCTTTGGGGAATGTGGCGGAAAACAACAAATTCTGGCGCTTGGCCGGCAAAAAGCGAATGATGCGCTTGACTTCCGGCAAGAAGCCCATGTCGAACATTCGGTCCGCTTCGTCAAGCACAAAAAAGCCGAGCGAGGAAAAGTCCACTTCGCCCTGCTGCTGCAGGTCAAGCAAACGACCTGGGCAGGCCACGATGATGTCGGTGCCGCGGCGCAGGGCCTGGATCTGGGGATTGGCGCCGACGCCGCCAAAAACGGTGGCTGCGCGCAAACCTGTGCCAGTGGCCAGTATTTCGATGGTCTCCACTATTTGGAGCGCTAATTCGCGGGTTGGGGTCAGGATGAGCGCGCGGGTGCTGCGGCCGTTTCCGGGGTTGCTCAGCATTTGGTGCAACATCGGCAGCACGAAAGCCGCTGTTTTGCCCGTGCCGGTTTGAGCGGTGGCAATCAGGTCGCGACCACCAATGACTGCGGGAATGCCCGATACCTGGATAGGGGTAGGGGTGGTATAACCTGCTTTGCGGATGCCCGCCGCAAGGCGTGCATCGAGGTTAAAATCAGTAAAAAGCACAAAGGAAATTTGGGTCCGGCCGGGGCGGAAGCCTGTCTGTTAACTAAGACAATGCGTCAGGCGAATCAAACGGATAAGCGGGCCGGAATGAATAAAAACGTTTTCCGGAAACCTGCTCGCCTTTACTAAAGGGAACTCTCCGGCGCTGCGAAGATACGTCTTTTCAGCCAGCCGCGCCACCCGGGTCCAAAACAAGGGCTTGGCCAGGGGGTGGCCAACAGCCTTCAGGTGCCGGTTTATCCAGCCCGGTGGCCAGTAAATCCTGGAATTCCCTCCGGGGAATGTCCACGGCTCCGAGGCGATAAAGGTGCGGATTGCCGACCTGTCCGTCAAGAACAGCAAACCCGGCTGCGTGCAGGTGTGCTGCCAATCGAATAAGCGCGGCCTTGCTGGCGTTTGGCGCTGTGCTGAACATTGACTCTCCGAAAAATAGACTGCCCAGTGAGACACCGTAAATTCCCCCGACCAAAACGCCATTCTGCCAGGCCTCTGCGCTGTGCGCAAAACCAGCCTGGTGCAGGGCAACGTAAGCCTTAAGCATGCCGGGAGTGATCCAGGTACCGACCTGACCGGGGCGGAAAACACGGCCGCATTGCTTCACAACCTGTTCAAAAGCAGCATTTAATGTAACACTAAAATGGCCTTTTTTAAAAACCTTGAGCATGCTCCGCGAGCAATGAACCTGGTCGGTGAAAAGCACGCATCGCGGGTCCGGCGACCACCAAAGAATGGGCTCACCCTGGCTGTACCAAGGGAATATTCCGGCGCGATAAGCAGCTAAAAGGCGCTCCTGCGACAGATCGCCGCCCAAAGCGAGCAGGCCATCCGGTTCAGCGAGTTGTACGTCGGGGAAAACCGGCTTAGCGGGGAGCCGGAATACAGGCATAGATTGAATAAAAGCTTTTGGACAGGGTCTTATTCCAATGTCGCGTTGATGCCGCGATCTACCAAACCCCGTCGCATTGGGTTTAAATCGCGTGCAATGCCTTGTCTAACAGCGTATTTGCCGTGATAGTGAATGATGTAGGCGCTCTGCTCCGCCTGCTCCATCGTGTGGCTGCAAATTTTAATCAGCGATTCAATAACCCAGTCAAACGTGTTGAAATCGTCGTTGTGGACCACCAGACGAACCCCGGTATCATCGAGGACGTCTACGTCGGATTCTAGGTCTTCAAGGATGCCAGGTGCTTCCTGCATCGGTCAAAAGGTTAATGGATGGAAAAAAAGGACAATTAGATTGCTAAAGTTACCCAAAGCAAGGGAATTCGCAAGCGCGATCCCGTTTCCTGTTGCAGAATGTTAAATAAACTCTTGCGTCTTACCTTTAACGGATGGCTAGTTCTGTTGCAGTAAACCCGGTGGAGGAAAGCGCGAAAACCCTTTCACCCGAACGCGAAAAGGCCGTTCAGCAGGCCATCGAAACGATGAACAGCTCCTGGAAATTTCAGGGCTACCTGATCAGCAGATTGCCCATTGCGTGGCTCGCGGGAATGCGGCTGGCCAAACTGGATCGCGGACAATGCACCGCGATCATGCCCTACCGCTGGCTTTCGCAGAATCCGTTCCAGTCCATCTATTTTGCCACCCAGGCCATGTCTGCGGAGTTGAGCACGGGCGCGTTGGCCATCCTGGCCATAGCGGGCTGCAAACCTGGTGTATCCATGCTGATCGTGCACATGGAGGCTACTTATGGCAAAAAAGCTGATTCAAAAGTGTCGTACACTTGCACCGAAGGCCAAAAACTTTTTGATGCCGTCGAACGCGCCATCCTGACCGGCGAAGGGCAACGAGCCGTGGTGGAAACCGTCGGGCGGCTGAAGGACGGCACCGAAGTGAGCCGATTCAAATTTACCTGGTCGTTTAAACAGCGCAAATCTTGATCGGGGGAAAGGTGCGCTGGGCATGGCAAATGTTATGCTTCATGGCGATGACTTTAGCCGCTTCCTGCAACGCCGGAAAATCAGATGAAGCGGGTGCAGGCGATAGCGCTGCTGAAACCATAGAAGAAGATACGTTGGCAAAACCACCGCCCAACCGCTACGACGACGAGGCTTCTGGCGCACCTGACGCCCAGTGCAGCATTTTGCGATTGCTTAGCCTGGATGGGGGCGAACGGCGCTATTATGTGTTGAACATTTGTCCGGAAGATGTTTCTGAAAACCACCAGGCCATCAACATTTCCCCGCCTGGCGAGCCTTCGGTCACCACGTACTTCGATACCATCTGCTCATTTGAAACGGAGGCTGCGGCGCGGTCCTATGCCGGGAAAAACGGCATTTTCGATCTGTACTTTGAACAGGAGTCCTGACCGCGCACCGATTTGCACGGCAAAATGTGATTATTCAAGCGCTTTGTTGCCTTACATCCCCAACATATCCGTTGGATTGCTACACAGCATTGCCCGATTGCCTTTGACAACAATGGGCGCAATGAGCAATTCCGGATTTCGAATGAGCACATTCAGCCAGCCCTCTTCGTCAAAATCCCTGCCCTTGACGTTCATCTGGTAATAGGGATGCGCTTTGTTCATCAGGTTTTTGGGCTTCATGTCCAGCATTTCCAGCAACTGCTTCCACATGGTCGGGGTAAACGGTGTTTTGTCCACCTCGACTTCATGAACGTGCCGGGTAATGGTGCGGGCATACGCCAAAACCTTCTTTGCCTGGTCCGAATTCCGGTCGTAATACACCCGAATTTCGTTTTCTTGGGTCTTCAAATGGCCTGGTTTTAATAGATAAGTGGGATAAACCTCTTGTTAAAATAAGCAACTAATTCAACAAAAAAGATAGCACAGTGGATTTGAGCTTTCAAAGGACCTGAAAATGAGCCATGCGCAAATTTTAACCCCGGAGTTTACTTCTGTAAATGAGGGTGTTAAAATTTGCGCGAAACGAAGTAGCTGCGGCTTGCAGGATCCGGGAAATAAAAAAAGGGCGGCCGAATAGGCTGCCCTCTGTTCCAAAGAGAAAGATCGCGAAATCAGACGAACTCGGCTAATTCTTTGCCGGCCTTGAACTTCACAATCTTCTTGGCTTTAATCTTAATGGCCTCACCAGTTTGTGGGTTGCGGCCCGTGCGCGCTGCACGCTTGGTAATGGAGAACGTACCAAAACCAACCAAGGTCACCTTGTCGCCTTTCTTCAGGGTCTTGCGAATGGAGGTCAGGAAGCTGTTCAGGGCTTCGGTAGCCTGGGTCTTGCTCACGCCGGAATCGGATGCCATCTGGTCAATCAAATCACCTTTGTTCATGGTTGTTTTTTTTCGTTTGTGAATCGAGTGCATGAACGCTCGAACCCCTAAACTACAGGGTTTCCGCGTTCTCCAACGTTGCCGCTCGCCTGAAACCCGCGCAAACACTAGAACTTATGAACATTTAGAATGAAATACATCTGTAAATCCCTGTTTATCAAATTACTAAGGACACGGATCTTTATTTATCCAGTTGAAAAAAGAAATGCTGGAATTCCGCGCAAACCCTTGCAGGACGGGCATTTCAGCCGACCTGCTTCCCGGAAAAGACCCCTCATGCCCATGTTTTTAAGGCTTGCAGCGGCTTATAAGGGTAACTAAGGCTGCGCTAAACCGTATCTTTCCACTACGATGAAACGCGTCATTTTCTTTTTTTTGGTCGCCAGTTTAATGCTCCACCCAAGCTGCCAGCGCCAAAGCTGCCCGGCTTACGACGGCCTTTCGTCCGAAATGAACGGTACGAAACAGGCTAAAACCAAAGCCCCCAAGACGCAGAGCGGGCTTTACGGCAAAAAAGGGCCGAGGTAAGTTTTCGCTACCCCATTAGACCTAGGCCTTCTCAGCGGTACCTTGCTGGTAGCGATCAGCGTTACCCGGCTTGCCCATCATCTGTATAAGCTTAAATGCCTGAACAAGCATGAGTGGAAGAAGGCTCGCGGTCAAGGCTAGCGCCCAGACCCTCCATGCAAGCTGCTCCAACCCAAGAACAAGGCGCAATTGGGGTACCTCAAAAACAACGACGATCAAGGCCGCACAAAGTAAAATAGCCATCCAAACGTACTTGTTGCGGGTGATCTCGTTGACCAGGATGTTTGAATGAGGAGAGGACAAATTGAAAACGTGAAAAAGCTGGGCGAATGCCAGCGTAACAAAGGCTGCGTTGTTTACGACAATTGGATCAACCGTTAGAAACTGCCGGCAATAAAAAACAGTAACCAATACAGAACAAGTTATCAGGGCTGCGTAAATCCCAATCTCCAGCCATTTTTTATTGGATATGATAAGGCTCTTGGGATCCTTGGGCGGTCTGTCCATTACGGTCTTATCGCCAGTACCCAAACCGAGCGCTAACGCAGGAAAAACATCGGTAACCATGTTTAAGAACAGAATTTGCAAAGGGAGCAAAATGGACGCAGGCGCTAAAAAACCAAAAGAGGTTACAATCAGAATTTCGCTCAAGTTGCAGGAGACCAGGTAAACCACAAACTTTTGGATGTTCTGGAAGATTTCCCGACCATGCGCTACCGCGTGCGCAATGGACGTAAACGAATCATCCTTCAAAACTATGTTGGCTGTTTCCTTAGCCACCTGAGTACCGCGCGTCCCCATAGCAATTCCAATGTCCGCTTTTTTAAGTGCAGGAGCGTCATTAACACCGTCGCCGGTCATAGCAACGATGTTTCCTGCGTCCTGGTAGATGCTTACAATATCCAGTTTCTGGGTCGGTGTCGTCCTTGCAAAAACTGAAGTTGACAAAATGCGTTTCTGCCAGTCTTCAGACATCCCTTCCTGAGAAGGAATTTCGCTACCGGAAACGACTGCCTGCTCGCCTCCGTCAACCAAACCCACTTTCTGCGCGATATTCAGGGCAGTCAACGGGTGATCGCCAGTAATCATGACTACCTGAATGCCAGCGTTGCGGCAAGATAGAATTGCCTCCTTGATGTCATGACGCGGAGGATCCAAAAACCCAACCATTCCGGTAAAAACGAGATTTTCGAGGTCATCGGGGATTGCTGAGGGGGCATCCGGCGCGTAAGCGAATCCCAAGACGCGAAGTCCCAGGGCCGACAATTCATCAGCATGCGTTAACAATTCCTGGCGTTGCACGTCAGTAATCCCAGAGACTCCTTCAGGCAATTGGATGCTGCTGCACCTCATCAGCAAGTCCTCCACAGAGCCTTTTGCTGCACCAAAAAAACCATCGCCATGTTTGTGCAGCGTGCCCATGATTTTCGTCTCAGAGCTAAACGGCAACTCGTCCACCCGCTCATACTCCGAACGAAGCGATTGTGCCGTTATGCCTGTTGAATCTGCCCAAAGCAGCAGAGCAACTTCCACCGGGTCTCCTTTGGGTTTGCTTGCCTGGTCACTGTCTGGGCGTGTAACATTATTGCAAAGGGCTCCAATCAAGCGCAACATCCGGAAACTGTCCGCATACTCGCCTCCTTCCAGACTTTTCCAACCGCCTGCCTGGCTTTTGTCATCTAAGTGAACATCCTTTCCCGGAAACGAAAGCGCAACCACTGAAATGCTGTTTTCCGTTAAGGTTCCAGTCTTATCTGTTAGGATAATGTTTGTACTGCCGAGTGTCTCTACAGCGTTTAAGTCCTTGACAATGACATTCCGCTTTGCCATAAGCAGCATACCGTAGGCCAATGCCACGGTAGCCACAATGGGCAAACCCTCCGGAAAAGCAGCAACAGCCAATGCAATGGAAGTTTCAAGAATCAAAAACCAATGCTTCCCTTGCAAAAACCCCGTTAGCGCAAAAATGGATATCATAACTAATGTTATCCAAATCAGCTTCCGGGTCAAAACCGCTATTTTTCGCTCTAAAGGGGTCTTCCTGGAAGGCGATTCATCCACCAGCGAGGTGATGGTACCCAATTCCGTATGGCCACCAATGGCTGTTATCACAGCTTGGCCATTGCCGTTAAGCACAGAAGTACCCTTAAAAACCATGTTCTTGCGATCGCCCAGGGCAGTGCCCTCTGGCAAGGGATCCAATGACTTTTCTGTTGCAAGCGACTCGCCCGTCAACGAAGATTCATCGCACTGCAACTGATTGCTGACCACCAGGCGCCCATCACCAGTAATCACATCCCCTGCCTCAAGCAGAATTAAATCTCCCGGAACAATTGTTTCAGAAGGGATCTCCAACGTTTGGCCAGCCCTGCGAACTCTGGAAAGATGAACTTCCATTGACTTCAGCGCCTGCATGGATCGCCGAGCCTGAACCTCCATGAAAAAACCTATTCCCGCATTAAGAATAATAACAATTATTATTGATATTGTTTCAATGTAATCCTGAAGAAACAAAGTGACCGCTGCCGCAACAACTAACAAAAGGACGATAGGACTTTTAAACTGCTGCAAAAAGAGCAACAACAGGCTTTGCTGCCGAATGGTCTGGTAGGCATTAGGCCCAAACTGTTGCGCCCGCGACTCTGCCTCGCTTTGTGGCAGCCCATCCTTCTCATCGGTCTCCAACAGCGTCAAAATTTCCTGCACAGTGGCCGATTGCGGCTCTTCAAGTGGGTACTTCATGGTTTGAGCATAGATACCCCCTTTTGGCCATTGCGCATCAGCTGATCCTACTCCAGTCGCCCTTGAGCCGCTTTTCGCGCACCAGATAATTCGCGAGCGGAGCATGCACTCCCAGTCGCAACTGCGGATCCTTCTCTACCAGCGCCAGTGCCGCGCTGCGAGCCTCTTCCAGAATTTCCCGATCGTGAACCAAATCGGCAATTTTAAGGTCCTCAAGGCCGCTCTGACGCGTTCCCGCTAAATCGCCCGGGCCGCGCAGCCGCATGTCCACTTCCGAGATTTTGAAGCCATCCGTAGTCTCGCACATGGTGCGAATGCGGATTCGCGCATCGTTGCTGAGTTTGTCGCCCGTCATGAGCACGCAAAAACTCTGCTCAGCTCCGCGGCCAACGCGCCCGCGCAATTGATGCAACTGCGCCAAGCCAAAACGCTCGGCACTTTCAATGACCATGACCGAAGCATTGGGCACATTCACCCCAACTTCAATGACGGTAGTTGCCACCATGAGGCGTGTTTTTCCACTGACAAATTGCCGCATCTCGTGGTCCTTGTCTGCCGCTTTTTGCCGACCGTGCACAATGCTAATCCGGTAATCAGGAAACGAGCGGACCACACTTTCGTACCCATCCATCAGGTCTTTGTAGTCCATAGTTTCGGACTCCTCTATCAACGGGTAAACGATGTAAACCTGGCGACCTTCCTCGAGTTGCTTGCGCAAAAACCCGAAAACGGACAGCCGCTCAGGATCCTTGCGGTGCGCGGTTTGAATGGGCTTGCGACCGGGTGGGAGTTCATCAATAACCGAAGTATCCAGGTCGCCGTAAAGCGTCATGGCCAATGTCCGGGGAATGGGGGTCGCGGTCATCACGAGCACGTGGGGAGGTTGCGTGTTCTTTGCCCAGAGCCGCGCGCGCTGCGCCACCCCAAAGCGGTGCTGCTCATCAATGACCACCAGGCCCAGGTTGTTAAACACCACCTTGTCTTCGATGAGCGCATGGGTACCGATCAGCAGGTTCACGTAACCCGCCTCCAACGCCGATAACAAATCCTTTCGCGGCTTGCCCTTGACCGATCCGGTGAGCAACCCGGGCAGCACTGGCAAGCCTTGCACAAGTTCTGTTATGGATAACATATGTTGTTGCGCAAGAATTTCTGTCGGCGCCATAATGGCTGCCTGAAAACCGTTATCCACCGCCATGAGCATGGCCATCAGCGCTACAATAGTTTTGCCGCTGCCCACATCGCCTTGCAGCAGGCGGTTCATTTGCATCCCCGTTCGCGTATCTTTTCTTATCTCGCGTAACACGCGCTTTTGTGCCCCGGTTAATTCAAAGCCGAGGTGCTCGCGATAGAACTTTTCAAAGACCCCATCGATCCGCTCAAAAATGTAGCCGCGCACCTGCCGGTCAAGCGCGGACTTATTTAGCAACAAACTCAACTGAATGAGCAAAAACTCTTCGAACTTCAGGCGGCGGCGGGCACCTTGCAACGCATGCTCATCGGGTGGAAAATGGATGTCGCGCAAGGCGCGCTCGCGTCCGATTAACTTGAACTGAACGCGCATTTCGCCGGGCAGAATTTCGGGGAGGTCTGCCGGGCCAAGCTCCGCGAGCAACTGCTGCACCAGGCGTTCCAACCCCTTGCTGTCCAAACCGCGGGCTTTCAGTTTTTCGGTAGAAGGGTAAACCGGCTGCATCCGCCGTGCATCGTTCGAGGGCCCTTCGCCCAATTCCATTTCCGGATGAGGCAGCGAATACTTGCCCCGGTACACGTTGGGTTTGCCGAAAACCGTGTAGGTGGCGTCGCGCTTGAGGTAGCGCTCCATGTACGACGCGCCCTTGAACCAGATCAGCTCGATGGTGCCGGTGTCGTCCTCCAATTGCGCCACCAAGCGCCGGCTGCGAGGCGGGCCCACCATAGAAAACCCTTTGATGCGGCCCCGCAACTGCACGGTTTGCATGTCTTCCTGCACGTCGCGCACCTGCTGGATTTGCGTGCGGTCCACATAGCGAAAAGGCATGAAGGTGAGCAGATCGCCGTAGCGGAACAGCCCCAATTCGCCCGACAACAACTCAGCCTTGGCCGGCCCTACCCCTTTAAGGTAAACCAGCGAAGTATGCAGTTTGTCCGTGAGGGTTGGCATGGGGAAGGGCTCCGGCGCGCGCGGCCAGGGCCCTCAAAAATAACGGACTTGGCGTTCATGCGCAGCAGGTGCGCGGAGGGCAGTTTCGCAGCGGGTTCGAGGTCAGTCTCGCAGCGGGTTCCAGGGCAGTCTCGCAGCGGGCGGAAGGCATGCGCGCGGCAGGCCGGCTATTACCCTCCCCACCCCCGGTCCCAGTCTTTCCAAACCGGCTGGTAGCCCGCCTTGCGGATTACGGCGGCCACTTCCGCCGGGGAGCGCTCGTCGCTGATTTCGAACTGCTCCAAAGACTCCTGTTCACAGGCATAACCGCCTGGATTGGTCTTGGATCCAGCGCTGAACGTCGTCACCCCCAGCGGGATCGCGTTGTCGCGGAAACGCTCGGTCTCGCGCGTGGACAGGCTCAATTCCACATCCGGGTCCAGCAGGCGGTAAGCAGTGATCAATTGCACCAGCTCGCGGTCGCTCATGACCATCTTGGGTTGCAGCCCGCCGGCGTGCGGTCGCAAACGGGGGAAGGAGATGCTGTACTTGGTGCGCCAGTAGGTCCGCGATAAATAGCGCAGGTGCATGGCCGTAAAAAAGCTGTCGCTGCGCCAGTCTTCCAGGCCGATGAGTACGCCTAAGCCAATTTTATGCACACCAGCCCTTCCCAGACGGTCCGGCGTATCCAAACGGTAATAGAAGTTGGATTTTCGCCCTTTGGGATGATGAACTTTATACGTTTCCTTGCGGTAGGTCTCCTGATATACCAAGACGCTGTGCAGACCCAACTCGGTGAGCCGGCGGTAATCGGCTTCTTCAAGCGGCTGCACTTCCAGGCTGAGCTGGCTGAAATGAGGGCGCAACAAATTGAACGCTTGTTCAAAATAGGCCATGCCGACAGTTCGGCTAGCCTCACCGGTAACCAGCAGAACATGCTCGTAGCCCATGGCTTTGAGCACTTCGGTTTCGCGCAGGATCTCTGCGGGGTTGAGGGTCTTGCGCTCCAGCGCGTTGTCCATGCTGAACCCGCAGTACGTGCAGATGTTCTGGCACTCGTTGCTCAGGTAGAGGGGGGCGTAAAGTTGGATCACCCGCCCGAATCGGCGCAGGGTGGCTTGGTTGGCCAGCGCCGCCATGCGCTCCAGATAAGGTGCCGCAGCGGGAGAAATCAATGCCGCAAAATCGCGCAGATCCCGCGTCGGGCTTTGAAGCGCCCGCTCTACATCCGCTGCCGTCCGGGAGTGGATGAGGGACGTCGCGTCCTCCCAGGACCAGTCATTGAACGTTTGTTCAAAGCTTGCAGCAGCAGATTGGGTCCGGGGAAGGGCGGTAGTGGGCATGGCGGGATTGGTCAGGAGCTTGTGCGGGTGCTTTGGTTGGGTCTGCGATAGGGGTTGTTCGGTTCAATTGGTTCTACACGTCTAAAAATGCCGTCAACGGACTGGAGGCTTCGGCATATAGGCGCTCTGCGGGTACGCCAGCCTCATACGCCAGCCTCCCTGCCATAACAGCCAGTCGGAATGCGTCGGCCATGCGAACCGGGTCAGGTGCCACGGCGATGGCCGTATTGACCAGCACGGCATCCGCGCCCATTTCCAGGGCCAGCGCTGCGTCAGACGGGCGGCCGATTCCGGCATCCACGATGACGGGCACATTGGCCTGCTCGATGATAATTTCAAGAAAGGCGCGGGTTTGCAAGCCCCGGTTGCTGCCGATGGGCGAACCCAGCGGCATTACCGCAGCACAGCCCACTTCTTCTAACTGCTTGCAAAGCACAGGATCGGCGTGCACATAGGGCAATACCACGAAGCCTTCGCGCACGAGTTCCCGCGCAGCGTTGAGTGTTTCGACCGCATCGGGCATCAGGTAGCGCGGATCGGGATGGATCTCCAGCTTGAGCCAGTTGGTTCCGAGAGCCTCGCGGGCAAGGTGTGCGGCGTAGATGGCTTCGCGGGCATTTCGAACCCCGGAAGTGTTGGGCAACAGGTTGAACGAAGGGTGGCGCAGGTGGCGCAGCATGTCATCTTCATGGCCGGCTATTGCACCATCTACATCCACGCGGCGCAGGGCCACCGTGACCAGCTCCGTGCCGGACGCCAGAAGCGCCGCTTCCATCACGCTGTTGGACGAGAACTTTCCCGTACCGGTAAAGAGCCTGGACTCAAAGGTCTTTTCGGCGATCCTGAGCAGTTCCATAGCGGAAGGATTTGGAAAATTCGTTCATCATTTGGTGAATGTCCATGACCAGTTGATTCTTGCGCGGGCTGCGGCTGATCATGTTGGAAATGGCCACGCCATGCAAACCCGTGTGGAGCAAATCGCGGATGTCGGTCATCAGGATACCGCCAATAGCAAGTATCGGAATGCGCTCCAGCCCTTTGAGTTTGCATTGGATCAGGATGCGGCGGTAGCCCTCCAGGCCGAGCACCGGGTCTAAACCCTTTTTGGTTTCGGTGAAGCGGAACGGACCCAGCCCGATGTAATCCACCCCTTCGGCATACAAACGTTCAATATCCTGAATGGTATTGGCGCTGCCCCCGACCAGGTAGCCTTCGCCGAGCAGATCTCTAGCCTGGGCAGTGGTCATGTCCTTGCGGCCAAGGTGTACACCGTCGGCATCCACCGCAAGCGCAACGTGTGGAAAATCGTTGATGATAAGCCTCGCACCGGAATCGCAGCAGATTTTGCGCGCTTTGACGGCCATGTCCATGACCTCGTTTTCAGGCCGATTCTTAACGCGCAATTGCACCCAGTCGCAGCCCGCGTCGACCGCCTCTTTGAGCAGTTCCAGGTGGCCTTTGCGCTCCAGGTCCTGCGTGATGTATTGCAGCCGGGCAATGAGCGGCGGTTGCTGGGGGAAATGCGATGGTTCCAAGAGCGAGAGGGGTTAAGCAGGCAGGTGAAATCCTATCAACGACGAACTGCTGGCCATGAAGTTCTCCGTAAAAACCTTGGCGGTGCGGCAGGCGGCTGCCATGGTCATGCCCGCGGCAAGGCTGGCGGCTGCCGCGCTGGAAAACACACAACCCGTGCCGTGTTTGGGAGCGAGATCGCGGCGTCCAGGCCGAAACTCCTGCACCTGGTTTCGGTAAAAGAGCCTGTCCATGCCGTGCGCCACCGGATCGTGACCGCCTTTAAGCAGGACGGCAGCCCCGGATTCGGCGGCGACCTCCCTAGCGGCCTCAATGGGGTCCTGGCTGGGACAAAGCCGCTCCATTTCCGGCCAGTTGGGCGTAAACAGGGCCACGCGGTGTAGCAGTTGGCGCCAACCTGGCAAGTTTTCGGGGTGGAATTCCCCCCCCGCCGACGGTGCCAACACTGGATCCCAAACCACCGGAGCGGATGGGCTTTGGCTTGAAATCAAGGTCAGCAAACGGTCCAATGTGCCGGTGTCGCGGACCATGCCCACCTTGATCGCATCGGGCGCGTTGCTGGCAAGCAGGCTCAAAAGTTGCTTCTCCAACCAGGGCCATTCGACCCATTGATGGTCTTGAAAACTACTGGCGGACTGAGCCGTCAGCGCAGTAACACAACCTATGGTATGCACACTTAGAGCCTCGGATGTGCGCACGTCAGCCATCATACCGGCACCTCCGCTGGGGTCAAATCCGGAGAGGATCAGGAGGGTTGGGCGATCTGCTGGCATGCTTCGCGAATGCGGATGAAATTGCTGAGCGGGTCATTTTTTCCGTGCCAAACCGCTCCCAGAACAGCCACCCCGTCCAATCCATACTCCGCAACTTTTGCGATGTTTTCAGGTTGTACACCACCCAAAGCGTAGATTTTGCAGGGGCGCTGGGCCGGGAAGTTCCAATCCTGAATGCTGCCTGACAAATCTGGCTTAGACGCTGAGCTAAACGCCTGCGACAGAAAAACATACAACATTTTATCGCTGATACTCAATGCCGCCTGGGGCGAATGAACGGAAGCGGAGACGCGAAGTCCTTCTGTTTCAGCCCGGTCAATGATCGTTTCCAGGTCTTCGTTAGAGAACCCCGCGCGGTCGGACTCGCGAAGGTGCATACCCCCCACCCCCAGCTCCAGCGCCGTGGTTAAGGGCGCGTGCAGCGTGATGCGGCGGCGGTATTCCTCCGGAATTTTCTGCACCCAAGCCTGCATGTCGCCGACATTCAATCCTGGCTTGCGCAGATGGTAATACGGCAATCCGGCGTCCAGCAGGCGGATGACGTTTTCGTGTTCTCCGGGCACGTGGCCCAGCGGGGCAATTACGGCTATGTTCATCACAGGTAAATTTCGGTTCCCTTTTCAACAAATTCGCGGGCTTTTTCTTCCATGCCCTCTGCCAGCGCCGCTTCTTCTTCCAGCCCTTGCGCTGCAGCGTAGTCGCGCACGTCCTGCGTAATTTTCATGGAGCAGAAATGCGGGCCGCACATGGAGCAAAAATGGGCCACCTTGGCGCCGTCGGCCGGAAGTGTTTCGTCGTGAAATTCGCGGGCCGTATCCGGGTCAAGCGACAAGTTAAACTGATCCTGCCAGCGGAATTCAAAGCGCGCTTTGCTGAGCGCATTGTCCCGCACATAGGCGCCTGGATGACCCTTGGCAAGATCGGCAGCATGCGCCGCAATTTTATACGTAATAACGCCGTCCTTGACGTCCTTTTTGTTGGGCAGCCCCAGGTGCTCCTTGGGTGTGACGTAGCATAACATGGCTGTGCCGAACCAGCCGATCATAGCTGCACCAATGCCGGAGGTGATGTGGTCATAGCCCGGCGCGATGTCGGTGGTTAGCGGGCCCAGCGTGTAGAACGGCGCCTCGCCGCAGGTTTCAAGCTGCTTGTCCATGTTCTCCTTAATGAGCTGCATGGGCACGTGACCCGGACCTTCGATCATGGTTTGGACATCGTGTCGCCAGGCGATCTTGGTCAGTTCCCCCAGGGTCTCCAGCTCGGCGAACTGTGCGCGGTCGTTGGCATCTGACAGCGAACCGGGCCTGAGACCATCGCCCAGGCTGAACGATACGTCGTAGGCCTTCATGATCTCACAGATTTCCTCGAAATGCGTGTATAAGAAATTCTCCTTGTGGTGCGCCAGGCACCATTTGGCCAAAATGGAACCCCCTCGGCTCACAATACCCGTGACGCGGCTGGCGGTCAGCGGAATGTAGCGCAGCAGCACGCCCGCGTGAATGGTGAAATAGTCCACCCCCTGCTCGGCTTGCTCAATAAGCGTGTCGCGGTACATGGCCCAGGTCAACTCTTCGGCCTTGCCGTTGACTTTTTCGAGCGCCTGGTAAATAGGCACGGTGCCGATCGGCACGGGGCTGTTGCGGATGATCCACTCCCGCGTTTCGTGTATGTTTTTTCCGGTGGAAAGGTCCATGATGGTGTCAGCGCCCCAGTGGCAGGCCCAAACCGCCTTTTCGACCTCTTCTTCTATGCTCGAGGTGACCGCGGAGTTGCCGATGTTGGCGTTGATCTTGACCAAGAAGTTACGCCCAATGATCATAGGTTCCGCCTCCGGGTGGTTGATGTTGGCCGGAATAATGGCACGGCCTGCCGCCACCTCGCTGCGCACAAACTCCGGCGTGATCAGCCCTTTGGGCGTATTGGCCCCAAAACTTTGCCCAGGGTGCTGTTTGCCGGGCTCTTGCACGCGGTCCAGGCACTGGTTCTCCCGAATGGCTATGTACTCCATCTCCGGCGTGATCATGCCCTTGCGCGCATAGTGCAATTGCGTGACATTGGCCCCGTCCTTGGCGCGGCGCGGCTGCCGGAAGTGCTGGAAACGAAGGCTATTCAGGACCGGGTCGTAAAGGCGCTCCCGACCATAAGCCGAGCTGATTTCTCCGAGTTGCTCCGTGTCTTCGCGCCGCTCGATCCACGGCGTGCGAAGGGATGGAAGGCCCTGGCGCACGTCGAGTTTGGCGTCAGGATCGGTGTAAGGTCCGCTGGTGTCGTACACCGTTAACGGCTCGTTAGGCAGCCATTGCTCCGTTCCGTGCACGTGTGTATCGCTCAGCGAAATTTCGCGCATTGCCACCTGAACGTCAGGGCTTGAACCCTGCACGTGAATCTTTTTAGAAGCGGGAAAAGGCTCGCGGGTGATGCTCAGTTCAGTGGGCAGTTTTTCGGTTCTATTTGCCATAATTCTCAAAAAATCGTTGCGCTTTTCTTGCCGGGGGAAGGGGGGG
>CAYSDI010000014.1:51195-53849 GCA_964429745.1 uncultured Chitinophagales bacterium | reverse complement strand
CAGGATCTTATTAACACTGTGCAACATGTATTTGGCCTGAAAACTTAAGGCCAAAGACTCCTCCTGCAACAGCGGGTGGGCCAAAACCGATTCAACTGCTTCTATGTGTCGGGGATCGCGGACAATGACGCCCCAAGTGCTGACCATTTGGGTCATTCTGGCGTAAAGATGGCTGTATTCGTTCTGGTTTTGAAGCAGTGCCAGGGTATGTTTTTCACGCTCAAGCGCAGTAAAGCGATCAATAAATCCTTGTTCTGCATAAGGAATTAAGGCAAATTCTGCCGGAAAAAGCGCTGGGGAAAACGCCTGTTGATCCTGCTCGGCAATAGTCTTCCAAGCTACTTTTAAGCGCTTGGCACATTGATCCTCAAGTCCGCGATTTTTTAGGAACCAAACTTCCTGCATAAGTTGGATTACTTGGTCTTCTCCGCTTTTGTCTGCGTTATACTCCATCAGGGAATGCAAAACCTGATGATACAAGTGGTTCTTGGCAGAACTTAATGATTTAAACCCCTTTGGTGGGGCAAATTTCTTCCGCAAAGCAGCCTCGTTAAAGCTCTCTTGCTTTTCTACGGCGTCAAAAAGATCCAGGTAGGCCTGCCGACGAGCACCGGTCTTGTACCCATAGCGCTTAAAGTAAGCCTTTTCCGGCGCGCTCATACTGTGAATCAGGTCGAAAAGGTCGTTTGAAAGGGCAGCCATCCGGATACAGCGTAGATTGTTAACAGGCAAAGTAGGGCAAACAAGAACAGGTGGCTGTGCCATGTCCTCTGCCACTTAAAACATCCTCAAAAAGGCGTATACGTAAGGCGCAAGGCTTATGTTGCCACCTAAATTAGCCAAACCACCAACGCATAACCTAGTTCTGCCGCGATACGTTTTAAGTGGGGCATGCCCAGGCTGAATTAGGGCGCTGGCATCGACCTTCTTTGGAAACTTCATCGTGACGTTAAACTACAGGTTCACTTATCAGGTAAAAAAACGAACCCCGCGGCGCAAGCCGCGGGGTTCCGCAAAAGGCAATGAAGGTCCTCCCTCATTGCGGGCTTCCAATCACCGAATACCGAAAGGAAGGACTTGCTGCGAGCCCTGTTCGTCCAGGATTTGCAGATGGTAAATACCTGATGAAAGGCCGACGAGGCTTAACTCAGCGAGATTACTCCCGGCAAAACCTGCGTGGCGGAATGCGCGGACGTTGCGTCCAAGCGCATCAACAATAACCAGATGAGCGGAGCCGTCTTGCGCCAGCGTGAAGGCTACGTTCAAGTATTCAGAAGCTGGAACAGGCCAGAGTTTGGCTTCCGACTGCTCACCTTCGCGAGTGGCCGGTGTGCTGAACGTGCCGTTCCGGAAATTGCTTTGGCCATCGCCATAGCAATTTGCATAAACCCGGAACTCATAATTGGTGCCAGGCAGAAGGCCTATTAGCTTGGCAGAAGGTGCAGCAGTATTGACAGCACTGCCACCTGGGCTTCCTACCACCCGATACTCCACCCGGTAGTTGATGGCGTAAGGACTATCGTTCCAAGTTAGCTTGATTGACGTGGCCGTTAAGCTATCCTGCAACAAGCCGCCAATGTTGGGGCAAATGGGGAATTCAAGTGTGGTGAAAGGGCGAAGCGGTATGTACCCGCTGACCCGGTCACCACAAACGGTCTGCACCTGCCATTCGTAATCCGTGTCTTCGACCAGCGGAAACCAGACACTGCGCTTGGCTGGCGTGGTAAGGACGGTGTAAGGCCCACCGGCAAGCCCGCGGCGAACGTTGTATGTGGTGGCACCTGGCACAGCAGCCCACTGCAATTGGGCCCCCACAGAAATGACTTGTTGGTTGGCAATCGCCGTAAGATCACAACCGTTGTCTACACCCAATGTGTAGCCCCCGACTCCGGACCAGATGCTTACCTGCAGGTAGTAAGTTCCGTTGTCGGGAAGGTTGAAGGCCAAAGTACCGGAAACGGCTATTCCACTTCCGACCAAGGTGCTTCCGGCAGAGTTCAACAACTGGAGGGTTATCAGCAACCCATTAGACGTTGCCCAGTCAAAGGAAATCGGACCTGCAGCCTGCCCGGAAAAAGTATACAGATCTTTGACATCAATAGGAGACGGAGTTCCGTTGACGTACCCTAAATGCCCTTCAGCCGGGAAGTTCGGAGCGATGAGCTGGGCATCGACGAGCACATTGTTGGGCTCGGTATCGTTTGCCTCTGGCACCTCCAACAATTCGTACTTGACTCGGTAGCTCCCGACTCCGCTCCAAATATTGACCGATAAAAAAACTGGACCTTGTGCAATACCGTCATAGACAAGAGTCAACGTGTCGTTAATCCCCGATCCTACCAGGGCTACACCATTTTGGTTGAGCAGCGTGATGGTTAACAAAAGCCCATTGTCCGTTTCAAAATAGGCGCTGACTTTGCCGTCGCCTGAAGTGTTAATGGCATACACATCTACGACGTCAGGGGGAATCTCCGCTCCATTGGCATACCCGATGTGTCCTGTTGCGAACACTCCTTCCGCCAGAGCAAGTGCTGTTCCAGTGGTGTTATTCGGCTCTGCATCATTGGCGTGATCTGGTGGGTCAAATGTGTAGCGCACTCGGTAGCTCCCGACTCCGCTCCAAATATTGACCGATAAAAAAACTGGACCTTGTG
>CAYSDI010000014.1:29814-51095 GCA_964429745.1 uncultured Chitinophagales bacterium | reverse complement strand
TGCATCATTGGCGTGATCTGGTGGGTCAAATGTGTAGCGCACGCGGTAGCTCCCGCCACCATTCCAACGATTCACTAAAAAATACACAGTGTCTTGCGCGACGCCATCAATGCTGGTGGAAGGGGTAGCAGAAATTCCACTTCCAACCAAAGTATTTCCGTCCTGATTAAAAATGGTTAAGGTTAGGTTCAACCCATTGTCTGATTCGGCTGATAAGTTTATACGACCATCGCCCGGCAAAACTGTGACGTAATAGTCAATGCCATCCAACGGAAAAGCAGCTCCGTTGGAGTAGCCCAAGTGTCCCTGGCGAAAAGCGGATGCGGGTAAGGACCTTGCTTGGGCAAGCGTGCCATTGGGTTCCACATCGTTTGCGTAAAGGGGCTGGTTATAGGTCATGGATACCTGGTAACTGCCGCAACCCGACCAGCGGTTAATATGTACATACACAAAATCGCCTCCCAGAAAATCAAGGGTCAGTGTGGGTGTAGCGCTGATCCCGGAAGTAGCTAGCGTGACCCCGTCCCGATTCTTAACCGAAATTTGCGTTAGCAAAGTGTTGTCATTGGTAGCTGATAGGTTAATGCGGCCATCGCCGGGTAGGTTTACCCGGTAATGATCGCTGCCGTCCAATGCAAAGGTTGCACCGTTGCTCTGACCCAACCTTCCTTGCTGCGGTGATCCGACAGCCAGAAACTCCGTAACTTCTGTGATGACGTTGTTAGGCTCCACGTCAGCGCCATAGGTCAAACTGACTTGTGACACAGTAAGGGTGTAGGTAGAGGCGGCACCCGACCAACGAAAAACCCTGGCATACACGGGACCAGCGGCAATGCAATCAACGACTAGCGCTCCGGATGTCAGTATTCCGCTGGTGCCAACAACAGCGCCACTGCTGTTGAACAATGAAAGCTGTCCATTTAAGCTTCCAACAAAGGCAATGTTCAAAGTAACGGCCCCATCATTTGGCAGGGTCAGGAGGTAATAATCTTCGGTATCGCCAAGGCTTAAATCAAGGGAACCGTTCAGCACGCCAAGAGCAGCTGGTTCAGCCGTCGCGATGCTGTTGTTTGGCTCTACGTCAGCGAACGCTGAGCCTAGAGTAAGAAGCAAAGCTCCTCCTAAGCATAAAAGTTTAGTTTTCATGTGAAATTTGTTGTTTTCGGTGATTTGTTGCGTTGCGGTGCGCAAGCAAGTCACAAATTGGATAAGTTTCCTCCCAATTATTGAACCAAAATGAATGTCAACTTAAGGTTCGGAGAACAACAAAAGACAGCAAGTTGCTGACTATCAAAGAATTATAGCCAAATTAAAAGTCCGGTTTCCCCAAGGACAAAAGCGGTGCTTGACTACAAAAAGCGTTGCAAGACCAGATAAAAGCGCTGCAAGACCAGACAAAAGCGGTGCCTGGTCAGATAAAAGCGGTGCCTGGTCAGTTAAAAGCGGGGCTTGGTCAAAACCCGCACGGGAGGCACACCGGCGCTTTTAAAAGCACCCTTTATTCGGACTCGGAGCCTGGGGAGAACAAAGGCTGATCGCTATAAACCTGATGGAGGGCCCGGCGCAACTTATCGTTGTAATCCTCCATCAGCCAACGGAAAAAGTTCTCTGTGGATTTGGCGATGCAGGAAGTATATTGCTTTAATCGCCACTGAATTTCGCTCTGGAGTACCTGTTGCAAGGCCAGTGATTCTCCAAAAGTTGCCGCATTGGCGCTGATCAATTCCGCGTGATTGACAACGGAACGCTCTAAGGCTCTGCTGGGGCGTTGTCCCGTTCTAACGCAGTCCAGATAGTGATCGCGAATGGTGAACTGGAACAATTCTTTTCCTACAGGAAAACGGGCCTTGACATCATCGGTGATCAGGTAATCATTGTCGAGTCCTGCATCTTCCTTGGCGTAAAGGGTCTGTTCCAGAAACTTGCGCGGGTTGGCAAATACATCCTGCCAGTCAATAGGCGATTCCCACAATCCAAGACGCTGAGCGTTAAGCCCCAAATCGATGATGCTGAAGCGGTCTTTGTTAGGCAAAACCCTGCTGCCGCGACCGATCATCTGGTGATAAAGCGTCAGCGACCGCGTCGCCCTATTCAACATAATAGTTTCTACGGTTGGCTCGTCAAATCCGGTCGTTAGAATAGAAACGGAAGACAGAATGGCATCAGGCGTTTCTTTAAACCAGGTCAGCGTATCCCTGCGTTCCTGATCGCTGAAGGTGCTGTCCAGGTGCTTTACCGGGTAGCCTTTAATTCGAAACATTTCAAATACCCTTCGCGATGTAGCAATACCGCTGTTAAAAATCAGGGTTTTGGTGCCGGAGGCGCGCTCTTCGTAAGCCTGCAGAAGCTTGTCCTGCATGTGGTACAAACTGTAGAGGGAATCCAGCGAGGAGATGGTGAAGTCGCCGTCAATGCCAATTTTGAGCGACTGCAAGTTTACGTCATACGTATACGTGGTGGGGCTTGCCAGGTACCCCATGCCGATGAGGTCAGAAATGGACTCTCCGATAATCAGCCGGCGGTAATTTTCGTAAAGCGGCAGATTTTTGTTGGAACTAAGCGGCGTTGCGGTAACCCCTAAAATGGTCACGTCACGGAAATACTGAAAGATCTTTCGAAATGCATTGTAGTGGGCTTCGTCTACGATGACCAGACCAATATCACCTAAATAGCCTTCGTTTTCGTTGAGCCTATTGTTCAGGGTTTCTACCATCGCCACAAAGCACGAATAGCGATCCTGGTCTTCAATGTCATGGACCTTGCGGTCAATAATTTTGGTAGGAACCGCAATGCTATGCAACGACCGCGCCGTTTGGTGCAAAAGTTCTACCCGGTGCGTCAGGATAAGCACTTTGCCCCGGCCTTCGCGAATAAAGCGCGCGGCGATCTCAGAGAAAATGACGGTCTTGCCGCCACCCGTAGGCAATTGGTACAAGAGGTTTTCGCCCTGTTCCAAATCGCTTAAACCACCCAAAATGGCGTCGATGGCTTTGACCTGGTAAGGGTACAATTCCTTGACCGTCCTGGGCTCGTGAAAATTGGAGGTGGTGATCATGAAACTGGACCCGTGAAAACCCCTCGCAGCGCAACTTGCGCGACAAAATTGTTGGGAGGTGGATTAACGGCCAAAGATATAGGCTATTTACGGAACGGCACCCGCCAGGTTGCGGTTTTGACACGGTAAAGACCAAGCGCAAAGCCTTGCAATCAACAGCTTATACACAATCAGGCTGTTCTGGCTGGCACCGCATCAATGCTCGTGCAAAACAACAAAGCTTCCACTGTACCAATCCGAGCCTTGCAGGCGATAGCGATACAGCCCTGCGGGCAGCCCGGCCACTGACAAACTAAGCTCATTCCCTCCTGGCACGTGCTTTTCTAAAGCCAATTGACCATTGCTGTGGAAAACCTGTAAAGTCCATGTGCTCCCTTCCGGGTTCGGGTAGCGAATGGAGAGTTGCTCATCTGCTGGATTTGGAAATACCTGCACATTCATTGGATTGAAGCTGGTTGGGACTACCCCACTCGCCGTAACCGGACGGCAATCCCCTTGGACCGAATGAAGCACGCTTTCATACAATTGGTTGACAGCATCTTCCACACTGGCGATACAAATTTCCGGGGCTGTGAGCGCAAACCAATGCACGCGCAACAAGGGTTTCCATTCCAACGAGCGCAACAAGGCGGAGTCGCGTCGATTGAGCCCTAGAATGCGCTGGCCACCCAATGCGTATTCGGGCAGGTGATAAAAACCAGCAGCGTCCGTCAGCGATTGGACCGACAGAATTTCCAAACCGGAAAGTTCCAATTGGTAGGCGGTCAGGTCATTGTACGGATTGCGCACCTCGATGTCCACCCAGCCTTCATCAAAGTCAATGGCACTGAGTCTAAACGCGACAGTATCGTATATGTTAATCAGGCTTTGGGGCAGGTTGCAATGGTCGTGCAAATCTCCGCCAGTGTGCGGATGGCCGGCGCTGAAATACAAACAGGAACTCAGCAGCGCCGCGTCCGAAACACTGATGCGGCCATCCGCATTTAAATCGTGACAGGAAGTGGGCGAAAGGTCGTCGCCTACGATGCCACTAGTGTAGGCATCCACATCGGCATCATCCTGGAGCGCGTTTGCAGTAAGATCGCCCATCAGGGCGCTACCGTTGCAATCACCCATGCAGTCGGGCTGTGCAGCACCGTAAATTTCGCCCAGACAATCCGTGTACGGATCGCAATCATCGGAGATTGTAAACAACCGATCGCCAAACGCATCCTCGCCGATAGAAAGGCAAATCTGCGACCAGTTGTTGTAATAATCCGTTTCGTGATTGCCCAAGCCATCTGGAATACGCTCCCAGTTGGTGCGGGCCACGAACGTGTAGGTGCCGGTGTCTACGTCGGTGATGTCAATCCAGTTGCAGGTAGTTCCCGCACCGTAAATGTCGGCACATCCAGCTGATACCCCCATGGTTCCGCATCCGTAGGTAGCCGTTCCGAATGGGCACCAGATATCCATGACGCAGAAACCGCTTTTGAAGCCCACAGGAGTGGCCACCCCTTCGGCATCGAACAACACATATTCAGCATAACCTTTGTAATGGGTGTGCCCGTGGCAATTGATCAGGTCGAATTGGTCAGGGTTTGCAGCGGGGTTGCCGATGTAATAGTCCATATTCCCCTGGTTGTAGATGTAAGTATCAAACGAGATAATGTCCCGTTGGCCGTAGCCGGTTACGCACTCTTCGGCAACCAGGCAATCGCCAATGCTCACCGTCATAGAACCAAGGTTCATCGACGCCAGCAGAGGATCGCGCAGAATGAGCAGATCGGGGCCGTCCGGGCAGGCCGGGCTGCCGGGATAAATGCAGGTATCGGAGACCGTGGCCAATGGACTGTAGTTGCATGCCGCCGGATCGGTGCAACCCACCACCGGTCCGTTGTAGGACAATTGCCAAGTTATAGGCGTACTGGCACACCCGCCACCAAAATCCCCAATGCGGATGTAGTAGGGAATACCCGGGCCTAAAATTGCGGCAGGCACACGCGCCTGAGGCGCGCAGTCGGCATCGTCGTTGCTGTAATACAAGGTGCCTTCTTCGGCTGTCGTCAAATCAATACCATCGCAATCTTCGTAGATCCAAATCCGGGTGTCGCAGGTGCTCAATCCGCAAGTGGAAATGCTGTATGTTCCTGAGCTATCGGGGGTAAAAACGTACCAGGTATTGGGCTGCGGGGCGGTGTAAAGGCCTAAACCAATGGTAAAAGCGGTGTTGCATGACGTGCCAGGGGGACAGCCAAAGTCAGTGGAAATGCCAAACCCTGTAACCGATCCGGCGATAGGAGCGCTGCTGCCGTACAAGATTTGGTATCCACCAGGAGCGTATATACCATCGCCATATCCATCTTTGACCTCCAGGATCATGCAGGTGGTTTCCGGTACGCAAAGCCAGGTGGTGTCTGTGATGTAACTGCCGTAGCTGTTCTCCGGGACACTGAACACCACGGTGCTAGTGGTCCCGTTGATTAGGTCCCAGGACGTTTCGTAGCCCCAGGCATCCGTAGTAATGACGATGCCTACAGAGACTTGTCCGGGGGGGCAACTCTGAGCACGCAAAGCGTTAGGCAAGAGGAAACCAAGACTAAAAAAGACAAGCGAAAGGAGGTGGAAACGCTGCATAGGGAAACGTTTTATCCTATTAAGGTAGTGTTTCGCCCGCAATTCAGCGAAAAGTGGGCAAGCGGAGCTGGTCGGCATCCAGCCAATAGCCGCTGATGTGCTGGCTGGCCAATAGCGCTGCTCGGTCCAGAGCTTGTTGAAGGCTGGCCGTTGAGATTTGCGCTGGACCTTGTTTTGGGATTTGCTCCGGCGCATGCGCTAAACCTTGCTCCGGCGCATACGCAGTCCCATGCTCAAAGCCGTGCAAAACACCGTGCCTTAAGCCCAACCATGCCACCATAAAAGCGGCCATAAAGACGTCACCAGCCCCGGTTTCCAGGGCGATTTCCTTTGGCGCAACGCCCTGCCAACGCAGTTCCACGCCCGCCAAAACGAGCCTGCCGCCCTTGGCCCCAGCCGTAATGAGCAGTCCTTGCCACCCATAGTGTTCCAAGGCACTTTCGGGGGAATGGCCCGTGTAGCGTTCCACAACTTGCCATTCATCCTCCGAGGCTTTGACCCAATCCAACCCCTTAAAATCATCCGCGCGATCCGGAGCCCAGGCGGGAACAACCCGTTGGTTCTGCCCCACCCCCCGCACACAACCTTGCAAATCAGCGCTCAGAACCCGGGTCATCGAGCGGGCGGATTTAACCAGCCCAGGCCCGAAGTCATCTTGAAACAGCGGTCCGAGATGGATCCATTCCACCGGCGCCGCCGGCCCCAACCACTGCTCAACCGAAGCGCACTGCAGGGCATCACTGCGCGAAAGCAGCGCTTGTTCGCGCCCCCCTTCGCCCGATTCCCGATTGATGAACACGGTGCGCTGGGCGGAAGGCAGCCACTGGTTTGGGCCCATCTGGTCCAAGACCTTTAACCACGGCCAATCTGCAGCCGGAACGCGGGCCAGCAAACGGACGGTCCAACCCAGTTTCCAGGCGGTGAAGCCCGCATACGTGCCCACGCCGCCCAGGCGGTACTCCGTTTTGCCCGCGCGCTCCAGTTGGTCAAACGCCACGGAACCCAAGACGGCCATGTTGCGCGATGCAGGGTTTGCGGAGCCGCTTGGTGACGGCATTTCATGGTCAGGAGAAGTAGACATACAACGCGGCGGTGGCCAGAACGATGGTCATTCCCCAAACTTTGAGCCAGGGGCCAGAGTGCTGCTGGCCCGCATGGGCATGATCCGGCAGCACAGCCGGCGTGCGCAGGGGTCGAAGTGCGGTTATGGCAATCATGACCCCGATAATGACCACGAAGCAGATGCCCATATGGTGCAAAAAGGCAATGTTAGGGAATTGCCAAAGCAACAGGCCGTACAGTGGAACGTTCAGCAGCATTCCAGTCAGGGCAGCTACTGCAGGTACCCGCGACCAAACCAAACCGAGCAGAAATACGGCCAGAATACCGGGCTGGACAAAGCCCCAGTAAAGCTGGATGAACTCGTACAAACCGCCATCGAAGGCCCCCACTACCGGCGTCCACAGACAAGCCACCAAAACGAACACCAGCGTTGACCAGCGACCGATCCGCATCAGGGTCCGATCGTCTGCACCCGGGTTGATGAAAGGCTTGTAAAGGTCCATAGTGAACAAGGTGGCCGACGAATTTAACAGCGAATCCAGCGTGCTCATGACGGCACCAAAGAGTGCCGCTAACATCAAACCTGCCAAGCCGGCGGGGAGAATGTTCTTGAGCAGCGTCGGGTAAGCGGCGTCCATATTGGTGCCAATTTCATCAGCGTAAAGCGCGAACGCTGCAATGCCTGGCAACACGACAATGAGCGGAATGAGCAATTTCAGGCTGGCTCCCAACAGAATGCCTTTTTGTCCTTCGCGGATGCTTTTTGCGCCTAACGTGCGCTGGGTGATGAACTGGTTCAGGCCCCAGTAATAGAGGTTGGGTATCCACATACCGCCCAGAAAAATAGCGGGCCAGGGGTATTTCGGGTGGTCTGCGGGCAAGACCGCATCCAAACGATCTCCAGCCAGGGTTTGAAACGCGGCCCATCCGCCGGTTTCCTGAATGGCCAGTACCGACACCAACACGCCGCCAACCAGCAGCGCAGAGGCCTGCAAAACATCGGTCCAAACCACCGCTTTCAAGCCTCCATAGATCGTATACGCACCAGCCAGAATGCCAATTAACCAGATGCCCTGTTGCCGGGGAAGGCCAAAGATGACCTCCAAGGGCAATGCTCCCAGCAGCAGCACCGTAGCCATGGTGATGCCCACGTAAAACACCAGCGTGATGCTGGACATGAGGGTTCGCACCGATCGGTTGTAGCGGTATTCTAAAAATTCGGGCATGGTGTACAGGCCCGCCTTCAGAAACCGGGGAAGGAGGAAAAAGGCCACGAGCACCAGCGCTAGTGCGGCAATCCACTCGTAACTCGCAATGGCCATGCCAATGCCCTCTTGGTAGCCCTGACCGGCCATGCCGATGAAATGCTCCGTAGAAATGTTGGAGGCGATCAGGCTCAACCCAATGACCCACCACGAAAGGCCACGACCTGCTAAGAAGTAATCTTCGGCGTTGGCTTCTTTGCGCGATTGCCAAAACCCAGTTCCGACTACAACAATAAGAAACAGCCCAAAAACAAGGTAATCCAGCAGGCTAAGCGTCATGGGCGTGTATGGAAATTAACCCCTGCTTATGGTTGAAAAGACCCGGCAACAAACTGGGCCAATCAAACCGTTCAACCAGGAGCAAAAGTGTGCAAGGTCCGAATTTTGCTGGCGAAAATTGGACGGTGGTACGCTGGGTGAAGGAGACAGACCTGGAATTTAGGATTCCGGGGTGACGGGTACCTCAGGATACGCCGTCAGGTAGTCCCGCATTTCCTGCAGGTCTTCCTTGTTGTACTTGTTGTCGGGATCGCCCAACAATTGGAGCAGGTATTCAAAATTGCTTACTTCCTGTTCCAGATCTTCGTCAATGTACTTAACGAGGAAATCGCCGTAGGATTGGAGATGCTCGTAAGCGAGCCGGGATACCTTGGTAACCAACGGATTATCGGATTTTACGGCCCGCTCCCTGAACTCCTTTAACAACGGAGTAATCTGGTCCACAACCGGTCCATTGGCGCGGTATATCTCGCGGATCCGATCGAGGATGTCACGTCCCTGGGGATCATTCATATCGATAGAGTATTTCCGGGCAAAGGTAGTGCGTTTGGGCATTCTGACCAAGGAAGGATACGCTGAATTTTACTTTAATTAACATTCAAATAACAATTGATTTGTAATAAATGTGTTAAAAAAATCTTTTATAAAGAATTCACCATCAACCTAAAATTTGGGACAATCCACTTTTTGTTTGCGATTTTTTGCGCTAGAGCCTGAGCCTTCACCCACGTAGATGACCGAAAGCTCTGGCCCCCCCGCCCCCCGCGTTGCCTGGGTAAGGCTGCTGAGGTTCACATCATAACTCAGGCCGCAAGACAACCGGTCCTTGTCCCAACGCGCCGCAAGCACCAGCGCGTCGTACCCAGAGGCGATATCCGGGCGATAGAACCAGCGGAACCAGCTTCCCAGGTACAAGCTTGAGCCCTCGTCAGCCTTTCCCCGCTGGTAGTCGTAGCGAACAAAGGAACCCAACGTGATTTCGCGATTAGGGCTTTGCTCCAAAAGGATGAAGCTGGGCATTGCATAGATCTGCTCGGAAAGCCGAAACTCACCGCCCCCGTGGATGACACTGCGCCGTGCCAGGTTTTCCTCGTCCAGGGTGCTGCCGGTGAGCAAAGCCATGTCTGGGCTGCCCAAATGAAACATAGCCATTCCTCCGTAAACGCGGTGTTCCTTGCCTACCCGCTTGTACCAGGCCACCCCGGCCGATACGTCCGGAACAGCGCGGGAATTCTCTGCACCAGCCAGTACGGCTGGTTCCTGATCAAAAACGTGCATAGCCGAGTAGTCCAGACTCTGGTGCAGGACACCGCCCTGAATGGCTACCGAAATGGCATGGTCGCCCTTGGCGTTAAGCTTCCGGGCTGCTCCTACCGTGAACATGGCTGACGAGGTGGTAAAGTCAAGGTCTCCTGCCCGATCGGCCATCACGTTAACCCCTGCACTCAGCAAGCTGCTGTGCCCGAGACCCGCCACGTGGAAATCAGCGGCGGCAGCCAGCGTGCGGTAATTGGCCGTAGCGTTGCGCCATTGTTGCCGGTAATTGGCAATAACGCGGTACTGGCCGTCGAACAAGCCTGTCATGGCCGGATTCAGCACCGTTGGAGAGGCGTGAATCTGGCTGAAGTGAATGTCTTGCGCAACGGCCTGGTTCTGCTGCAAGAGGAGCAAGATTCCAATCAAGATAACGTCCACGGCTCCTGAAAGCGCTCGACGTTGCAAGAACCCGCTCGCTGCTGTAAGTATTCTGGGCTTCTTCATGGCTTATCGAACTAAGGTCACGTTGCCCACGTGCAGAAAAGTTTTGTTGTCTTCACAAAGTCCTTCCAGGTAATAGACGTATACGCCGGGGTCCAGCAGTTTGCCGCGGAACACGCCGTTCCAGTGAACTTCAGGGTCTTCGGTCTCGTACAGCAATTCGCCCCAGCGGTTGTAAATGCGGACGCGGTCTACCGTTTGCGGTCCGATGTAGCGAATCACAAATTCGTCGTTGCGCCCGTCGCCGTTGGGGCTGAACGCATTGGCCGGATCAAAGCGGCCGTCAATGCAACTGTTGTCCACCGTGATCAAAACCGGATCGCTCGCGCGGCAGCCCAGTCCATCTTCGACCCAAACCGTGTACACCGCTCCCTCCTCAAGCACCAGTGTCCAGTCCGGGCAATCCGTGCAAACACGTTGGCCATCCGCTTCCCACCAATACAGCAGCGGACCGTTGCCAATCCCCTCGCCTATCAGCATAACTGGCTGCCCCGGCGCGACGGCCCGGTCAAGGCCGGCATCCACCACAGGGCGCGGCATAACTTCTACCAGGCTTTCCTCCACTGGGTTGCTAACACAGGCGTCCGTCGTGGTCACCGTGAACAGCGTCGTGCTGAACACTGTTACCCAGGGGTCAGCGCAATCCGTGCAGCTCAGACCTTGAGCTGGGCTCCAGAAATAGGTCGAAACGCCAGTAGCGACGAGCTGCACCTGATTCCCTTCACAGATTACCGTGTCCGGCGCGAAGAGTTCCGCACCCGGGCGCACGGCTACCGTCAGGATCCGCAGCTCCGGGCATTCGCCGGCATCCGAAAGGGTATCCGTGAACACTCCCGCTTCGGTGTACCACTGCCCTTCGAACTGCGCGGAATCTCCTTCGCAGACCACAAGATTTGTTTCGGTGCGAAGAAGCGGTACAACATCAACCGTATATTGGAATACAGAGTCGCATCCGGCCGACGTGGTGAAAACCTGCTGGTAAACTCCGCTCACCACAAACGTATCTGCACCGGCAATGTGGCGATCGCCTTGGCAGAAGCGCAAGTCTGTGTTCTGGAAATAGTTCGGAGCAAAAGCCAACTGGGTGGTCACCACTGAATCGCAGCCGTTCATTGCGGCAAAGATGTCCACGTAGCTGCCTGCTGCAGTCTGGTAAGCCCCGGCGGCAAAGAGCGAATCTCCTTGGCACAGCATGCTAGCGCGAGCAGAAGAAATTGCTGGCAAGACTTCAATAACATACACAATGGTACTGTCGCAACCGTAACTACTGTTCAAAATTTCCTGGTAGCTTCCCGAACTATTTTGCCAGGCACCCGCAGCGAATACGGAATCTCCGGCGCACAGCGCAACGATAAACACCGTGTCGTGTAGCGGGTTGACCCGCAATTCAGTGACGCGGAACTGCGGACATCCGTCGGGGCCAAGGCTCTGCTCGGTGAAGAAACCCGGCAGGGTTTGCCAGGCACCGCCCACAAAGTATGCTGTGCCTTCGCATACGCTCACCACCAGCGAATCGCGCACCTGGGGCAGTACAACCAACTGCAGTCGCGCCAGGCTGTCGCAGCCCAGAGCAGCCAGCAGCGTGTCCGTGTAAATGCCGCTCGTGTTCTGCCAGGAACCGCCCGCAAAAACGCTATCTGTTGCACAAATCTCCACGATCGTCAGGCTGGACACTGCCGGAATCACTCGCAAGAACGTATGGCGAAAGCTGTCGCAGCCAAACGCGGTGGTCCCAAACTCGGTGTAAGTTCCGGGCAGCGTGCGCCAGGCACCGGCCAGGAAGACCGAATCACCCGCACAAACCTGCACCGTATCCTCCAACGAGTAAGCGGGCCGCACCAACAGGCTGATCGTCGTGATGCTGTCGCAGCCACCCATCCCAACCAAAGAATCGACAAATACGCCGCTCGCGGTCTGCCAGGCTCCGCCGGCAAAAACCGAATCGCCCTGGCACCCATCAAGGTTGACGGAACCAATAAATGGACTTTGTACATCCAGATCGAAAAGTACTGCGCTGTCGCAACCGTTGGCCGCAGTTAACGCTGCCGTATAAACCCCAGCCGTCGCGTACCATTGACCGTTGAACAGCGCACTATCACCGAGGCAAATGACCGCAGAGAGCGAAGCACCCGCTGCTGGCAGAACAGAGACCGTCGTTTGGATGACACTGTCGCAGCCGAACTGGCTGCCGAGCGTGTCCCGATAAATACCCGCAACGCTTTGCCAGGCACCCTCAACAAAGACCGAATCGCCCGCACAGACCGTCAGGTTGACCCCGGTCAGGTGCACCGCGCGCATGCGTACCCGGGCAACAAGGAGGCTGTCGCAGCCGGAAGCCGCGGAGAATACTTGGGTGTAAGTTCCGCCAGCATCGCGCCAGGCACCAGCCAACCAAACCGAATCCCCAACGCAAAGATCCACTTGGACATAGGTTCGAGCCAGCGGCAGCGAATCCACCACAAAGCGGAGGATAGAGTCGCAGCCGTACAGCGAGCTCAAGGTATCCGGATAGAAACCGGGAGTGTTCACCCAATACCCGCCCGAACTCAGCGGCACAAAAGCCGAATCGCCCGAACAGAAGCTCATCGCAACATCCTGCAGCGCGGGCGGATGCACCGTGAGGGTGGTGTACGTGATGGAATCGCAGCCACTCGAAGACAACAACGTATCGGCATACAAGCCACTCATTGTTGCCCATGCCCCTGCCGCTACTTCGGCACTATCTCCAAGGCAAATGTGCAGATTGCGGTACACCTGTAAGGTGTCGACAAACGAGAGCTGCACGGTCAGGACGGAATCGCATCCTCCGGCGTTGACCAACGTGTCTAGGTAGGTGCCTGCAGAAACGATCCATTGCCCGCCGATCAAGAGCGAATCGCCAGCACACAATTGCAGATCCACAAACGCGCTGCTCGGCGGGTTGCTGATCACCGTGTATTCCACAATCGAGTCGCAACCACCGCTGGCTACGAGCGTGTCCACAAAGGTTACGGCCCCATCAAAAAGCGACGGTCCCCCTCCCAACCTCGGCTGCCCGGGAATTGGATCACCGTCGCAGATGTAGAGCGTGTCAAACGTGTAGTAGTAGGGAATGAACGTCAGGTCGGTCTGCATGATGCTGTCGCAGCCAAGCGTATTGGCAAACGTATCCACGTAGAGTCCGGCTGCGGTCTGCCACCCGCCGGCCAGGAAGGCAGAGTCGCCGAGACACAGCGCCCGTTCCACGTAATAGGATTCTCTGGGCGAAACGATGATTGTTGTGTAAACGACACTGTCGCAGCCCAGCGAACTGTTCAGCGTATCTGCAAAAAGGCCGCCAGCAGATTGCCAGGCTCCTCCGGCAAAAAGCGAGTCCCCTTCGCACAACAACACGGTGATAGGATTAGCGATAAATTGCGTAATGAGCGTGGTAGCCAACAGCGTATCGCAAGAGCCTGCACCCGAAAGTGTATCGGTATAAACCCCTGCGGTTGTTTGCCAGCCACCTGCCAGGAAGGCAGAATCGCCCAGGCAGACTATGACCGTGTCACCCGCAAGCACGAGTGGCCCAAACGACAACACCGTCACGATCGTACTGTCGCAACCCGCCGCGCTGGTCAAAAAGTCTGTAAAGGTGCCAGCCGAAGTCTGCCATGCGCCCCCCGCTAACACCGAGTCCCCGAAGCAGGTTTGCAGCGCGATACTGTCCAGGTAAGCGGGACGGAATTGCAGGTCCGTGATCACCACCGAATCGCAACCCAAAGCCGAGCTCAGCGTGTCCGTGTAAATGCCGTTGCTGGTCTGCCAGGCTCCTGCCGCGAAGTACGGCGTCCCTTCGCACTGCTCCACGTTGGCGTACACCACAGAAGCAACCCCGAGGCTAACCGTGTAGCGGACAACACTGTCGCAACCACCGGTAGAGGTCAGAACCTGGTTGTAAACGCCTGGTACCGTGACCCAAATTCCGACCACAAAAACCGAATCACCAGGACAGATCGCGGCACTAACATCCGCAATCAGCGTATCGCTGACCAGCAATTGGGTGATGATCAGGCTGTCGCATCCGTCAGGTGTGTTGTACCAGTCCGGGTAGTTGCCGCTGCTGAACTGCCAGCTTCCGGCGGCGTAGACTGAATCGCCTGCGCAGATTTCTATGGCCAGCGTATCGGTGATGAGCGGACGCATTTGCAGCGTGTAAATTACCGTGCTGTCGCAACCGCTGGCCGACGGGAATACCTGCGTGTACACCCCAGGGGTACTGACCGGCAATCCGCCAATAATAATGGACTGACCAGGGCAAAGTTCCGCCATGACGCTCACCGCAATTTCCGGATCCACCACGAGCGTGGTCACAATGTTGCTGTCACAGCCGCTGGCGGCGGTGAAGGTATCTACATAAACCCCTGCTGTAGTCTGCCAGGCACCGGCCAGGAAAATAGACCTTCCATAGCAAATTCTACGGTTTCGCAGGCGGTTAATCGGGGGAATAACGTTCAGGAACTGCACAATGATGCTGTCGCATCCAGACGCAGAGACCAGCACGTCCACGTAAAATCCAGTGGTGGTCTGCCAGCCACCGGCGGCAAACAAGCTATCGCCCCGGCAAATAGAGGCGTTGAGGTTTACCAGCACATTAGGTTGAACTGCGAGGTTGGTCAACACGATGCTGTCGCAGCCTGCAGCGCTGACCAGCGTATCGGCATAGAGGCCGGCGGTGGTCTGAAAAGCTCCCGCGGCAAAGTAGGCATCGCCCACGCAGATGCTCACATCCTGCGTTACCGCAACGGGATTGCCCGTGGACACCACATAATTAATCGTACTGTCGCAACCGTTAGCAGCGGTAAACACCAACGGGTAAACACCAGCGCTGTTGACCCATTGCCCAGCCAGGAAGGCCGAATCGCTGCCGCACAGGAGCACCGGAACATTTCGAACCGACTCCGGCAAAAAGCTCAAGTTGACCTGAACGACCGAATCACAGCCGGCTACCGTGCTCAGGTTGTCCAGGTAAGTACCCGCGCTCTGCTGCCAGGCTCCGCCGACAAACAGCGAATCACTGTTGCAAAGCGTAATATTAACTACGGATGCCGAAACTGGCCATACCGTCACGGTGGTGCGCACCACCGAATCGCAACCGGCTGCCGTACTCCCCGATTGCACGTAAATGCCGCTCGTGGTCTGCCAGGCTCCGGCGGCGAATACGCTGTCGCCAAAGCAAATGGACTCCGAGCGGTCGATGGCATAAGCAGGCAGCAGATCAAGCAACGTGTTGACCACACTGTCGCAGCCCAGTGCATTGACCAGCGTATAGCTATATAGGCCCGCTGCATTTTGCCAGGCACCGCCTACAAAAGCGGAGTCGCCGGAACAGATTTCTACAATTTGATTGGTCAGACTTTGCGCGCGCAAGCTGAGCGAATAGGTCACCAGGCTATCACAGCCTTCAGCGGTCAAGCCAAAGTAGGTGTACAAACCCGGCAGCGAGCGCCAGGCTCCCGCAAGCAAAGCCGAATCGCCCTGACAGATGGACACCGCCAACGTATCATACACCGGCAGGTTGATCCACAGCGTGGTCTGAACCACCGAATCACAACCCAAAACAGCGGTAAACGAATCCACGAACACTCCCGCACTCTGCTGCCACGAACCTGCGGCAAATACCGAATCGCCGTTGCACAGCGCAAGGGTGCGCGGAACAAAAATGGACGGCTCGGCCTGCAGGTTTAGCGCAACAACGGAATCGCAACCATTAGCAGCAGTAAGTACTTGCGTGTACACGCCCGTGGCGCTCAGCCAACCCCCGTCGAACCAGGTAGAATCGCCCACACAGAGGTAGCGGTAAAGCACTGAACCAGCCGCCGGAAGCAGCGACACCGTGGTGCGAATCACCGAATCACAGCCGTTGACCGTGGCCAGCGTATCCGTAAACACGCCGGTTCCCGTCTGCCAGGCTCCCTCCAGGAACGCCGAATCGCCGACACAAAGCGCCAAGTTGCGGTTCTGTAAATACTGGTCGAATAAGAACACATCTCCGAATAAAACAGAATCGCAACCCAGGCTGCTGGTCAGCGTGTCTGTCCAGGAAGCCGGTCCGTCAAACCATACGCCACCGAGCAGCACGGAATCACCAGGGCAAAGCCCCACGTCCACCCGAACCCGGAAGACCGGCAGGGTATCTACCGAGTAGCGCCGTATAGAATCACAACCGTAAACAGAGATCAGGCTATCGATGTACACCCCCGGCAGACTTTGCCACGCGCCCCCCACAAAAACCGAATCACCCGCGCAGAGATCCAGCGCCACATTCACCAGATGCAAGGGCCGCATCGTCAACTGCCAGCCAAGTACGGAATCGCAACCGTTGGCGGCGGTGAGCGTGTCCGTGTACAACCCTGAAACCGTTTCCCAATTGCCCAGAATCAACGCCGAATCACCGGCACAAATTTCAAGCGGTTGAATTAGCACAAACGTATCCAAAAAGACCACTTGAACGGCCACTATAGAATCGCAACCGTTTGCTGCGGGCAGTGTCAGCGGGAAACTGCCGGGGCTGCTCACCCAATTGTCCAGCAGCACGCTGTCGCCTGCGCAGAGCACCACCGTGTCCGCACCGACGGAATTCGGCAGGGGAATCACAAAGTATTCTACTAAACTGTCGCAGCCGCTGGCGGAGGTGCCCGTCCAGATAAAGGTGCCTCCCCCCGCCCCCGTGATGAGCAGCGCGGAGTCGCCTGTGCAGACTTGCAGGGTATCGTAGGTATAAAAAAGCGGCAATAAGGTCACCTGAGTGGTCACCACCGAGTCGCAGCCATAGCGGTTGGCCAGGGTATCCACATAAGCGCCGGCCAGATTCTGCCAGCCGCCGCCAATCAAGACAGAATCGCCGCTGCAAAGCTGCAGCGAGTCCTGCACAGCATCGGGAAGCCGCAACGTCACTTGCGTCGTCACAATGCTGTCGCAACCCAAAGCCGACTGCAGGCTATCCACATAGGTACCCGTCCCGTTCTGCCACGAACCACCCGCAAAAACAGAATCGCCGAGGCACAGATCCACGTCTTGGGTCAAGTCAAAGCGTTCCAGCACCAGTGTGCGGATCAGGATGGTATCGCAGCCTCCTACCGTGAAGAGCGTGTCGGTGTAAGTACCGGGCGAATTCTGCCAGGTCCCGCCCAACAGCGCTGAATCACCGTCGCAAATGCGCAGCGTTTCGCTGCGAAGCACCACGGTATCCACCACCAGGTTCAGCGTAAAACTGCTGTCGCAGCCACCGGCCGTGCCAAAGGTTTGCGTGTAACTGCCCGTGCTCGTGTACCAATTTCCGTAGAACATGACCGAGTCGCCGGTACAGGCATAGGCGGACGCGGTGTCGTAATAGGTCTGCCGCAACTCCACGGTAGTGATGACGGTGGAATCGCATCCGTACCGGCTCAAATAAGTATCGGTGTAAATTCCTGCTGTGCCCTGCCAGGCACCCTCCAGGAACACCGTTTCGCCCAAACACAACGCCACATTATTGTACGTGGTGTCGATGGGCACCAGCGCGCGGATGGTCAGGTAAACAGTATCGGCGATGATGCACTTGCTGGAATCAATGGCCACGAACATGACGTTGTAAACGCCGGTATCCGTGTACAAATGGCTGGGTTCAAAAGCCGTTGAGGTGGCGCCGTCGTCAAAATCCCAGAAATAGTGCACTGCGTTTTGGCTTTGGTTACCAAACTGTACCGGGAAGTTGACGCAACCAATACTGTCCGGGAACACGGTGGCTGCCGCTTCTATTTCTTCAAAGTCAAAGCGGTATTTGATCACGCCCAGGTTGCAATTGCTGGAATTGTTGACATTACTCCAAACCCCTGGCGTTGTAGGAAAGTCGTCACGACCGCCGCAACCCGCACAAACAGCTTGGTAAATGATGCCGTCGCGATCGAAACGACTCGTTCCCCCGTCAACGTGTTCCCGGCTGGTGCCCCCCCCAAAATAAGTGGCATACAAGAGGCTGGTAGCTTCGCGGGCAAAGACGATGAAGTAAAAATCTGAACCATCGGTGCCGCTTTGGGTAGCATCCGGGGTGACGGGTAACCCGAACGTGTTCAATACATTGCTGTTGAACGACGAATTGGTCAGTCCGCCCCAGCCGGAGATGTAAACATTCTTGCATTTGTCCACCAAAAAGGCGGTTGGCCGGATGTTGACCCGGTTGGTCCCCGACCCGAAAACGGTAGAGTACTCAAAAGTGCTCATGCCCACGTCCATGCGGGCCAGAAACTGTGCGCTGCCAGGGTTGCTGTAGACGCCAGCACTCACAGGAAAGGTCCCGGTGGTCTGCCCGGTGATGTAGACTTTGAAATCCGCATCGGTCTCTACCATGAAGACCTGATCATAAGCCGGTGTGCCGATATAGCTGCTCGATACCAGCGTCGTGCCGTTGGTGGTCATTCTGGCCACCCAGCCATCAGCCGAGCCGCCTTGGTAAGTGGTCTGGTAGGCCCCCGCTGTGGTGGGAAAATTGGTGCTTGTCGTGCCGCCGCACACAATGAGCATGTTCAGGCCTCCAATCTTCATGGAATAGGCTGCATCCACGGCCGAACCCCCGATGTAAGTACTGAACAACAAGCTGGTCAGGTTGCTGTTGAGTTTGACAATGACGCCATCCTGGTTGCCGCCTGATGTAGTTTGGTAGGCCCCGGCTGTTACCGGAAAATTGGTGGAAAGGGTGCTGGAGGCAATGAACGGGTTATCGTTGCGATCCACAATGATTTCGCCCCGGGCGTGGTCGCCGTAGTTGTATCCGGTGGCACTGCTCAAATTCAATCCATCATTGCCTGAACCGCCCAGAAAGGTTGACGCCACTAGCACGCCGCCTGTGGCATCCAACTTGCTCACGAACATGTCGGTACCGCTTGGAAAGGCGATGACGCTGGTCACGGTCACGGCCGCACCGCCGCCAAAGGTGTTGTCGTGGCAACCCGCGGTGGTGGGAAAGTTGGCTGAACCCGTGGTGCCATACAACAGCAATTCCCCCGAAGGGGTGCAGATCATGGAGTGGGGAACATCGTTGCCGCTGCCGCCCAGGAAAGTGGAATACTCCAGGGTACTTCCATCGGGCGAAAACTTGCTGATGCTGATGTCGCAGGGCCAGCTTCCGATACCGCCCGACCAGGTACTTTGATAGGCGCCGAGGGTGATGGGGTAATTGGCCCCGAAACTGATGCCCCCTCCATACAGGGCACCATCGTTATCGTAAGTGGCCGTGTATCCCCAGTTGTCAGAGACCGAGCCGCTGTAAGAGCCAAAAATCAGGGTCGGCGGGTCGATGACCAGGGCAAGTTCCGGGTTGTATCCGTCCGGAAAGTGGTAGGACAATTCGCCTTGTTCCAGGCGGTATTCACAGCGAACCGGAACCTGGATTCCGTTCTCAAGTTGATAGGCATACGGGGCCACTTCAACCACTTTGTTAATGGAGGTAGTCAGTTCCAGGTTGCCTTGCACCAATTGCACCTGGTCCAGCCCTTCGTGATGGATCCGGATCACGGAAGGGTCAACCCCGGGGTTCAGTTCCAGATCGTATTTGAAGGTGCTGCCTTGCGAATAAACCCGCAGGTCTACGCCGGGATAAAGTGCTAACAACCGACCAGAGCCATGCACGGCCGCCTGCCGGGCCCAATGCGCAGGATCGGGGTCGTTGAAGTAGTTGTGGTGGAAGGAGCGGGTGTCTTCTCCCACAGCTTCCGGGGCTGAATTTGCCCCGACAAACGCGACCTTAAAGGCATGGCCACGGGACGGCCTTGGCAAGGGCGAACTAGGATTTTCGTCGTGGTGCTGCAGGGCGCTGTGGTCCAGAAAGTTCCACGTGAAGCCGCCGTTTTCGATAAACACCCTTCCCCCGCTAACTTCAGCGGCGAAGCGGACGCTTTCTGGCCATTGGCCCTTGTTTTGAACAAACTGGAGGTTCCCGCTTCCTGGTTCATGCCCGGCGGCAGGTGGGGCTGTAGCCGCGCGGTAGCCTGCCAGCGCATCTGGCAGAGGCTGTCCCGAAACAGGCTGGGCAGTCAGCGTACAGGCAAGATAAGCAGCTAACCAAGCAGCTATCCATGCGATGGGCGGGCAGGAACGTGTTGAAATTGGTGCGAAAAGGCTCGGCATAAGAAAGGTGGTGTTGCTATACTAAACCAAGCACTGCGGCGTTATGCCATCAGCCCCGTCGGGGATGTGACCCCTCATTGATGCCGCGCAATCGCTTTTTAATCAGCACTTTATGCCGTTTAACCTAAAGTGTTTATGAGTTTTGGAACAACCCAATTGATTTGCATGACGGCTCACCGGCATGTCTATCAGCGACAGGTTTAAGGAGTTGCCTCGTTTTAGCCACCGCTTTGGGATTCCTTAACGCAAGCTGCTTTAACGGGCTCGGTCAGTGGGCCAGAAATACTTGGTGGAAGGAGCCAAGTCGCTAATCCCAGCATTTGTGTACAGGCATTGACCGAGTTGATTCTGGCAAAAGAGGAGGCCTGATATTGATTTGTGACAGGCATAAACTTGTAAAAATTCCAGATGGACAATCCAGACTTGGGTGGGAGGTGCCCGGTCATTGCGTTTGGGTTAATTTTAAGCCATGCTCTTGCCTATAGGTGTTATGATTCTTTTGGGAATGGCCGGTACGGTGCTCTACAACCAACTGGCCGGGATGTACAACGATGCTGTTCAAGCCACGCGCGAATGGACGAAAGCACGCAGCGCGCTGCAAGCAGCCATTGACCAACTTCCCGATCAGCAGCTCACGGCTACTTGGATGGAAAAAACGGGCGATGCCACCCAAATTGCGAGCCTCCTGCTCGCACCTACCAGCGTTCCGGCAACGTTGTTAACCCCGCTCCGCAACGCACAGGAAGCTTTTACCCGCTGGCAGGAATCGCAGTCCACCTACGATGTTACCCGGCAGCGTTTCCCGGTCTCTGTCCTGGCCAAAGCGTTCAAATTCGCTCCTGTTGAGGTGAGCTGATCTTGGTGGCGGGCCCAGTAATAGCTTTAGCGCTTCACTCTCCTTAACTTGTTAACCACCAACAAGTTATAAACACTTATTTCAAGTTAAATTAAAGGACTGCCTGCCGCTCCAGATTGGCGCAAATTGAGCCCTGTTTCCATAGATATCCCGTCTGGTGAACCTTTTTCCCCTTCACTCCTTCACAAAGTATACCCAGCTGCTTTGGGTGTTGATTATTAGGTGACTTGTAGTAGTGAAGCCGGTGCTTGCACCGGCTTCCGTGTTG
>CAYSDI010000014.1:0-29714 GCA_964429745.1 uncultured Chitinophagales bacterium | reverse complement strand
TGTTATCCGCAAGCAAATTCGATTCACTCGAAAGGCTTAAGGTCATCAGATGTTTCAGATATTTCTGAAACATCTGAAACTCTTTCTCGTTCACGCATTTTGTCAGGGAGCTCTTCACCGGACAAACTCAGCCACTCAGGGAGTAAAAACCGGCGGTAATACGACAGCAGGACTGTCGTCATAGGCATAGCGATAATAAGCCCCAACAAGCCGAGTATACTGCCCCAAACAGAGAGGGCTAATAGGATAAATGCCGGGTGGAGGCCTGTGGCTTTGCCCATTATCCGGGGGGTAAGGACAGCCTGTTCAATTAAGCCTACCACAATAAAAATTATTAAGACGAATAATAAAAGAAGCCAAAATGACTGGCCGGTTTGCAGCGATTGCAGCAACGCCAGAAAAGCAGCGGGGATAATACCAATGTTTTGGAGGTACGGAACCATATTCAGCAAACCCACGAAAATGCCCAGGACAATGCCCATCGGGAGGCCAATGATCCAAAAACCCAGCGCAAAAAGGGCTGCATTACAAAGCGCAATCAGGAACTGTGCCCTAAAATAAACGCCCATGGCCTGCCCAAAATCGCGACCTACCTCTTCAACCCAGGAACCATGTCGCGCGGGCAGATAATCCTTCCATTCTACACTTAATCTTTTGTAATCCAGGAGTAGGAACACGACGTACAAGAGCACGATCACCACGCCCAGTAGGCCCATGAGCGCGGAATAAGAATCCGAGACCACTCCCCAAAGCCGGGGCAAAATGGCCTGAGCCGCCTGGCTGACGGTATTCGGGTCGAGCCATTGCATCACCGCGTCGTCGGATAAAAACTCGCGGATTTGGTCTTGGAGTGCCTGCGGTAAATCGGCACTTGACCATTCCCCGTCTTCCACGAACCGGCGAACAAGAGCGTACATGGCTTCGGTTTGATTCACCAAAACCGGCATCAACGCCGCGATCATTCCCCCGAAAACAAGGAAAACCAGAAAAAGCACTGTGAACACGCTGAGCGCCCGGTTTTTCAACCGGAGCTTGACTTGAAAAAAGTTAACGAGAGGCGACAGCAAGTAAGCCAGCAAAACGCCAATGGCGAATGGCAACAGCGCCGCGCGAAGTTGGTGCAATACCCAAACCCCGGCTGCCAGCATAGCCAGGATTAGCACCAGGCGCACCACGCGATCAAACGTAAACGGTCGGTTCCATCCCATACACTGCGATAATAAGTCCCTAATCCCGGAAAACACAAATTGGCGCTCAAAAAGACGGAGTCTCCCACCTATCGGGCTCGCCTTCGTTGGCATTAAATAACGCCACCAGGTCAGGCTTGATCACCTTGCCCATGGCATTCCGGGGAAGGGTCTCCATCACCATCATGCGACCGGGTACCTTGTACACCGCCAGTCGTTCTCTGGTCCAGGCGCGAAGCCCCTCCAGCGTGAGCGCATGACCGGGCCGCAGCACCAACGCCGCAGCTACCTGTTGCCCCCAAAGCGGGTCGGGTACCCCCACCACCGCACATTCGGAAATAGCGGGATGCTCCAGCAAGGTCTCTTCTATTTCCGGGGCAGCTACCTTAAACCCACCTGTCTTTATCAAGTCAACCGACAACCTTCCTAAAATTCGATAGCCCCCGTTCGAATCGCGCTTCGCTAAATCGCCAGTTCGGAACCAAAGTCCATCAAAAGCGGCAGCACTGGCTTCTGGCTTGTTCCAGTACGCCCTAAAAACGGATGGCCCGTTGACCTGCAATTCCCCGGAACCCTCCCCTTCCACGGTGGTCCCTGCCTCGTTCGTTAAACGACACGCTACAGTGGGCAGTGGAAATCCCACAGATCCCGGCACCCGCACCCCGTGCAACGGGTTAGAAAGAGCCATCCCAATTTCGGTCATACCATAGCGCTCCAGCAAAACATGGCCGCTGATCGCCTGCCAACGCTCCAGCAACGCCGGACTTAAGGCCGCCGAGCCGCTCACCATCAATCGGGCAAAGGCGCAAGCTCCGGACCATCGCAGCCGCGTCTCTATGTCGGTAGCATCATAGGCATCCGCCAATTTTTGATAGACGGTGGGCACCGCCATAAACAGCGTAGGTCGATGCAGCAACAGGGCTTCCCAAACCTTGCAGGCGTCAAAACCTCCAAGCTCTATCACCGTAGCTCCGCTCCAAAGCGCGCAACAATAGACATTGACCATACCGTGCACATGGTGCAGCGGTAGCACATTTATAATTATGTCATCTGTTGTCCAGGCCCACGAATGAACCAACGCCTGAATCTGCGCGGCCAGTTGTCCGTGCGTAATCACCGCACCTTTCGGTTTACCCGTGCTTCCCGATGTGTACACCAGTTGCGCAACATCATCAGGCTTCACTCGGGCGAAGGGCTGTGCGGTATCCGGCGACAGTGTAGTCAATTGCAAAGGCGACTGGGCGGGCAGTTGGGAAGACAACTGGGCAGGCAACTCTACAGTCAACTTTACAGGCAACTTTACAGGCAACTCTAGAGGCAACTGGACTTGCAACTGAGCAAGCAACGCCGCTTTGCCATCTTGATCGCATTCGTCTGAATCAGTTGTGCCAGAATCAACGGTCGCACGCTCAAAAAGCTGCCTGGTGCTGCGCACGTGCAAGGATCCGCGCGCTGACAGATGCTGGAGCCTCGGCAAAAACATTGGATCGGCCAACAACAACGTACACTGGGCATCCTCCAGCACATGCTCCCATTCCGGCAGCGGATGGCTGAGGCAGAGTGGTACGGCAGCAGCACCAGTAAGCCAAACTGCGCGCATCCCCACGGCCCAAATTGGCCCGGGAGGCAACAGCAAGGCTATCCGTTGACCTGGTTTTGCCAGACCCTGTTCCAGTAGCGCAAAAGCCCAATTATGGGCTGCAGCTTCAAACTGCCCATAAGTCAATGACGCGTGCCCGGCCTGAACAGCAATCCGCGCAGCATGCTCCGGGCTTGACCACCGCGCTAACTCCAGTTGTTCCGGCAAAGTTGCAGCGGTCATGAATGCGCGTTTACTTTTTGCCGAACATACCCCCGAGCAATTTGCTTCCCAGGTTGACCAGGTCATCGGAAATATCGCCGTCCTTATCGCTGTCTAAAAGCGAAGCAAGCAACTGCTGTTGCGGAGATTTCGGGGCTTTTGCCCCGGATTGCGTTGTTGCTTTTGTCCCACCAGGAGCTTGACCGCCCAATACCTGGCCCAGGATACCAGCACCCTTGCCTTGTTCAGGTGCCTTAAGAAAAGCGTCCAGGTTATTCAGAACGCTACCGTCGTGGTCGCGGTCCAGTGCACTCGCCAAAGAAGAAGCGCCTTGGGGATTTTGGGTATTGCGGGCTATAGCGCCGAGAAGCACTGGGAGCGCATTCTCCACGGCCTTTTTGCTGGCCGCGGCGTCTAAGCCTAGGCGCTGCCCGATTTTTTGATAGGCATCATCGCCGAGCTGGCTGCTGATTTGTTCCAGAATAGTTGCCATGGCTGAACGTACGTAGTTGGGGAAGGATAGTAAGTATGAAGCCTCCAAATTAGCCCATTCTCATGGTTGAGTAGCGCGTAATCATCTCGAAATAGGTAAAAATCCGGTGGAAGCCTACTTTTGAGCGCTTTGACAGGATACGCCCTTCTCCAATGCCTTGTGCTCCTGGGTTTCCCTTTTTTGGTGACCAAGGCGGCGCGCGCCCTGAAACTGGAAGGGTGGCTCAGTCCTGTTGTGCTTTGCTACTTGGCAGGAATTGCGCTGGGAAACCTGGATCTTTTCCCACTCAGCACAGAGATTTCGAAGCTTACCCAGGAAAGCACGGTTGCGCTGGCCATTCCGCTTTTGCTTATTTCTACCAACGTCCTGGTTTGGTTCAAACAGGCACGAAGCATCACCACTTCGTTTTTGCTGGCTGTAATCAGCGTGCTAACGGCATCCATAGCAACCTTTTTCATCTTTCCAGGCCAGGAACAGCAGGGCTGGATTATTTCGGCCATGTTGGCGGCAGGGCTCACTGGCAGTGCCATTAACATGAACGCTGTAGGGCTGGCCGTTGGTGCCCCGGACTCCTTAATCGGGCTGGTCAATCTCAGCGACATTGTCAACAGCGGCATTTACCTGGTCTTTCTAACCTCTATCGCGCAGCGTGTGTTACAGCGCTTCCTCCCAACCTACCAGCCGCTGGGTATCGTGGATCAGGAACTGGACCGCGATTGGTACGGGTCCAAACGCAATTACCTGAAAAAAGGATGGGTTTTTCTCCGGGCTTTTTTGCTGGCTGCGATCATCGTTGGTTTGGCCAGCGGAACCACCTTACTGATCATGGGGGAGCTGCAAGAAGCCGTAACTATTCTTATGTTAACGGCGTTCAGCATTGCGGGAAGCTTTTTTCCTAAACTGCGCCGCTTTGCCGGGGCTTACGAACTGGGCCAGTACTTTCTGTTGGTTTTTTGTCTGGCCATTGGCATGGAGGTCAACTTTAATGAATTGATCCACGCCTCCCCCACCGTGTTCGCTTATTCCGCTACCCTTTTTTCAATGAGCATTGCCCTTCACTTCGGGCTGGCCCGCTTGTTTCGCATTGACGCCGACACTGTGCTGATTACCTCTACGGCCGCCATTTTTGGACCGCCCTTTATCCCGCAAGTGGCGGTAGCCCTAAACAACCGGGAGCTCGTTTTTTCCGGCATCATCACTGCCCTGGCCGGAATTGCCTTTGGCAACTTTTTGGGCATTGGCATTGGCTACTTGTTGCGGCTCATCGCGGGCATTTCCACCTGATCAAGCGCTTGCAGCAAATCTGCCCAAAGCGTATCCGGATGCTCCAATCCGGCGCAGAATCGCACCAGTGCGGGCGAAGGGTGATCGGCACTCTTGGCGATGGCTGGAATAACCAGCGACTCAAATCCGCCCCAAGAGACGGCCAATTGAAAATGGCGGAGCGCATCGCAGAAAGCTTCGGTAATCGTCGGGTCTTCCGTAGCTAATTCTATGCTGAATTGACCCGAAGGTCCTTTCATTTGCCGGAGCGCTAATGCATGTTGCGGATGGCTCGGGTGAAAGGGGTAATGCACCCTGTGCACCCGTGGGTCGAGCGCAAGCCTTTCTACCAGAATACTGGCTGTTTTGCCTATGCGCTCCATGCGAATACCCAGCGTGCGAAGCCCTCTAAGCATAAGCCAGGCTTCATGCGGGGCCAGAATGCCGCCCAGGCCCTGGAACTCTTCGCGGTACATTTTGCGGATGCGCTTGCTGCTTCCGCAGACTACCCCGGCCACCAGATCGCCGTGCCCGTTCAGGTACTTGCTCGCGGAATGGACCACCAGGTCTATACCCATGGCCAGCGGGTTTTGCAGCAGCGGACTGGCGTAGCTGTTGTCCACGACGGTAGCGCAATCAATAGCGCCCGCAAGCGCGGCGATCGCCTCCAGATCCTGAAGATCAAACCAAAAACTATTGGGCGACTCGAGCATAACGAGCCGGGTATTGGGTTGGAAAGCTTCCTGAATAGCACTGACCGACGTCCCGTCTACAAAGGAGTGAGTGACCCCGAATCGCGGCAACCAGTCCCGCAGCAGCCAGGCCGTCCAGGGATACGGATCTCGGACACACACCACATGATCGCCGCTTTTGACCGTGCTCAACACGGCAGCAGAAACCGCAGCAACGCCACTGGCAAACACCAGGGCGTCCTCCGCCCCTTCCAACGCCGCTAATTTTTGCCGAAGAAGCTCTGTTGTGGGATTGTTTCCCCGGGTGTACAGGTGCGAACCGTACTCATCGCTTAACGCACGGCGGAGCGAAGCGGTGTTCGGAAAACGAAAGTTCGCCGTTTGGTAAATCGGGGGAATGACGGCCTGTCCCTCTGCGGCATACGGGTCCTCATGCCCGTCGGCGTGCTCGCCGAGCGAAAAAAGAATATCTTCCGTTAACAAGGGAGCGCGATTTGGCAGGGCTGCGCTTAGCGCGTCCAATAGGTAGTGCGGCCGACCGCGCGCATGCCCATGACAAAACCCCGAATCTTGAGTTTGTTGCCAGATTCCAGCGCCATGTAGCAATCGTAAGTCTTGCCGTTCTTGGGATCATAAATGGAACCTCCTTTCCACTCTTTTTCTTCGTACCGGAAGTCGCGAAGCAGGAGGAGACCATCAATTGGGCGGCTGCGTTTAGCCTGGTCGGGATTCTCATCGTCCACTTTTGGTTTGCCATCATCGCCGTTGGGTTCTTTGAGCCAACTGACTTTGCCGTAGAACAAATCACCTTTTTGGTAAATGGTCACTTTGGCGTCTTTGTCTTCATTGAGCCAATCACCAACAATGGAGGTGGAAGCGGTTTGAGCAAACAAGCTGCTCGCCGAAAAAACAAGCAAAACAGACAGGAGAACTTTTTTCATTGGTAAGGATTGGTGCGTGTGCGGGAAAATTACGGCAATGAGAAATTCACAGCTGGGAATTTCCTGGAAGTGAAATTAAGTCGTTGGCAGGTAGTGACCTACCTTGCCATTCAGATTCTGGGCAATTCTCCTTCTTAATCTTCAAAATCAGGGACAAAAGACGTGCCAATCCTTCTCATTCGCCGGTCGGGCGGTTAAGGCATCGAGCAATCGCCGGGCAGGGCGGCTATCCATTGACGAATCAGGGCAACGCCTTCCTGGTGCAGTAATTGACGACCGAGTTCGGGCATGCGAACCCCGGGATTCTGTTGCTCCATCCGATAGACCAGAATGGACGAGTCAGGCTGCCCCGGATGGATGTCGAAGCGCAATCCACCAGAGCCTTTGCCGGCTGCTACAGGCGATTTGCAGAACCCAAGGCGGGCGGGATCCTTTTCGAGCGAGGTTAGGTGCAAGCCCGAAGTATTGGCTGGGCCTTCCGGCCGATGGCAATGGCCGCAGTTTATTTCCAGGTAGGCGATGGCCCGATCGTCCAATGGCTGGCTTGTGTCCCGGTAATCGGCCAAGGCAGGACGGGCTGATGCTTCCGGTAACCCAGCCAGGATGCCCGCCTGTTGCCAGTAGTCCAATTGGTTGACAGCGCCCAAACCGTAGTCCATGGGCCGATTCAGGTTGCGCGCTTTGGGACCAATTGGGGCGAACTTGCCATTTACGCTGTGGCAGCCTTTGCACTGATTCTTATTGGGGATGACGTAATCCAATGATCCCAAATTGCCCCCAGGTAAATAAGGCTCCACCGTTAACCGCCCCCCTGCAAGCGAAAGTTCTGCATCGGTGCCTTCTGCATTCCACCGGTAAGGCAGAGCGTCCCATCCATCGGCCCGCTTGAGCAAAAGGCGGGTTTCCACCAAGTGCTTCTGCCCGTTTTCACGCGGATACCAAAAGGTTTTTACCAGAGCCGTTCCCACCGGAAACTCAAAGGATTCCTTTTGCTGGTATTCGGCTTGCGTGCCTGGGGGCAAGTACACAAACCTCGTTTTCTCGGCATAATCCGAAAAAAGGGGAGAAATTAGCTCGTACGGTAAAACGCCGGAAGCAGGGGCCAGCGCCATCGCTTCACCGGCAAAGAATCCGTATTCCGACAGGTATCGGGCTGGCGGGGCATCGGGATCAAAGCCCGGCTGGAGACTTCTGCTCCCCGTGGCGCATTGCCAGGCAGGTAACGCGCATCCCAGCAAAACACATGCCCCAAAGAAGGCTTTATGGAGTGGCCGGATCCACGGTGCAGGCATAAGGAGTGGGATCTAAATGAAGTCCTGCGTAGGCGTTCGCAGCATCGAGCGTGGCAATGCGCGTGCCCGGATTGTCTTGAATGCAGATGGTCAGCGCGCGGTCCGGTGGCGTGATACCGTCTACCAGAATTTCGGGGGTATCCCCTTTAAACAAACTGACCAACAAGACTCCGAGTTCGCGCGTGCGGTCCGGGCCGGCACCAGGCTGCTGTTCAATGATGTTGTTTCGCAGCGAAATGCGGTCTGGGTAGGGATCGTAAGCCGGGTCGGAATAGGGCTTTTGGTTGATCAGGTAGGACACCACGGCAGCTGAAAAAGATTGGTGGTTGCTGATTTTGTTGTCGTACACCTCCACGTCCCGGGTTGCCATAACTAAAATGCCGGTACCTGCAGGCACAATGCCGACCATGTTGCCTTCCGGGGCAAAATTTGGAAAGTTGTTGTTGTGCACTTCGTTCTTGTAGATTTGAACGTGGTGTCCATTTTTAATGGGCAATTCCGGGAGGTCGAAAACGAGGATGCCCCCGGTGTTTTCTGTGCAGGTATTGCCGTAAACTTCTGCGTAAAAGGAGTTCTCAATTTCAATGCCTGCCACGTTGTGGTGGAGGCGATTGTTGCGAACAACAATATTCTCAGACTGCCCTACATAAATGCCAGCGTCCGAAGCGTCGGAAACTTCGCAGTCTTCGATCAGCACCCCCTTGCAACCTACTGGGTAAAGCCCATAGGCACCATTGGCCGCTTTAGGTCCCCCGGACCAGGCCACCCGAACACGCTGAATGGTTATGGATTTGCCATCTTTGACTTTGATCGCGTCTCCGGCAGCGTCCAAAACTGCCAGATCTCGAACGGTAAAGGAATCCGCGGTGATGAGCAGCCCTTCTGCCCCGTCAGTCTGGCCGGTAAACGAAAGAATGGTTTTGTCTGCACCAGCCCCGGCCAGCGTAACACCGGTAATGCCATCAAGGCTCAGCGATCGCGTAAAACGAAACTCCCCTTCGCCCAACGTAATGACCTGACCTGGGGCTGCGCTGATCAGCCGCTCCATTAATAGGTCTTCGGTAAATCCGTCAGCGGCAATAGGGCCCTCCTGCTGTTTGGTGTTGGTGCAGGAAGGTAGCGTGGCAGCCAGAAAAAGAACAGCCAGCATAGGCAGGACCCGAATCGGGCAAGCAGGAGTAACCATGAGCGATGGGATTGTCAATTGAATTAGGCTTGGAAAATAGAAAAAGCTCGGACCGATTACTCAATGCTCCGGACTATTTTTTTTGCTCATAGAAAAATTTTCTGTGGTTGGCCGAACCCGGTCTTGACCTGGATGGTAAATCTGAACTGCCCGAGCCAGGATTCCCGCTTTGTCCATTGCCATGCTTTTGGTGCGTCCCTCGGTGAACAAAGCCATCTGGTCGGTGTAGTGAGGACTTGTGGCCCGGCTGGAGGAACCAAAAGGCTGCAGGGTTTCTAATTTCTCCACACCGCCAGGTCCGAAAGCCACAAACTGCGTGTAGGCATCCCCAACAAAGACCTTGTAACGTCCGTCATCGGCTGGTTGAGAGTAATTGGCAGCTAGCACATCAAAGTATCCCGGGAGTGGCAGGTCAATGTCGCCGCGAATAATGCGTTGAAATTCCTGGAGCGGCACCTGGACTTGTTTGAAGTACTGAAGCAGGTGGGCTTGCGCCTCTTCTAAACCCTTGATCAGGGCCTGGGGCTGCACAGCAAAGCCGTTAGAAAATTCGTCGTAGCCAAGGTGGTTGGCCTGAAAAACTTTGTCAATGGTCAAGGCAAACAAGGTTGCCGCAGGACTTTCTGCGTTGGCGTGGCCGTTCCAGGTATTGAGCAGTTCAATGGATTGGGCCAAATGGGGGTAGGCCGTTGAGTCCAGGTTGAAGAGCACTTCGCAAGAAGCCAAAAAAGGTGAACAGGCTGGAAACTGGTTGTCAAACTTGATGGCTTTGAACTCTTCGAATGCAAATGTGGCGCGCGATGAAATCAATTCCTCAAAACGCAGCGCCCGGTTGTTGTCAGATGACTTGTAGCCAGCGTGGTCGGGGTAGCGGGCTTTGTTGGTGGAATCGGCATTTTGCCCCCATGCCGTGCAGTGAAACGAACTGTTATTGGTATTGAATACATAGCCAGCTTTGGGATTGAGCACCTGAGGAAGACTGTCATAGGGAATAAAGTCAGTCCAGAGATTGTCGGAACTGATGCCCGGAACGGCCCCTGCCCAATCATACCCGGGTTTGCGGTCCGGGATCTGGCCATTGTCAACATAGTAAATATTATCCTCGCGATCGGCGTAGACAAAGTTGAACCGGGGAATGCCCCGCAGCAGCATCGCCTCACGGAACTCAGCGAAGCTGGTGGCTTTGTTCATGCGGTACAATTGTTCGGCGGCCAGAATATTGAACGTATTCCCAAAACGCACGCCAAAGAATTCGTCTTCCTGTTGAAAAGTGGGTCCGTACACGCTCCAGTATACCCATTTGGGCACTTTGATTACCGCCGGACCAAAGCGGATATCCAACCAGATTCTCTTGCGCTCCAACTCCCGGTAGCCACCGTCATAGCGGTAATGAAATTTGCGGTCCGGATCCATTTCCAGCCGGTACGTATCCACCAGGTCGAGCGCGTTGTAAGTCATGGCCCAACCCAGGTGGTCATTATTGCCAAATCCGGGTAACAGGCCATTGTGGTACATTCCCCCGTGAAAATTCCACCCTTCTTCGCTGGTTAGGTGGCATTCGTAAAACGAAAAGGGCCCTTCCATAGGCTGGTGGGGGTTAATGGCCAGGTAAGTGCGGCCATCCGCCGTGCGGCCGGAACGCAGTGCATAAGCGTTTGATCCCACAGCCCCTTCGTGGTCCAGCGCATAGCGGCCTTTGACAATGGCTTCAATCTCACGCATGGCATAAACCATGTAGGTTGTTATGAAGACCGAGCCCTGAATAAGTTCTTGCGGGGTAACCGGAAAGGATCCCTGCACAAGTACTTCACGGGGATGGGCACGGGCGTAATCATTTAAGCCTTGGGTGTAGCCATCGAGATAGCGGCGAAACGATTCTGAAAAATCGTTCTGATAGCGGCTTTGCACAATCGTGGGAATATCCAATGCAGCCATCAGGTAATCGCGAACAGCGCCTTCCTTGCCCTGGTACAATCCCATCATGGACTTGCCCGTGAGCACCGTTTCCTGCATCACCGAAAAGGCGTCTTCGGCATTAGCCCATGCCAGTCCGTACCCGACATCAGCGTCTGTCTTTCCAAAAATGTGTGGAACTCCCCACTCATCCCGAGCGATTTGCACATGCTCCGGCTGAATTGGGGCGAAAGTTGGGGTGTTTTGTGCAGCGATCGGCAATGCTAAAAACAATGCAGAGGACAAGAGCATGGCCAGCGGCCAATAAAGCAGACAAACAGAAACTGGTAAAAAGCGCATGAGGATGGATGGAGATCAAAGCAAGGCAAGGAAATAACTGCCTTTAAATTACGCTGCTTTGGGTCCATTGGTTGTTTTAAAGGCATAAATTATTTTGTTCATGGAGAATTGGGTTAAAATTCCGCCTACAAACGAGCCTGCGGACGTATAGGTTTATCTTTGCCCCGGCTTGCTTCCGCCAGTAATCGGAATGCCTTCTATGAACTTCCCAGCCCCCCACCCCCCTTCAACGTCGTTGAAATTCCCCTCGTTGAGCGCGCAGCGGCTGGGCATGCTGCTGCTGCTCGCCACCTGGTCGTTCATTGGCTTGACAGCGGGAATGACAGCCGCGATGACGCCCGCAGTGCCAGCAGCGCCAGCAGGATTGATCCCTGAGATGTCACCCGGAGTGCTACCTGCGATGTCACCCGGATTGACAACCGAATCTTCCGCCCTGACAACCGCCGCGTCAAACGCCCGTGCTTTTCCGGGCAGCCCGGCGTCACAAACCCAAACCAGCACAGGCGTCGCAGAGCAAACGGAAGCCCTTCCCCGGAACAACAACATACCCAATGGTTTGGAAGAGGCCCCGGTTCTGTTGGGGCTCATGCTCGGGCATGTTACCTATCGGGAAGCCAGGCTTTGGGTTCGGGCTGACCGCGCTTGTACTGCGGTTTGGGAGTGTTGGCCGGAGGGTGCTCCTGAGCAGGGCCGCTCCACGCGTCTTACCCTTGATGGCGAAGACTTTTTTTTGGGTGCGCTGACTGCGACGTTGCTGCAACCGGATCGGCCGTACGACTCCCGGCTTTACCTGGAAGCCCCGGACGGCAGCCGGTCGGCAATAGAGACCGTGCCTTTTCACACCGCGTTGGTTTGGCAGTTCCAGGACACGATGCCTACCCTGCGTTTTGCTGCGGGGAGCTGCACCTACATCAACGAGCAGGGTTACGACCGACCCGGCAAACCGTACGGAGGCGAATACGGCATCTTAGAATCCATAGCCGACCAACAGCCCGACGCCATGTTTTGGCTGGGAGACAACACCTACCTGCGCGATCCGGATTTCAGTTCCCGCAGCGGAGTTTACCATCGTTATGCCCATACCCGGGCCACCCCGGAAATGCAGCGGCTATTGCGCAGTGTGCCCAATTACGCCATCTGGGACGACCACGACTTCGGCCCCAATGACGCCGACGGAAGTTTCGTTCACAAGCAATGGACGCTGGATGCGTTCCGGGACTTTTGGGCCAACCCTTCCTACGGCGCAGCGGGCATGAACGGTACCATGAGCTCTTTTAGTTGGGCCGATGTGGATGTTTTTCTGCTCGATAACCGCTGGAACCGCAGCCCAAACGGTGCCAAGACCTTTGCCCCCACCTTGCTAGGCGCTGAACAGGAAAACTGGCTCATCGCCAGCCTGATCAACAGCAAAGCCACTTTTAAACTAGTGCTGATGGGCGGGCAACTGCTCAATACCGCAGCCGTTTGGGAAACCTACCAAAACCTTGCCCCGGAGGAGCGCCAGCGCCTGCTGGACCGAATTGATCAGGAGAGCATCGACGGTGTAGTCGTGCTCAGCGGCGACCGCCACCACAGCGAAATCAGCCGCCTGGACTTGCCCGGTGGTGCCTGGATTTACGACCTCACGGTGTCGCCCCTGACCTCCGGCGCGCACAAACCCAAAGAAGAGAACAACGCCCTGCTCCTGCCGGGTTCGCTTTTAGAGCAGCGCAATTTCGCCATAATGGAAGTAACCGGGGGAAGGGGCAGCCGTATACTCAACGTCCGCTTTCACGATGTTGACGGAATGTTGCTCTTTGAGCACGCCATTCCCCAACCCGGTTTCAAGGCTGAGTAATGAGCAAGATGACCCTTAAACCGGTTGTACCGGCTATCCTGGCTAGATCACAAGGCTTTGTGGATAGATTTCATCAATGGCGTGAAACGCCTGTGTATTTTCACCGGATGAGGATGCGCGCACCCTGGTTTGGCCGAATTCCAGCGATGGCACTGGGTACTTGCCTGCTTATGCAAGCCTGCAATTCCGCTGACTCGCAAGATACCAGTGGGCGGAGCAATTCTCCCAACACCGAAATTCCGGAAATCTGGCGGGCAGACGTCGGTAAAGAATTGGAAAAGCTGCTGACCCGGCGCGAGAACAAATCTTTAGAAGTGGATGGTCGCGAGTTGACCAGCGCAACCTTGTTGCGGGGCTTTTACCAGGCTAAGGAATATGATGCACAGTGGCTGGCCGAGGAACCCCGGCAGCGCGCGATGCGTTTACTCAACGGTGCCCGTGGATATGGCCTGGACCCTGAAATTTACCTGCCGGATCCCCAGCTTGGGCTGGAATCACCCAAAGATTACGCCCGGATGGAATTGCAGCTCAGCGACGGGCTGCTCCGTTTTGGGCATGACCTGGCCGTGGGCCGCTTCGCCCCGGATTCGGCGGCGGGCAGTTGGACGCCCAATGAGCGGGTTCCCGATTTGCTGGCCTGGATGGGCGCTTCGGCTGACTCCAATGCCTGGTACAATGCGCTGCGAGCCCTGCAACCCGCCAATCCGCTGTACCACGCCTTGCAGCAAGCCACCGCCCGTTTTGTTCAGACCTACCTGCTCGAAGACAGCACGGCAACTGTGCCCACCGAGAAACAGGACTCTGTTCAGGCACGGATGCTTGCCCGCGAATTGTTGCGCTTTCGCGGGTACCTGGATTCTGCGGGTTGGGCGTCAGATTCCCTCACAGACCTTGCCTTGCGCCGTTTTCAACGGATGCACGGACTTAAAGACGATGGGGTTATCGGGTCCAACACGGCCTTGGCCCTGGGCCGAAGCAATGCTGACCGCTACAGCAGCCTGGCCATCACCCTGGAGCGCTGGCGCTGGGAAAGCGATTGGACCCAACCTTTTGCCTGGGTTTGCCTGCCCGGTTTTGAGCTGCAAATCATTGTAGGCGACACGATTGAACATACGCATCGCGTCGTGGTTGGAACCCGCTCCAACCAAACGCCGGAAATCACCAGCACCATCAACGTCTTAGTGGCCTATCCGTATTGGCACGTACCTTACAGCATTTCCACCCAGGAAATCCTTCCCAAGGTCAAAAATGATCCTGCTTATTTAAGCCGAAATGGCTACACCGTTCGCGACCGGAGCGGCACAGTGGTCGATGCGCAAGGTGTGGATTGGACAGGGGTCAGTTCTGGCAATTTTCCTTACTTGGTGCGCCAAAACGGTGGCACATCCAATGCGCTGGGTTTGGTCAAGTTTCTCTTTCCCAATACCCACAGCGTGTACCTGCACGACACCAATGCCAAGCGCTATTTCGATAGCGAGATCCGCTCGTTCAGCCATGGTTGCGTTCGCCTGGATCGCCCGATGGACTTTGCCGCATACCTGCTGGCGCGCGACACGGGTTCGGCTGATATGGCCTTGGTGGAGCGCAAAATTGCTGAGCGCAAAGAGCACAAAATTGCCCTCAACCCCGGACTACCCGTGTACTTTAGGCACTTCACTGCGCGGGCAGACGCAGACGGCTGGCCGCTGTTCCACGTGGATTTGTACGGCAAAGACGCCGCCTTTGAAGGCGATCGCGCACGCGAAGCAGCACAGAAGCTAGCCAGTGAAGCCAAACGCAGGCAGCAAATGGAAGCGTTTAAGTCTGCAGCGCAAAAGCCAGACAGCCTGGTTTTGTCCACAGAGGAAGCGCCTGATGTTTCCCCTTAAAAAAGTTTAATGGTCAGATCCACAAGCCTTTCCACGTTGTTGGAATAGGGTGGCATCATCAGGCGCACAGCGGTGAGGTTGGGCTGCTGGTGTACAACGCCCCGGGCATGGCTGAACGTTTTGAACCCGTGGACTCCATGGCTACTGCCAAAACCGCTGTTGTTGACGCCTCCAAACGGAATGTTAGGGTTGAAAAAATGCACCACGTTGTTGTTGATGCAGGCACCTCCGGAAACGGTGCGTTCCAGGATATGATCGATCGGAGCAGACTTTCCGGAAAATACGTACAAGGCTAACGGACGCGGCCTTTCGTTGACGTAGGCTATGGCATCTTCGAGTTCGGTATAAAGCAGCACTGGCAGGATGGGTCCAAAAATCTCCTCCTGCATAATTGCCATATCATCTGTTATGTTACCCAAAACCGTAGGCGAAATGTAGCGTTCCTCCGCGCGGGTAACTCCTCCTAAAGCAACAGTCGCCCCTTTGGCTAACGCATCGTCCAACAAACCTTGGAGCCGCTCAAAATGCCGGTCGTTGACGATGCGCGCATAGCTGCTGCTCGCGCGACGCGCCTCGTCCGTTTTGCCGTAAAACTTCTGCACCTGAACTTCCATGAGCTGATTGAATGAATCGTGCAATTGCTCAGGCAAGAGAACATAATCCGGCGAAAGACATATTTGTCCGTTGTTGATGAATTTGCCCCAGGCAATGTTGCGCACAGCATCCTCCAGATCGGCACTCTCATGCACAATGACGGGCGACTTACCCCCGAGCTCCAAAGTGACTGAAGCCAGATGTTCGGCGGCGGCGCGCATCACAACCTTTCCTATGGCAGGACTTCCCGTAAAAAAGATATGGTGGAAGGGCAGCAGCAGCAGTTCCTGAGCGACAGAGGCATCTCCTTGAAAAACGGCCACCTCCCGAGGATCAAAAAGCGCCTGAACCAGGTCGGTCATGGCCTGGCTGGTATGCGGCGTGAGTTCAGACGTTTTGAGCACCACCGTGTTTCCGGCAGCAATGGCGGACACCAGGGGCATGAGGGTCAGGTTAATCGGAAAATTCCAAGGCGAAATGATCAGACAAACCCCGCGAGGCTGGTAGCGAATTTCAGCGGAACTGCCCAACATAGGCAAAGGTATGCCCACCTTAACAGGTTTCATCCAATCGCTCAAGTGAGCGCAGGTATGTTTTATTTCTGCAGAAATCGGGAACAATTCGGTCAGATCAACCTCTGTGGCCGGCTTGCTAAAATCTGCCATCATGGCATCGCGAAAGAGCTGCTGCCGCTTCATCATCTCGCGTTGAAGCCGCTTCAATGTGGCAATGCGCTGCCTGGCGCTGGTTAGTGCCAGCTCCGGGGCGTATGCTTTTTGTGCCTTGAAAACAGTCTGAATAGCGGCTGCTTGTGAAGCCCCATCAAGCGTTTTAGCAGCGGGAGAGGTCATGGTAGCCATAGAGAAAAAGAATTATGGGTACTCCTAAAAACATCATATCCTTCGTTATGCCCAAGTTGCGCCATCCTCATTTACAGGATTAAACTCCGGTGGCGCAACTTGGGCAAGCCTTGTCTCTGTAGTTTTTAGAAGTACCCTTGTGGAAATTCACCTAAAAATACACGCAATCTACCCGTTTACGGTCTTTTTTACCGGCGAATGGCTTCTTTGAGAATGGCGAGCGTCTTCCAGAATCAAGTCAGCGGCTTTTTCCCCGATCATCACGGTTGGGGCATGGGTATTGCCCCGGACTATTTCGGGCATGATGGAGGCGTCCGCGACGCGCAAACCCTTAATTCCGTGTACGCGAAGGCTTGCGTCCACCACGGACATGCTGTCCTGCCCCATTTTGCAGGTGCCCACCGGGTGGTAAAGTGCTTCGCTGGTGTTGCGAATCCATTGTTCCAACACCGCGTCGCTGGGCCAGATTTCATTGGGCGAAAAAGGTTTGCCGAGGTAGGGCTCCATAGGTTCCTGGCGAAGAATTTCCAGCGCCGTTCGCACCCCGCGTTTCATGGCTTCAAGGTCTGCAGGATGCGAATAATGTTGCGGGTCAATGACCGGTGGAGCCAAAGGATCTGCCGAACTGAGCTGAATAGACCCCCGGCTTTGGGGCGCGAGCAACGTTGCACACAGCGAAAGTCCGTGGCCATCGGGACGCTCGAAGCCGTGGTTGACGAAAAACGCAGGGATGAAGTGGAATTGCATGTCCGGGGCACGCAGCCCTTGGACCGTGCGAATAAAACCGCCTGATTCCGCGATGTTGCTCGTAAGAGGACCCCGATCCAAAAGAAAAAACTGAATCAGATTAGGCAAAAGATGCGCGGGCCGATCCACCGTATCCATAGAATTGCGCTGGCGGTTGGTAAAGACTAACGGAGCGAACAGATGATCCTGCAGGTTAGCCCCCACCCCCGGAAGGTCGCGAAGCACCGGCAAGCCCAGTTCCTCTAAATGGTTTTTGGGGCCGATACCAGAAAGCATTAATAATTGCGGGCTGTTAATGGCTCCACCGCAGAGAATCACTTCGCGACGGCAGTGGTAATCCTGCACCCGGCGCTGGCGGCCGTCAGACCCTTCAGTGAGCATGCAGCGGACTCCTGTTGCCCGGCCATCTTCCATCAGAATTTCCGAAGCCTGGGCCTGAGTGATGACCGTGAGGTTTGGCCGGTTAAGGATGGGCCGGAGAAAAGCCACTGCGCTGGAACAGCGCTTGCCGTTGCGAATATTGACATGGTAACGGCCAAAACCGCTCTGATGCTCGCCGTTAAAGTCATTGTTTCGGTCAAAACCCAGGGCCTCGGCGGACTGGATAAACGCCTCTCCCATTTCGTGTGGAAAACGGGGTCTTGAAACCGTTAAATCACCGCCTTCGCCGTGAAATTCATCTGCTCCATCCGCGAAATCTTCCGAGCGCCGAAACATCGGCAGCACAGATTCATAATCCCATCCTGGGTTGCCCAGTTCCTGCCAGTGGTCGTAGTCGCTGCGGTGGCCGCGGATGTAGATCATGGCGTTGATACTGGAACTGCCTCCCAGCGTTTTACCGCGGGGCATAAACAGGCTCCGACCATTCAAACCGGGCTGCGGCGTGGACGAATAGGCCCAATCCACCTCTGTTTTGAACAATTTGTAAAAAGCTCCCGGTACCGGGATCTCCATTCTGGTATCCGGGACTCCAGCCTCCAAAAGCAGCACCCGCACGGAGGGATCGGCGCTCAGCCGGTTGGCCAGGACGCAACCCGCAGAGCCTGCACCAACCAGAATATAATCTACGTGATCCGCAAAATTTTTCATGGAATGGGCGTTATGCGTTGCCCGCCGTTTCTAAAGAAGTGGCAACAGAGGAAGGGCTTTTTTGCACTTGGCGGTCGAGCATGTGGTTCAAGATTTTGCCAGAATCCTCGCGAATGCTCCACAGCAACCCGTTGGAATAGGCGTCAAAGCCGAGGAAATACAAGCCAGGCTTATGGTCAAACCAAAGTCCGGAGGGCACGCCAAGGTTGTTGAGCAACGAGCCGGTATCATCCAAAAATTCCTCCACAGCGGCCGCGTATCCGGTGGCGAGGATCACCGCATCAAATGATTCGGAACGGCCATCTACAAAATGTACTTGACCGGGGCTGTATTGCAGAATGCCCGGATTAACCGAAATGGCCCCGCGCTTAATGGCAGCGACAGTTCCGATGTCCATCACAGGCGTTTTGCCGAGGGTTCGCTGCTGCCATGCAGGTGATTCCGGCGGTTTGCGCAGGCCATGCGCTGTCAGATCCCCAATAGAAAGGCGCTGGAAAAACCAGCCAATTGGATCGCTTATAGCCGTCGGAAGCTTTGACAAAAACATGGCGCTCTCCTGCGTGGAAGTGCCTAAAAAATCGCGCGGCACCACATTGACCGGGCTGCGTACCGAAAGCGAAGGCAACGCGCCCTGTTCCAATAAATCGAGGGCAATTTCAGCTCCGGTGTTGCCGAAACCCACCACCAATACTTTTTTGCCGCGGTAATCGTCTGCTGATCGGTAATGCCGGCTGTGCAGAATTTCACCCCCAAATTGCTCCTCTCCCGCATATTTAGGCTGCTTGGGGCGGCGGTTGAATCCAGTGGCAACCACCACTTGGCTGGTCCGCAAGGTGCGATCCTGGGTGTTGACCTGCCAGTGGTCACCAACCCTGTGAACACGGGTTACCGTTTGGCCGAAAATTGGTTCAATGCCGCGGGACTTTGCATAGTTCTGGTAATAATTGACCAACTCCTGCCGGGGCACGTATTTTGGCAGGCTAACCGGGAGCGGTTCACCGGGAAGATTGCTAAATTTCTTAACCGTGTGCAAATGCAAACGGCGGTAGTGGTTTTGCCAGGAAGGGGCAATTCCGTGGAATTGCTCCAGAATATCAAACGGCTTATGAGCTGCCCGAAGGCGACCGGCCATGGCCAGTCCGGCGGGTCCCGCTCCGATGATGAGGGTATGGTTCATTCGCGCCTGAAAATAGCGCGAAACTTCCTGATTTCCAGACTACTGTGCGCAAAGTTTGGACTTTGAAAAACCAACCGTTGAAGAGTGCTTTTGGGTATCCAAAGGCCGCTTTTCCTGAAAAGGAGCTGGAATCTGGCTAACTTCGCGCTCTGAAGGGTAACCGGGGCCTCCATTTTTGCGTATGCCCCAACAACTGAAGTTCAACCGTGGTCGTTTCGCACAAACACAAATACGTCTACATCCAATTGCCGCAAACGGCCTGCACCACCGTGCAGAACGAATTGTTAGAGCTTTATGCTGGCGAGAAAATTCTCTTCAAGCATGCTTTGTACACGGATTTCATGAAACAGGCGTCACCTGAAGAAAAAAAGTATTTTGTTTTTTCAAACATAAGAAATCCTTTGGACGTTGCCGTGTCCAAATTCTTTAAGTACAAAACAGACCACGTCGGCGCCTATTCTAACCAGCGCAAAAAGGATTTTGGCTTTTTGCACAAATATTTCCTACTTTATTGGGACAGGAACCGCTTTGAATTCATCAAAGAGAATCAAGCGGATTTTGGCGCATTTTTCAAGCGCTTTTACACCATGCCTTATTCCAGTTGGTCTATATTGGATCACCACAAGTTTGACTATCTTATTCGCTACGAGAATCTACAAGCGGATTTTGCCACAGCCTTGCGCAAAATCAACATTGAGCCTATTCGGCCATTGCCCAGCAAAAACGTCACGGGACAAAAGAGCCGCGATTTCTGGTCATACTACGATACCCCGGAGCTGCAGGCCCGCGCTGTCAAGCTTTTCAGCGAATACATGAATGAGTGGGGATACGAATTTCCGGAATCCTGGAAAACCTATCCCAAGGCTCCCGCGTCGCGCTTGCAATACGAAACCGTCAACGCGTTCCGCAAGTTGTACTGGAGCCGCTTGCGCTAACATCCGCCCTTTGCCCGGAATAACATGCCCTATGTACGGCATGTACGCCGCGTAGAAATGCCGGAACCATAGCGCTGCGGGAGTTTACGGAAGTGCGAGCTAAACCTCTTTGTAAAGACCCTTGCTCCCCACCAGCGCGCGGCTCAGAAACACGAGATTGCCGATCAGGTAGCGCTTCCATAGGCGCTTGGGTTCCTGGAAAAGGCGGAATAACCACTCCATACGGATCGCGATCCAAAACTTGGGGGCCCTGGGCACAACTTTAGCTACCTGGTCAATGGAACCGCCAAAGCCTATGGCCATTTTACAACGCAGACGGTCTTTGTAAGTGTCAATCCAGTGTTCCTGGCGCGGGTTTCCAAAACCAACCAGCAACACATCGGCACCCGAGGCATTGATGGCATCCACTACGGGCAGCGACTGATCGTCGCCATAGTGGTTGAAATACCCGTGGTGCGAACCCGCGATTTTCAAGCCCGGATATTCTGCCCGGTAATTCGCCACGGCCAGGTCCAGCACCTCCTGTTTGGCGCCAAGCACAAAGACCGTGTAGTTTTTGGCAGCGCAAATCTTTAGGAAATCGCCTTCATCAATCAGATCGGAGCCATTGAGGTTTTCGCGGAATTTGCGGCCTCGCAACCAGGCCGCCATATCAACGCCCAGCCCGTCATTGAGCAGAAAATCAGCTTCCTTCAGCGCTTTTGCAAAAGCCTTGTCTTCAAAGCTGAGGTTACCGCCATAGGCATTGACAAAATACACAGTGTTGCAGCGCTCGAATGGACGGCTCAGGATGCCGTCAAAAACCTCGTTCACCGCTTTAGCGGTAGAATTGATGACGGGGATACCAAGAATGTCAATATGATCCATAATGGGAAAATTGGCTCGGGCGAAGGGTTTCCGGTTTTACTTACAATGGCGCCGCGAAATTAAGGATTCGGTTAACTTGAAGCAACCAACGAGAACTTCTAAAAACCCCAGCTTTTATACGAATTGTGGGAAAAAATGTTAGGATGACGGTAAGCAACCGGCTTCATGGGTCCGGCTTCTGGAACCGTTTGCGAAAACCGGCTAATAATTGGCTGGCTTTGCCCTTTTCATCCTTCAACGACCCAAAATCATCCAGCAGCAAGACAGGATCTCGGGGCAAAAAGGCCAGCATTTTCTTTTCCATCGACCGGATAACCGGTTGCAAGGCTTCCCAATCATCGGCAAAACGCTGAGCGAGCTGCGCTTGATTTGGGGTTTCGAGCGCGGCGTGACGGAGCGCTTCCATGCGCGCGCTATCCACAGGGTTAGCAAATGGCTCTTGCCACAGCTCTTGCTCCGCCAACTCTACTGCCAGGGTCAACAAATCTGCGCGGATCATGTCAAGGTTGGCGTCTTCGTAGAAATCTCGCCTTGCTCCGCTTCGGGCAATTTCCTGCAGAACCACTGAATTTGAATTTTTCAAATATTTAATCACTATCCTGGAGAACACAAAAGGAACAACTGCTTGCCTGGCCGGAGCATGAGGCGGGACAGGCGCCGTGGCTAACAGAACCTTGCCAATCAACTGGCATTTACGGTGCAAAAAGTCCAGGACAGCGTAATCCAACTCCGCTTTAAATTCAGCGCCCTTGATCATGATTTCGCGCAGCGCCGGATCCTTGACCAATTGGCGCAAAAACTCGCGAGGGTAACCAAAAAACCGAATGAGTCCAACGGAATTCATGCTCGAACCAGGTGTGGCTGTAAGTTTGGCAACCACCGCGGCAGCCTCTTGTTCTTCGAGCTCTTCAACGCGAAACTCGCCCAGAATACGACGCAGCGATTGCTCGGGAGCCACCATCTCTACCGCAAAAAACAGGCTTTTGAGGTCCGGCTCAGCAGCCAACAGCGGGTCCAGATCGGCGGGAAGAAGCCACTCTACATTCAGGGCCTTCAGATGGTCGGGATCCGCTGCAGGGAGGCCTTCAAGGTGGATGAGCCCCGCTGGCCAGTCCTGGGTCAGCATCTGTACTTCCGTATCCACTCCTCCCGGCAGAGCCAGGAAGATGCGCGGGCTTTGATTGAGTTTTAGTAGGCTTTCGCGCTCTGCGACTTCAGCAAAAAGCAACAGAAGCCGAACAAAATCGCCGGTGTTCAAAGGCTCTGCTGTTTGGCAGCAAAGCACAGCCCCGGTTGTTTGCTTCCGATAGCGCAACAGCACGATTCTGCCCAACCCTTCAAACGATGGGGTCAGCGCTAAATCGTCAAACTCCTTTTTGTAGGCGCCAGATTCTAATCCGCGCCGAAAAAGCGCAAACAACAGGAGCTCCAGGCGGCGTTGGCCCAGTTGTTTAAAAGGAAAATGGCGGCGCAGGTTATACGGCACCGCCACGGGAATCAATTTGTTCAGTTCCCGCTCAATCCGGCTTTCAGGGAGGTCATTCACGGCATGCCAAAGTAGCCGAAAATTGCCGCAAAACCCCCTTCCCCCGAACTTGGCTGCAGGCGCCTGCTATCCTAAGGCGCAAGTCAAGCCCCGAGCGGCGCGCGTCAGCCCTTAGCAGGCAGCCGCATGAGGATTTAGGACCTCCTGGTCGTAACTTTGTCCGCCTGATGAGTTTACCCGAAGAAATCGCCAAACGGCGAACGTTTGCGATCATTTCGCACCCAGATGCCGGCAAGACTACCCTGACCGAAAAGTTCTTGCTTTTTGGCGGCGCCATCCAAACAGCGGGTGCGGTAAAAAGCAACAAAATCCGCAAGAGCGCCACGTCCGACTTTATGGAAATTGAGCGGCAGCGCGGTATTTCGGTGGCTACTTCGGTTATGAGTTTCGAGTATTCGGGCCTCCTGATCAACCTGCTCGATACGCCGGGTCACAAAGACTTTGCTGAAGACACGTACCGCACCCTGACGGCAGTAGACAGTGTCGTGCTGGTGATTGACTGCGTAAAAGGTGTTGAGGAACAAACCGAGCGACTGATGAAGGTTTGCCGGATGCGCTCCACCCCGGTCATCATTTTTATCAACAAATTGGACCGCGACGGCCGCGACCCGTTCGATTTGCTGGATGAACTGGAGGAAAAGCTGAAAATCAGCTTGCGGCCGATGACCTGGCCAGTGGGTATGGGCAAAACCTTCCAGGGGGTGTACGACCTGGATCAGCACCGCTTGCTGATGTTCCGTCCGGGCGGTGTCCGGCGAACGGAAGATGTGCTGACCATTGAAGGGCTGGATGACCCGGAGCTTGATGAACAGTTGGGTTCAGCAGCCAAAGCTTTGCGCGAAGATGCCGAGCTGATCAATGGCGTGTACGACAAATTGGATGTTGAGGCCTATCACCGCGGCGAAATAGCCCCGGTATTCTTTGGCAGTGCCGTCAACAATTTTGGAGTGCAGGAAATGCTGGAGGCTTTTGTGCGGATCGCCCCCCCACCCCAACCACGCCCCACCGATTTGCGCGACGTAAAACCGAATGAACAAATGTTCAGCGGTTTTGTGTTCAAAATCCACGCTAACATCGACCCCAAGCACCGCGACCGCATCGCTTTTCTCCGGGTCTGCTCGGGCAAGTTTGAGCGCAACACTTTTTACCAACACACCCGGTTGCACAAGCAAGTGCGCTTTTCGAACCCATATTCTTTCATGGCGCGCTCCAAAGAGGTGATTGAGGAGGCCTGGCCCGGCGATGTGATCGGGCTCTACGACACCGGTATTTTTAAAATCGGCGATACGCTGTCAGAGGGCGAAGCGTTCACGTACCGCGGCATTCCGAGTTTCTCGCCGGAGATTTTCCGCGAAGTGGTCAATAACGACCCGATGAAGTCCAAGCAATTGGACAAGGGCATTCGGCAGTTGACCGAAGAAGGGGTGGCGCAGTTGTTCATTAAAGAACCGGGCAGCAAAAAAATTGTGGGGACAGTAGGCGAATTGCAGTTTGACGTAATCCGGTACCGCCTGGAGCACGAGTATGGAGCACGCAGCACCTTCCACGCGCTTCCCTATTACAAGGCTTGCTGGATCACCACGGACAACCCTGCCAAGTTGCAGGAATTTCTCCGCTACAAAAGCGACCATGTCGCCACGGACAAAGACGGAAACTGGGTCTTTTTTGCCGAGTCGGCGTGGATTTTAAATGTTTCACAAGAGAATTACCCCGAGTTGCGCTTCCACACCAATTCGGAATTTAAAACCGAGCAGGCAGAAAATTTTCAGGCCTAAGGCGCCAAACCATTCTATTAAACCAATCTATCAAACCATTCTATAAAACCATACTATTTTATAGGATAGGTCGCTTTGCTTCGGCGGGTTCCCGGGCGTATTTGGAAAACACCCGCTCTTTAAGCGAGGGCCATTCGACCTGCAAAATAGAGAAGTAAACCGAGTCTCTTCGGAAGCCGTCTGCGTTAACCATATGCTTGCGAAGCGTGCCTTCTTCCGTTGCACCAATTCCGAGCAGGGCTTTGCGAGAGGCCTGGTTGCGGCTGTCAATCTTGAATTCTACACGCTCTACGTGTAATTGCTCAAAGGCAAAACGCAAAAGTTCAAATTTGACAGCCCGGTTCAATCCGCTGCGCTGAAAGGGTTTGCCCAGCCAGGTAAAACCGATTTCCAGACGGTCGTTGTCCCAGGAAAAGGCGCAAAGCCGGGTGCTGCCTGCCACCGCCCCAGTGGCGGCATCCACGATGGCAAAGGGATACGATTGGGCTGCGCGGCGTTCTGCAACCGCCAGATCGACGTATTCGATCAGATCGTCTTCGCTGCGCAAATTTGCACGTGTGTATCGCCACAATTCCGGGTCCAGCGCAAAAGGCAATAATCCGGGAACATGCTGCAAGCCCAGCGGGATCAAGTGGGCGTAGGCATTGGAAAAGCGAAGAGCTTGTTGAAAGATGGGCGGAGTATTCACGCCCGGAAAGTTACAGCCTGCAGGAGGTTTCGCCTAGCGATACACTTGAGGGATCGCTAAAATCAACCTTCCAGCAAAGACTGACGAACAAGACTCGACTTCTGCAGGTATTGTTGGCCTGGCTGAAGGATGAAAAAGCAGCTTTGCCCTTGAATGGTCTCGATAATGGGTTGGCTTAACGCCAGCGGTACCGAAGGGCAACCCTGGCTGCGGCCAAGCCGGCCGTTGTTGCGAATGAACTCCTGGCTCACGTAATCCGCTCCGTGCAGCACGATGGCGCGCTCGCGGGCATTGCCGTTGATGCCGGGCTCTAAACCATCCAGGCGAAGGGACAGACCGTGCTTGCCGATATAAGACTCACTGGCCAGGTAAAAACCGGGGCTGCTTTGAAAACTTTGCGGGCGATCGGAAAACTCCGTGGCGTAGAGCTCGCCGGAGTTAACTCCATGAGCGACCAGGGTTTTAAACACCACTTTGCGCTCTATGATGTCCAGCACCCACATTCTTTCGCGGGTAGAGGGCAGGCGAAAATCGATGACGGTCAGGTAGCGCTCGTTGAGCAGTTTACCCTGACGCTGCAGTTGTTCAAAGCCCGTCATGGCCAAAATGAACACGTCGCGGTCGGGTAGGCCTTGACGCTCGGAAAAGCGCACGTACTCCTGACTCAGCCGAACTTCAGCGGCTTTTGAGACCGAAGCCAGCAGACCGCTGTTTTCGCCCTCGGTTTCCGGACCATTCGCGACAAGGCGAGTTTGGCTGGCGGGCTTTTCGGTCGTGCTGGCAGCGGGCCCAGCGGCCGAAATTGAACCGGCGGTAGAAGGAGCCTTCGCATGACCTGCGATAGCATGTGTATTACCCTGGGCAGACGCTAACAAAAGCATACCGGACAGGAGACAGACCAATCGAACCATAGACAGTGGAGGCGAAGCGGTATAAAGCGGGAATATCCCCGAGTCAAGTAAAAATCGACAGCAGCACGGAAGTTACTCATAATATCGCAAATCTGACCCGCATATTGTGCAAGGAACTCACCAAAATAATGACTAGGTTGAAAGGCTTGCAAGGAAACGCACTAAAAATCAGCGCTATGCATAGTTCGCTGAGCCAAAGTTGATTTACTGTTCTGCCCGAAACGAAGACGTGCCGTCATCCAACAACCAGGTGATCGCCCGGTAATCCAAAACCACCTCTTCTTCTACCAAAGTGGAGTTGGGAATACGGCTATTGCCCGCCTTAAAGCGAGTTTGTACCGAAACCACGGTAACATCTTCCAGCTTGAGTCGGAACTCTTCAATCTCTGTTCCGTCCGATTTCTTTTTATACACCAACACATCAACTTGCTTCAATACGTGACCTTCGCTGAGCGCTTCAAGCAGCACGGCTGTGGATTCACCCACTGATTTGGTAATGCGAACCTGTCCCAAACTGACCGCTTTGCCTTCCTGAGCAGCCTCTGAGGTTTGGGTAAAGCCCGAAATAGTAATGTGGCCGGGCTTTTCCTTGGCACTCAGGTTGCCAGGCACCAGACGGCCAGACGCGTCTTTGATCAGCAGATACATGCCCGCATCCTGGTCCATGCCAGCGACGAGGTTGCGGCGCACCGCACCGTCAATTTGGGCATTTGCGGCCGGAGCGGCCATCAACATGAGCATGAGAAACCTGAGGAAGAAGGGCGTAGTCATCCTTGGCAATTTTTTTGAACGAAAGCCTACGAAGATACGCGATTAATCTGCCTGGTGGACCGTTGTACCACCTGGATATTCGACCTATATTGCCCCCAGTTCTTTTCCATATCCGGGAGCTATGCTCCCGTTCATCGTCTTCCCGGACAAACACCACCAGCTTTTTTAAACCTAACAGTTTCGCCAGTCGGGACTTTGCTCGCCGGAGCCAGAATGGACCTCAGGCGTTGCGCGTAGCCGCGCGGCCCTTCCCCCGAGTGTATAACTTGGAGGAACAGAGGATATTCCAGACCGTGCGGAGGTCCTTAATCCTTTTCGTCGAGGTTTATAAAACCCCGGGTGTTTGGCCGGGTTTTTTTTATTCAGCTAGCTTTGCCGCTTTGTATAGAGAGAGCCGCGCTTTTTGCCCATGTTAAAGGACTTGTTTCAGAATCTGTTGTACCGCATTAGCCAGCCGCTGATCCGCTTGCTTATCGCGCTGCGCATCACTCCCGATATCCTGACTGTGCTCGGGTTGCTTGCCAATGGTTGGGCAGCATGGTGCCTGATTAAAGCCTCGGTTAAAGGATTTCCTGCTGCTTACGCCGGACTGGCCCAATTTGGGGGTCTGGTGATGCTAGGCGGATTTTTTGACGTTTTGGATGGCCGGGTTGCACGGGTTAGCGGCGCAGCAAGCCCCGCAGGGGCGCTCCTGGACTCTGTTTTGGACCGTTATGCCGAACTAGTCATGTTTATGGGCATCGGTTGGGCCGCCTACAGTCTGGATCAGTCCCGAACCTTGCTTGCGGCGTTCCTGGCCATGGTTTTCTCCATCATGGTTTCGTACACACGTGCGCGCACCGAAGGTCTTGGGCAAACGGGCAGTTTTGGCTTGTTTCAACGCCCGGAGCGCCTGGTGCTTATCAGCCTGGCCGCTATCGCCACCGGCTTTTTGGGGTTGCGGGCGAAGGGCGATGCCGCGCTGTGGCAAACTGTTCTGGAACCCGCCCTCTGGATTGTAGTGGCCGGTGCCGGCTTCACAGCTATCCATCGTCTGTACAGGGGCTACCAGACCTTGCGGAAGAAAGCGACAGGGGGCTGAGTGCCATTTGGTTGTGCCGGGGCTGACGGTTCTCCACAACCTATCCCAACCCAGGAACGAGCAAGCTAATCGGGATTAGCATGCGTACTTTTGCCTGCGGATCGGTTTTTAGAAGCCACCTTTTTTCGCGCCGTTCACCAGCTTCGTTCACCGAATTCATGTTATCCGCACTTTATGAGCATTCCTACCCCCCTTACTCCGCTGCGCCCGGCAAGTGGTAAACTCGGTATTCTGCTTCCTGGCATGGGAGCCGTGGCCACCACGTTTATTGCAGGAGTTCTTGCTGTTCGCATGGGGTTGGCTTTGCCTATTGGCTCGTTGACCCAAATGGGCAGCATTCGACTGGGGCAACGCACCGAGCGCCGCAACCCGCTCCTGCGCGATTTTGTGCCTTTAAGTACCGTGCAGGACCTGGTTTTCGGGGGCTGGGACATCTACGAAGACAATTGCTACCAGGCCGCGCAGAAAGCCGGGGTCCTTCGCCCGGAATTGCTGGAATCGGTGCGCGGAGAGCTGGAGGCCATTCGACCTATGCCTGCCGTCTTTGACCAGGCATACGTGAGCCGTATATCAGGCCCTAACGTCAAAACCCAGACGAGCAAAAGGGCGCTCGTTGATGCGCTGATGCAAGACATCCGACAGTTCAAGCAAACCCACGGCTGCGAACGCTTGGTCATGGTTTGGTGCGGGTCTACGGAGCGCTACCTCCCGCCCGGCGCCATTCACCAGTCGCTGGATGCGCTGGAACAAGCCATTGACCAGGACCACCCGGACTTGCCTCCGGGTATGCTTTACGCCTACGCCGCACTGCGACTGGGCATTCCCTATGCCAACGGAGCACCAAACCTGTCCTGCGATGTGCCGGCGTTGGTGGAACTGGCCAAGAAAACCGGAGCACCGCTGGCCGGAAAAGATTTCAAGACCGGCCAAACCCTGATGAAAACCATCGTCGCACCGGGATTAAAGGCACGCAGTTTGGGCATCAGCGGCTGGTTTTCCACCAATATTTTGGGCAACCGTGACGGGGAAGTTCTGGACGACCCAGACAATTTTCGAAGCAAAGAAGTGAGCAAGCTCGGGGTGTTGGAGCAAATCCTGGAACCTGAACGGCACCCGGAACTCTATGGCGACCTGTACCACAAAGTGCGGATCGAATACTACCCCCCCCGCGGCGACAACAAAGAGGGCTGGGACAACATCGACATAACGGGCTGGCTGGGTTACCCCATGCAAATCAAAATTGACTTTCTGTGCCGCGATTCCATTTTGGCCGCACCGCTGGTGTTGGACCTCGCCCTGTTTCTGGACCTGGCCGCTCGCGCAGGCATGTCCGGAGTGCAGGAATGGCTGTCTTTTTACTTTAAGTCTCCGCAGACCGCCCCGGGACTTTATGCCCAACACGATGTGTTCATTCAGCGCGAAAAGTTGATGAACACGCTGCGGCATCTGATGGGCGAAACGCTGATCACGCACCTCGGCCTGGATTACTACACCGACGAACCTGCCCATAACGCGTGAATTCGGCAGAAAAAGAGGGCGGGACTTTGCACGACCGTTTGGCGTTGGTGCTGGCCAGCGGCTTTGGCTTAGGCTATGCCCCCCTGGCCCCCGGAACAGCAGGCGCACTGGGCGGCTTGGGCTCGTGGGCACTGCTGACAAGCACCCTGTCGGGCGCATTTCCAGGCACCCTGAGCCAGCCTTTTCTGGCCCTCGCGGCTTGCCTGGCGCTGTTCGGGGTCGGGGTGTGGAGTGCCAACCGCGCGGAACGCCACTGGGGTGATGACGCGTCGCGGATTGTGCTGGACGAATGGCTGGGTGTTTGGGTGGCGCTGGTGTTGGTGCCCTGGAGCTGGGGGGGGG
>CAYSDI010000013.1:2028-54091 GCA_964429745.1 uncultured Chitinophagales bacterium | reverse complement strand
CGGCTTCAGCTGTGGGTAAAGCAGCGGCCTCGGCAGCTGCTTCGGCTGTGGGTAAAGCAGTAGCCTCGGGCATGGCATCACCTGCGTTAACAGACGATGCAGGTGCAGCGGGTGCTTCCGTTGCAGGTGCAGCTGGTGCAGATGCTGCGGGTGCTTTGGGGGCGGCAGGCGCTTTTGGGGCAGCAGAACCTTCTGTAGCTTCCAATTGAGCCTTGAGCTTAGAGAGCGCGTCAAGTTCACCAAACGTGGATTTTTCCACTTTGCGGTTCACTTTCTTCAACGCATCGCCATCGCTGGCTTTGGGAGAAGCTGCTGGTGCACTGCGCTTGGGCCGGGCCTGAGCAGCGCTTGCTGGACGGTCTTCGGAAGCTTCTGCTGCTGGAGCACTATCCTGCTCAGTTTCCTGGGTTTCTCCAGGCGAGTTTTCGCGCTCCAGATCTTTCAGGTAGCGGTTGTGCGACACTACGATGCGCTTGTCGTTGCGGTCAAATTCGATCACTTTGAACGGCAGCACTTCGTCTACTTCTACTGAAGTTTTGTTGTCCTCCTTTTTCAGGTGGCGGTTGGGCACGAACCCTTCGAGGCCGTAAGGCAGACCCACGATGGCGCCCTTCTCGTCTTTGCGGATAACTGTGGCTTCGTGCACAGAACCGACCGGGAAAATGGTCGCGAAAGTATCCCACGGATCTTCCTCGATCTGCTTGTGACCAAGCGAGATTTTGCGGCCATCGTGGTCAATATCCAACACCACAACTGGCAGGCGCTCGCCCACTTTCACGAATTCTGACGGGTGCTGGAATCGCTTGATCCAGCTCAGGTCGGAAATGTGAACCATGCCGCCGATGTTTTCGTCCAATTCGACAAAAACGCCATAGGGAGTCAGGTTCTTGACCAGACCGCTGTGCTGGCTCTTGGCGGGGTATTTGTCCCCGACCTGCAACCACGGATCCTGCGACAACTGCTTGAGGCTGAGCGACATCTTGCGCTCTTCGCGGTCGATGGTAACAATAGCGGCTTCGTATTCTTCGTTGACCTTAAAGAACTCCTTGGAATTGACTGGCTGGTTGCTCCAGCTGACCTCGGAGATGTGAATAAGGCCTTCGACACCCGGAATGATTTCCAGGAACGCGCCGTAATCTTCGATGTTGACAATGCGGCCCTTGACTTTGGAACCGGGCAGAATGGTCTCGTCCAACACATCCCAGGGATGCGGGGTGAGCTGCTTGAGGCCCAGTGAAATGCGCTTCTTGGCATCGTCGAAGTCGAGCACCACCACGTTGAGCTGCTGGTTGAGTTCCAGCACTTCTTTGGGGTGAGAAATACGACCCCAGGAGATGTCGGTGATGTAGAGCAGACCGTCCACCCCGCCCAGGTCGATAAACGCCCCGAAGTCGGTGATGTTTTTGATGGTGCCTTCGAGCACCTGGCCTTTCTCCAGTTTGCCGATGATTTCCTGGCGCTGTGCTTCCAGATCGCTTTCGATAAGTGCCTTGTGCGACACCACGGCATTCTTGATGGCCTCGTTGATCTTGACCACTTTGAACTCCATGCGCTTGCCTACGAATGCATCGTAATCCATGATCGGCTTGACGTCGATCTGAGAACCGGGGAGGAAAGTCTCCAGCCCGAAAACGTCCACAATCAGGCCGCCTTTGGTTTTGCTGATGACTGTGCCCGTAACCACCGTGTCGTTCTTGTAGGCATCCACAATACCGTCCCAAGCTTTGAGCAGCTTGGCACTTTTGCGCGAAAGGACCAACTGGCCCTTCTCATCTTCTTTGGAAACCACAAAGACATCCACGACATCCCCTACCCGCAATTGCTGCAGGTCGCGGAATTCGGAAGTGCTGATCAAACCGTCGGATTTGAACCCGATGTTGAGCACTACATCCGTTTCCGTGAAGGCCATGATGGTGGCCGATACGATTTCGTTGTCGTTGAATTCCTGAAAGGTGGCGTCAATCTCTGCCGTCATTTTGTCCATGACGTCACCGCGGTAGCGGGAGACTGCTTTGTTGCCGCTTTCCCAGTCAAAGTCGTCGTGCGCTCCCTGAGCTTCCGGCTCGGGTTCCGCTGCGCGCGGCTTGCCTCCTTTTTGAGCAGGTGCTGCTTTGGAAGATTTGGGGGAATGATCGCTGCTGGCAGCAACCAATTCGGCGGTTTGGGCCGTTTCTAAAGACACTTCTGGAGACACTTCTTGCTGCGTGTTTTCAGCATTCGTGTCAGTCGTTTCCTTTTCCGTCAAGAGGTAAAAGGTTTAAGGGTGAAGAAATAGTTTGGGCGGCAAAGATAGAGGTTCCGGCCAATCTATGCTGGATTTTAAGGGTACTGAACCGGATAAAACGGCCAGAATACGCGAAAAAACAGGTTTTAAGCGCTTAAATCGGGCCAAAACGCTGCTCGAACTGCGATATTGCAGCCTGCAGCACGGCGGTTTGATCTAAATCGGAGGTATCCAGCAAAATGGCATCCGGTGCCTGCAACAGCGGACTGTCCGCGCGCGTGGTTTCTTCCCGGTCGCGCATTATAAGGTTTGCGCGCACCGTATCCCGATCCACTTCGCCCCCTTTGGCTTGCAATTCGGCCATGCGGCGGCCCACACGCACCTCCAGGCGGGCAGTTACAAACAGCTTGAGCTGCGCCTGCGGATAAACAATGGTTCCAATGTCGCGGCCATCCAGCACCACACCTCCTTCGCGCCCCATTTCGCGCTGTTGCTCCACCATGCGCCGCCGCACGGGCGACAATGCCGCCAGCTCGCACACCTTATCGCTGACAAGCATGGTCCGGATCTCCGACTCCACGTTTTGACCGTTGAGGTGCATTTCCTGCCGAAGGTCGTCCGGGTGGGTGATAAACTGAAGATAAATATGATCAAGGGCTCTTTCCACCGTTTCCGGTTGGTGCCAATCCATTTCCTCTTGCAAAAAGTACAAGGTTACCGCTCGGTACATCGCCCCGGTGTCCAGGTACAGGTAGCCCAATTCTTCGGCCATGCGCCGGGCCAGCGTACTCTTTCCGCAAGCGGAATACCCGTCAATGGCAATGGTTATTCGGGGGAAGGGCTTGGTCACGTGAGGCAAGATACTGGATGCATGGCAAACACAGAACTAACCCTATCGCCCCCCAAAGGCGGCCATATCCACATTTAACGTCAGGTGATTGTTGCGCCCGCTGATGTGGGTAATGGCATGTGCATAGTCAAACCGGAACTGTTTAACCCGGATGCCAAAACCGGTGCTGAAACCGGTCAGGCCTGGTTTTCCGTCGGTTGCCAATTCGCCCCGCGTTTGGTGGTCATAGCCAAAGCGGGCCCGCACATTCTGGCCAAAATTGAACTCCGCTCCCACTGCCACGTGCCGAAAGATTTTATCGGCGGTGTAGCGCGGTTCCTCTGGTTGATCCTGCCCAAACAACAACGTGTTTTGTTGCGCCGCGTTTGGATCGTCATAGCGGATGTCCGCTTTTTGGAGATCGTGCAGCGTGAGCGAAAGACGCAGCGGCAGGTAGCGGAGCCGTTGCGATATGCCGAGGTTGACCTGGAAGGGAAGTGCTTCGCGATCACCGGGAGTGTAAGCGGCGAACTGCGTGCCGATGTTGCGCATCACCAGGGCTGCGCTGAACAGCGACCCGGTGTCCACGAACGCAACGCCGAGGTCTACGGCAACGCCAACACTCGTGTAAGACTCCAATTGAGAATAAAGCAACTTGAGGTTGGCTCCGTAGCGCAGCTTTTCGCCGCGATAAGCCGTTCCCGCCTGGAGCGCATACTCGGACGCAGAGAAACCGGGCTGCCAATTTCCCGCGGCATCACGACCTTCAAAACGGCCGTAGTTGCGGTAAAGCAACCCGCCGCCCACGGTCATCTCCTTGCGCTTCAGGTTGCCGGCGTAAGCCGCATAACCGTATTGAATTCCCCCGGGGCCGAAAGCGTGCGCGAACGCCATTCGCCCGCCCATTTCCGGATTGTACAGCGCAGGATTCTGGTAACCGAGCGTCAGGTCATCGTCTTCAGTGGCCAGCAGGTATCCCCCCAGCGCCGTTATCCGCGCAGAAGGGGAAAGCTCCAGGTAGGCATAGGTAGAACTGCCACCGACCTGCGCCAAAAGGGGCGATGCGAAAACTCCCAACCCTAAAATGAACCCCAGCGCGCGTAAGACGTTCTTCATCGTTGCGTAGTGAACGCAAAGAAAACGCATTTAGTGCCGCAATGCTTTCTCCAGCACTTCGTCCATGGTGTGGACGTAATGGAAGCGAAGGCCCTTGAGGTAATGGGGGTCAATTTCACCAATGTCTTTGCGGTTCATGTCGCAGAGCAGGATGTCCTTGATGCCCGCGCGTTTGGCGGCCAGTATCTTCTCTTTGATGCCTCCAACCGGCAGGACTCGCCCGCGCAGCGTGATCTCGCCGGTCATGGCCAACTGGGGCTTGACTTTACGGCCCGAGAAAGCCGACATGAGCGCGGTGAGCATGGTCACGCCAGCCGAAGGACCATCTTTGGGAATGGCCCCTTCCGGCACGTGGATGTGGATGTTGGTTTTTTCGAAGCGCTCAGAGGTTAGCCCCAACTGAGTGGCGTGAGCGCGGATGTAACTAAGCGCAGTTGAGGCACTTTCTTTCATCACATCGCCCAGGTTGCCCGTCAGCGTAAGGCCACCTTTGCCTTCGCTAAGGCTGGCTTCGACGAAGAGAATCTCTCCGCCTACCGAGGTCCAGGCAAGGCCAGTAGCTACGCCGGCAGGACCAGGCTCGGTGTACAATTCCCGGTCGTATTTGCGAACGCCCAAAATGCCCTCGATATCGTCCGGTCCGATTGTGGAAACGTGTTTAGCGTCTTCCGCTACCTGAGTAGCAACATTGCGCATGACGGCGGCAAGGACGCGGTCCAGCTCACGGACCCCGCTCTCCCGCGTGTAATCTTCAACCAGCGTTCGGAGCGCTGCCGGATTGATTTTGATATTGGCCGCCTTGAGCCCGTGGGCTTCGCGCTGCTTAGGCACCAGGTGACGGCGGGCAATCTCCACTTTTTCTTCGGTGCTGTAACCGCTTAAGCGAATGATCTCCATCCGGTCGCGCAGCGCCGGTTGAATGGAAGCAATATCGTTGGCCGTAGCAATGAACAGAACCTTGCTTAGGTCGTATTCCAGCTCCAGGAAATTGTCGTAGAAACTGGTGTTTTGTTCCGGATCCAGCACCTCGAGCAAGGCCGAAGAGGGGTCGCCGCGAAAATCCTTGCCCACCTTGTCCACTTCGTCTAAAATGAAGACGGGGTTGGAGCTTTTAACCTTCTTCAGCGATTGCAGAATGCGGCCAGGCATGGCACCGATGTAGGTTTTGCGGTGGCCGCGAATCTCGCTTTCATCGTGCAGCCCGCCCAGGGACATACGCACGTACTTGCGTCCCAACGCTTCGGCGACACTCTGGCCCAACGAAGTCTTGCCCACGCCTGGAGGGCCTACGAGGCACAGAATGGGTGACTTGAGATCGCCCTTCAGTTTGAGCACGGCCAGGTACTCGAGCAAACGCTTTTTGACTTTTTCCAAGCCAAAATGATCCCGGTCTAAAATCTTGCGCGCCCGAGCCAGATCAAAGATATCATTTGTTACGTTATTCCAGGGCAGGTCCATCAGCAACTCGAGGTAGTTGCGCTGCACGCTGTATTCCGCAGAGGCTGGGTTAATGCGCTGCAGTTTTTCCAGGTCCTTGAAGAAAGCCTTGGAAACCGATTCAGGCCAGTTCATTTGCTGGGCGCGTTCGCGCAATTCCTTCAGCTCCTGCTCATACGAATCACCGCCCAACTCTTCCTGAATGGTTTTGAGCTGTTGATTGAGGAAATAGTCGCGCTGCTGCTTTTCAATTTCCACCTTGACCTTGTCGTGGATCTGCCCCTGCAGTTCCAACATTTGCAATTCATCGTGGAGAAAGCCCAAAACCAGGCTGGCGCGGTCAACCAGTCCGGACGTTTCCAATATGCGCTGCTTGTCGGCCATTTCCCGGTTCAGGTTGGACGCGATGAAGTGCATCAAAAACACAGGATTGTCCATGTTTTTGACCACAAGCTGGGCCTCCGGCGGAATTTTGGGCGAAAGCTGGATGATGCGGCTGGCCAGATCCTTGATGGATTTAATGGTGACCGCAAACTCCTGATCATCGGCCGGCTTTTCATCAGCCAGAATGGACACCTTGGCGCTCAAGAAGGGTTTTTCCTGCAGCACTTCGGCGATCTGAAAGCGCTTTTGCCCCTGGATAATGACGGTGGTAGAGCCATCTGCCATGCGCAGTTCTTTGACAATGCGCGCCAGAGTGCCCACCGTGTGCAACTCAGTGGGATTCGGATCTTCGACTGACTCGTCCAATTGAGCCATGACCCCAATCATGCGACCAGCCTTAATGGCCTGACGCACAGCGCGGATGGAGCGGTCGCGGCCCACCGTGATGGGCAGCACGACGCCAGGAAAAAGAACGGTATTGCGGAGCGGCAAAATGGGAAGGGCGTCGGGAACCACCACTTTCTTACCCTTTTCGTCGTCATCCAGCGAGATCATGGGCATAAACTCCACGTCTTCGTCAACAGACTGGCTGTCCAGTTCGTCGGCGCTCTCTGTGTTGCTTTGTTCAAGTTTACTTGTAGGATCGTAATCGGTCATGTTCGGGGGAATGGGGATCTAGCTTACTATCGAAATACGCAGCGGCCATGCGGACAAATCCCGGCCAGGTTGACAGCCGGCCGGGATTTGGAAGCCTACTCATGAACCGACAAGGTCCGTGCCACGGCCAAAAACTCGTCCTAATTGCTTGGAAAATCGAAGAAACCGGTCAAAATTCCGGTTTTTGTGGACAAAAACAGGGTTAAAGCGGTCATTGTGGCAGCGCAGTGTCCGGCACCGTGGCCGGTGAAGGTTCCGGTGCCGGGAGGTTGCGAAAGACGATGCCGTTGTAGTCAAAGCGGTCGACCAAAATACCTTGTTCAGGACTTAGCGTACCCGCCAGAAGGCGCTTGGACAACTCGTTGACCACCTCGCGCTGAATGACGCGCTTAAGCGGTCTGGCGCCAAACTGAGGGTCGAAGCCTGCTTCGGCCAGGTAGGTAACCGCCTCATCGCTGAACTGGATTGCGAAGCCCTTCGCCTTCATTTGCCCGGTCAGCGCGTTCAATTGCAGGCGCACCACCTGCGCAATTTCGGAACGCCGCAGGGGTTTGAACATCAGGATTTCGTCCACCCGGTTCAGGAATTCCGGTCGAATGGTGCGGCGAAGCAGCTCCATGACTTCGATCCGCGCCGTTTCCGAGGCGGCAAAGAGCTCTTCATCAGTATCCAACCCTTCAAAGCGCTCCCGGATGATTTGGGAACCCAGGTTGGAGGTCATGATGATGATGGTGTTTTTGAAGTTCACCGTCCTGCCCTTGTTATCCGTTAAACGGCCGTCATCGAGCACCTGCAGCAGGATGTTGAACACATCCGGGTGGGCTTTTTCAATCTCGTCGAGGAGCACCACGCTGTAAGGCTTGCGGCGTACCACTTCGGTGAGTTGACCGCCTTCGTCGTAGCCGACATAGCCGGGAGGCGCACCGATGAGGCGGCTCACAGCATGGCGTTCCTGGTACTCGCTCATGTCAATCCGCGCCATGGCGTTGGGGTCGTTGAACAGGAAGTTGGCCAGTGCTTTGGCCAACTCAGTTTTACCTACTCCGGTAGTGCCCAGGAAGATGAAGGATCCGATGGGCTTGGAAGGATCCTGCAACCCGGCGCGGCTTCGGCGAATGGCGTCTGCAACGGCCACAATGGCTTCGTCCTGGCCCACCACCTGACGGTGCAATTCGTCTTCCAAACGAAGCAGTTTCTCGCGCTCGGTTTCCAGCATTTTTGCTACTGGAATTCCCGTCCACTTGGCGATGATCTCAGCGATGTCGGTGGCGTCCACTTCTTCTTTCATCATGCGACGGCCACCATCCATGGAAGCCATCTCGGCTTCGAGCTTTTTCACGGCTTCCTGCGTCTGGGCTATTTTGCCGTAGCGCAACTCGGCCACCCGGCCGAAATCGCCTTCGCGCTCCGCGCGTTCAGCATCGAGTTTGGCTTGCTCAATTTCTTCTTTTCTGGCGTGGATGGCATCCACCATGCCTTTCTCCTGCAACCATCGGGCTTTGAGTTGATCCCGATCGGCGCTGAGGTCTGCGAGTTGGCGAACGAGCTCTGCCGTTTTGGCCCCCTTCCCTTCGCGCTCAATGGCCGCGCGCTCAATTTCTAACTGGCGAATGCGGCGTTCAATTTCGTCGAGTTCTTCTGGCACGGAATCCATTTCGAGCCGTAGTTTAGCTGCTGCCTCGTCAATCAGGTCAATGGCCTTGTCGGGCAATTGACGGTCGCTGATGTAGCGGGCTGAAAGGTCGACTGCGGCCACTATAGCTTCGTCCAAAATGGTAACGGCGTGGTGGGTCTCGTAGCGCTCTTTGAGTCCGCGCAGAATGCTGATGGCGTCTTCCTGCGAAGGCTCGTCAATCATAACCTTCTGAAAACGTCGCTCGAGGGCCTTGTCCTTTTCGAAATACTTTTGGTATTCGTTGAGGGTGGTTGCCCCCACGGCGCGAAGTTCGCCGCGAGCCAGCGCGGGTTTGAGGATGTTGGCCGCGTCCATGGCGCCCTCGCTTGCGCCTGCGCCCACGAGCGTGTGGATCTCGTCAATGAAGAGAATGATGTCGCCATCTGAATGAATAACTTCTTTGACCACCGCTTTGAGGCGTTCTTCAAATTCTCCCTTGTACTTGGCGCCGGCAATCAGCGCACCCATGTCAAGCGAGAAAATAGTTTTGCTCTTGAGGTTTTCAGGAATATCGCCCGACACAATTCGATGGGCAATGCCTTCGGCAATGGCAGTTTTTCCAACGCCAGGCTCCCCGACCAAAATCGGGTTGTTTTTGGTGCGGCGGCTCAGAATGTGCAGCACGCGCCGGATTTCTTCATCGCGGCCAATGACCGGGTCGAGCTTGCCGCTGCGGGCGCGCTCGTTGAGGTTGATGGCGTACTTGTCCAGTGCCTGGTATTGCGCTTCTGCGCTTTGGCTGCTGACTTTGCTTCCTTTTCGCAATTCCTGAATAGCGGTCTGCAGGTCGCTATCAGTAAGTCCAGACTCGCGAAGCAATTTGCCCACGGCGTCTTTGCCGGCGAGCAGGCCAATCATAAGGTGCTCTACGGTGACAAATTCGTCGCCGTATTGCTTCATGGCATCCTGTGCTTTGCTCAGTACAGCGTTGGCTTCGCGCGTCAGGTAGGGCTGGGTGTCGCCGCTCACGGCCGGAATTTTAGCTAAAAGGGCCTCCACCTCGCGGCCGAGTTTCTCGGAAGAAACCCCGGCTTTGCGCAAGAGGTACGCGGTCACTTCCTCTTGCTGCTGCAACAGCGCCTGAAGCAAATGCGTGGAATCGATGCCCGGGTGTTTGCGCGAAGTGGCCAATTGTTGGGCTTGCGCAACAGCTTCCTGGGCTTTGAGGGTGTATTGGTTAAAATTCATGCTATCCGGGGAATGGGTACTACTGCCGCATCAAAAGGCGGACCATCCGCCACTTGGCGTTCCCGCGCTGCCATTCTGGCCGGGATTTGGACCATGTCATCCTTTTAAATGACAAAAATTCCGATTTGGTAGCTAATTTGCTCTCCCCTACTTTTAAAGGCGAGTTCCTACCTATCCCAACACGCTCCTGCTATGCTTAAACAAAGCCCTTCCCCCGGTTTGATGAATTGGCTGCTTACTACGAGGCATTTTTTACCCGTACTGGCCCTGGTGCTTCTGGCGTCCTGCATGGGCGACGATGTGGTGCCGGACACGGATGACCCCGCGTACCGCGGTGAATTGCTCGGGTACGAATTGTTAGATTCCTGGTCGGTAGACCAGGTGGATTCGCTGCTGAGCAGCCTGGGCATTACCCTGCCGGTGAGCAATGGAATTGACGTGTACAAAGTGCGTTACGCCACCATTGACGCCCGCGGCGAAGCGCGTACGGAGGCTTCCGGTGCGCTGGTAGTGCCAACCGGAGTTACCGGACCATTACCCATGTCATCTTACCAACACGGCACTATTTTGTTGAAGGAAGATGTGCCTTCTCGCCAGAGCGGTGAAATTGCCATCGGCATTATTTTCTCCGCTACGGGCTACATTACGGCGCTGCCGGATTACCTGGGTCTGGGCGATTCGCCAGGCTTGCACCCTTATTGCCACGCAAAATCCGAAGCCACCGCATCAGTGGATATGTTGCGGGCCTCGCGGCTTGTTTTGGAAGCGCTCAGCGTGGATGAAAACGGGCAATTGTTCTTGTTTGGGTATTCGCAAGGGGGCCATTCTACCATGGCGCTGGTGCAGGAAATTGAATTGAGGCACACGGACGAATTTACCATTACCGCTGCGGCGCCCATGTCGGGTCCTTATGACCTGGCCGGTGCCCAAACGGATATGCTGTTGCTCGATGAGCCGTATGCTTCGCCCTTCTACCTGCCTTACCTGATGTTGGCTTACAACGAAGTGTACGACATGTACCCCACCCCTGCTGACTTTTTAAAGGAGCCCTGGGCTACTACACTGCCGCCCATGTTTAATGGTCTGGTGAATTACGACGCACTTAATGCAATGGTGCCGGATATGCCCAAGACCATTGTGCGGGACGATGTGTTCAACGATTTTCTGACCAATCCCAACAACCCGTTCCGCCAGGCTTTAGAAGACAATACACAGTTGGACCAAGCTCCGCTTTCGCCCACGCGCGTCTACTATTGCACAGGCGATGATCAGGTTAGTTACGTCAATGCCATCAACGCCCGCGATGCCTACGCCGCTCAGGGCGTTACGGTACAAGCTATCAACGGCGAGTCGCTGGCTGGCGGTACCCCGCTGGACCACGGCGGTTGTGTGCAACCAGTTTTGCTTGCTGCCCGGTCCTGGTTTGAAGTGCTCCGGGAATGAGCAAGCCGGGCGCTTCAAAAAACCGCATGATTGCTATTTATGCCACCGGCCAGTTTGGCTGGTCGCTGGCTTCCTATGGGGTGCTCAACCTGCTGGCCTATTTCTATATGCCACTTCAGGAAACGGGTGCTGAGGGAGCAGCATCCACTGCGCTTTTTCCCGCCTTTCTGTTTCAGGGAAGTGTCCTGGCCGGATTAACAGTGATTGGGCTGATCGGTTTTGGTGGGCGCATTTTTGATGCAATAACCGATCCGCTCGTGGCTCATTGGTCAGATGGTTCGAAGTCTCGGTTGGGCCGGAGAAGAGTGTTTTTGTTAATGGCAGCGCTGCCGTTTGCGGTCTTCTCTGCAGCGGTCTTTTTTCCGCCATTTGGGCAGGACTTTGCGGCCAACAGTGGCTGGCTGGTGGTGTGCATCACGCTCTTCTATTTTTTCATGACCATGTACGTGGTGCCTTACAACGCCTTGATTGCGGAGCTGGGACAGTCCGCGCGCGAACGGTTGCACCTGGCCACCGCCATTTCGGTGACCTGGGCGCTGGGTTTTGCCTGCGGCGCCCAGATTTACGTCCTGCAGGATTTGTTTGAACAAAAAGGCATGGATTCGTTGGCTGCTTTTCAGCGAAGCTTGCTGCTTTTTACGGCTATCGCCACTGCGGCTATGCTGGTACCGGCGATTTTTTTGGACGAGAATCGCTATGCGCAGCGAGGGGCGGGAACCCAGGCAAAGAATACCGGGGAGTTGCCCGGAGCAACGAAGGCCCTTGGACCGGAAATTGATGCTGCCCGTGATTCCGGCAATGTTCGCGCTGCTTTGCGCAAGGTCTGGTCAAACCGGAATTTCCGCTGGTTTGCCCTTTCCGATTTTTTGTACTGGCTGGCGCTGACGTTCATTCAAATGGGGGTCGCGTACTACGTTGTGACGCTCATGGGCCGGGACAAAAGTTACGCCAGCGCGTTTATGCTGCTGGTTTTCGTATTAAGTTTTGTGTTTTACGTTCCGGTCAATCTCGCGGCGCAGCGCTGGGGCAAGCGCAATGTGCTGCTCGGCGCATTTTTGTTTTTTGGAGGGGCCTTTGCGCTCACGGCTAGCCTTCAAACCGGGTCAGCGTTTTCCGGGGTGGCTATTTTGTTGCTCCAGGGAATGGCCGCCGTGGCCCTGGCCGCTTTTGGTATTTTGCCCAATGCCATTGTCGGTGATCTGGCCGATGCCCATAGCCGCAGGGCGGGGGAATCGCTTGCCGGAATGTACTTTGCTGTCCGAACGCTGATCATGAAGTTGGGCACATCCGCAGCTATGCTCATTTTCCCTACTTTCTTGCTCTGGGAAACCGGGGGTGTTCGAGCTTCTGCCATCGCGGCGCTGATCTTTTGCCTTGCGGGTTTTCTGGCCTTTAGACAATACCGGGAACCAACTGAGTTTCAATCCGTTGAAGAAGGCAACTGAACCTTTCGTAACCGGCCTTGTTTAGCTTTGAGTTTCCGCCAACATTATGCAAGTTCATCCAGAAAGGCAATGGTCAAAAGCGATCCTGATGACTGCTGCCCTTTATCATTTGGGTTGGGGTCTTATCGCTTCTTTCATCCCCGGGCGTATGCTCGGATGGATGGTTTCCAGCTCTACCGTCTCGCCGTTTAGTCTTCAGATTATCGGCATCGTGACCTTTTGCATGGGCATAGCCTATGCTTTGGCCTCCTTTGATCCGTTCCGGCAATGGGTAGTGAGCGTGGCCGGTCTGGTCTTTAGTGCCATTTGCTCCATGGCCTACTGGTTTGACCTGCAAACGGGCAATGCAGAGCCCGGCTTTTTGCCAGTGGTGCTCAGCAACTGGGTGGTTTGGGTGCCGCTATTAGGCATGGTTGTGTATATGATTTACAGAAATTCATATAGAACCGATGATCTGTTGATTAAGACCTTCAGCAGCAAGGAATACCCACTTGACCTGTTTGACACTACCCGGGGAGAAAATCTGATGGAACTTAGCAAGGAAAGCAAAGTTTTACTGGTCTTTTTGCGCCATTTTGGTTGTCCATTTTGCAAAGACACCATGGAACATATTGCCCGGGTGCATCAGGATTTTACCAGCTGTGGCACCCGGGTTGTGCTGGTCTACATGGTGCCATCTGAAGAGGCGCGGGAACATCTCCAGAAATACAAACTTGACCACCTGGACCAAATTTCAGATGCTGAGAGTATTTTATATAAAAAGTTTCGTTTACGTAAAGGTCGTTTGGGCGAATTGTTCGGTCCCCGCGCGCTGCTTCGGTTTGGGCAGTTGCTGGTTTCGCGCGGCTACGTAATTGGAAAAGAAGTGGGCGATTCCTTTCAAATGCCAGGGGTGTTCCTGCTGCAAGACGGCGAAATTGTTTCGGGTTATGTGCACGAAAGCGCCGCCGACCGACCTAACTACGATCGGTTGCTCGAGACCTGTTGTGCCTAATCCGCTTATCTTTGGGCAATGGCCCTTCGCGTTTTAATTGCCGGTTCCTCTGGTCTTGTTGGCAGCAAATTGCTGGAGCAATGCCTCAAGCACAAGCAGGTAGCTGCAGTGCATACCGTAGCTCGTTCACCCGGCATGCTGCAACACCCCAAGTTGGACGAATACTTGGTGGATTTTAATCATGCAGCCCCTTTTTCCGGCTTGCCTGCTTCTGATGTCGTTTTTTGTTGCCTGGGCACCACGCTGGCCAAAGCGGGCAGCAGGGGAGCTTTTCGTCAGGTGGACCACGACTACGTGTTGGCCCTGGCAAAGTGGGCGCAGGCAGCAGGTTGTCCGGCTTTTCACCTGATCAGTGCCGTGGGCGCAGATGCAACCTCCGCCATTTTTTACAGTCGCGTCAAAGGAGAGGTAGAACAGGAGGTGAAGGCGTTGAATTTTAAGACGACGGTCATTTACCAGCCCTCGCTGCTGATTGGCGGCCGCAAAGACCGCCGAATCGGGGAAGCCATCGCGCAGCGAACCCTACCGCTGTTAAGCCCATTCCTGTTTGGCCCTTTGGCGCTGTACAAGTCCATAACCGCTGAACAATTAGCCAATACAATGCTTGGCACAGCGCTGAACCCGCGCCAGGGGGTACGCACCCTTTCGGGGAATGACCTTTTTACCTCCTGATCCCTCCTGAGCGATCCCCTGATGAACCATATGGCTTTTTCTTATCATAACACGGTTACTCAGCCAAGGGTGGTTTTTATCCTCAAGCGGGTTTGCCCATGGCTATGGCATCCATGACCTCTGTTCCGGACCGAACCCTGTGGGTCAAGCGCCTGGCGTTGGAACATGGCTTTCAATATTGTGGCATCTCCAAAGCTGATTTTTTAGCGGAAGAAGCGCCGCGGCTGGAAGCCTGGTTGCGCCAGGACCGGCACGGTAAAATGGGCTACATGGCCCGCCACTTTGACGAGCGGCTGGACCCGCGCAAACTGGTTCCTGGTGCTCGGTCAGTTGTGACCCTGTTGTACAACTACCACAATCCCGACCGAGCTATTGACCCTGAAGCGCCGCGCATCAGCCAATACGCCTATGGCAGCGACTACCACCACGTGATCAAAGCCAAATTAGGGAACTGGGTACAAGCCCTTGAGGCGCACATCGGCACCCTTCAAGGCCGCGTTTTTGTGGACTCTGCCCCGGTGATGGAGCGCGCCTGGGCGCAGCGTAGCGGGGTGGGCTGGATCGGCAAAAACAGCAACCTGATCCACCCTAAAGCTGGATCATATTATTTTTTATGCGAATTTATTAGCGATCTTGAACTGGAACCCGACGGTCCTATCCGCGACTATTGCGGAACCTGCACCGCCTGCATGGATGCCTGCCCAACCGATGCCATTCCGAGCCCCTATGTAGTGGACGGCAGCCGCTGCATTTCCTATTTCACCATTGAACTGCGGGATGAATTACTGCCCGAAACCATGCGCGGTCAGTTTGGGAACTGGGCGTTTGGTTGCGACATCTGCCAGGAAGTTTGCCCCTGGAATCGCTTCTCGCGCCGCCACAGCGAACCGGCCTTTGAACCGCCGGAAGGCTTGCTCGGCATGGAACGCGGCGACTGGCAGGAGTTGACGCAAGTGGTGTTCCAGCGGCTCTTTCGCCATTCCCCCGTTAAACGAACCGGGTACCAGGGCCTCTTGCGCAACCTGCGCTTTCTGGGCGTAGACCAAGCCTATGAAGGGACCTCTGCTCCAGAAGCAATGGGCGAAGGGTCGCCACCACCCGCAGCGACCCCGTGAGCGCAGGGCCGACTCCGGCAGCCCGCGTTACGCGCCCGGTTGGTTCAATGCATATGCTCCCCGCTCAGAGGCAGCGAGGCGATGATTCGGGCTTCCGTATCCAGCCATTCCTGCCAGCGCTGGCGCACCCGATCTGGTTCGGCATATTCGCGGGCCAGGTCCAAAAACAGGCGGTAATGCCCGGCTTCAGACACCATAAAACTGTGGTAAAAGGCCTGCCATTCCGGGTCGGGCAAATGCAGCGACAATAAGCGGAATCGCTCACAACTGCGGGCCTCAATCAACCCGGCAACCAACAACTTTTCGAGCAGCGTATGGTCGCGCGAGAGGCCCGTGGGCATGCTAGCCAAGAGCTGGTTCACGTACTCATCTTTGCGCTGTTTTCCCAGGCGAAGCTGGTGCCGGTCCATTTCGCGGAGTACCTGCCGAAAGTGTCCCCATTCTTCGGTGACGATTGGGGCCAATTCCCGGACCAGACGCTCCTTGTCCGGAAATTGCTGAATCAGTGAAATGCAAGTTGAGGCGGCCTTTTGCTCGCAATACGCGTGATCCGTTAGGATCTCCGTCAGGCTTTTAACGGCCAGATTGACCCATCGCGGGTCAGTGGGCAGCTTGAGCCCCAGCATGTGAACAGGTTGCACTCTCCAAAAGTACGGAGCCTGGCAAAAGTACGGAGCCCGGCAAAAGTACGGAGCCCGGCAAAAGTACGGAGCCCGGCAAAAACCGCGGCCGGCCCTTTTCAGGGCCGGCCGGGGCGCTTTCGCGTTCGGTAATGCACTAACGCTGAGGCAATGCGCAGTGTTCAGACGAAGCCGAACCTGGCCTGCAGCAGCGGGGTCAGTGTAGCTTAGCGGGCAATAGTGAAGTTAGAAACAACACGTTCTCCGTTGCTGATCATCTGTACAAAATACGTGCCGTTGTTCAGGTTGCTGACATTCAATTGGACACGGGCAGCGGCTCCGTCGACCGTCACTGTTTGCGTCATCAGCGCGCGGCCGAGAAGATCAACCACCACCAGGTCAACCTGACCGGCAATCGAAGCCATCAGGTCGATGGTCAACTCGCTGTTTGCCGGGTTGGGGAACAAACTCATTTCGGAACCGGTAGCACCCAAACGGGAAGCAGGCATCAAGAAAGACTGAATGGCGCTGTAACCAGAAACTCCGCTGGCACCGCAGTCAGCTTGTACACGCCATTCGTAGGTTCGGTTGGCTTTAAAGATGTTGAAGGTGCGGCTGGTTCCGCTGACGGCTACATCTCTCCATGCACCGCCGGCCTGGCGGCCTTGCAAGTCGTATCCTGTGGCACCGGATACTGCCGTCCAGGAGGTGCTGGCGGTGGTAGGGGCGCTGAGGATGGTGCTCGTAAGACCTGCAGGAATGTCGCAGGTGGGCGTAGAGCCACCGGAGCACTTGGTTGCGGCGGCTGCGGCTACCGAAGCACGGGATCCGCCGGCCACCAAGGTTGCGCGCATGCGGGCACCCTGACCGGTGCTGAACATGACCAGGCAATCATCATCGCCGTAGTCCATGTAGTTCTGGACGTTGTCTAAGGTGCTGCAGCTTACGTGTGTCAGGGCACAACCGTAGTTGGGGTTATCGGAAACCGGAGTGTCAGTAACGCCATCGTCGACACCACAGCCACCGTCGCCCCAAATGTGGCGGAGGTTTAACCAGTGACCGACTTCGTGTGTGGCGGTGCGGCCCAAATCATAGGGGAAGCCAGGACCGGAAGCCCAGGAATCACGACCGGTGTATTGGTAGTCACAGACCACACCATCGGTGGCAGCAGGACCTCCGGGAAATTGGGCGTAACCCAAAATTCCACTGCTGATGTCTCCTACCCATATGTTCAGGTACTGGCTGGCTGGCCAGGGATCTTTGCCCCCATCAGCCGTTCGTTTGATGTTGTCAGTAGTGTAGGAGAAGCTGGTGCGCGTGGTTGTTGTCCGCGTGATCCCAGTGGTAGGGTTACCGCTAGGATCCACGCTGGCCAAACAAAACTGGATTTCGGTGTCATCCCACAGCGAAGTAAAAGAAGATACAACCGAACTGATGTCCGCGTTAGTGGCACTGAAATCTTCATTCAGTACGTCCAACTGGCCCTGGAGTACATAATCCGGTACGTTTTCAGAAGCTCCGTTGTACACCACGTGGAAAACCACGGGAATGGTGTACAAAGTCACCCCGGAGCGCTCGGTGCCGGCGCCCGCCAACACTTCACGGGTATGGGCCTCAATGGCCTCCATGTTGGCCACAATTTCCGGATGCTGGTTAATCAGGTTCTCCATGTACTCGCTGGAATTACAGCGGTGCTGGGCCTGGACGTTACTGCCCAGCACCAGTGCCAAGCCGAGCCAAGAGAATTTTTTCATTGCTTTCATGCTAAAAAAGAGGGTTGTGAGGGTTTAGTTGGAGTATACAAATGACGGAGTCAATAAAGCACTCCGAATTGGCTGCAGTAAAAGCACTTAGAGAAGGTCTAAGGTAGCTGTTTCGGCAGAAAAAAAGTAATGTTTCGGCCTTTTCAACCGGCTGGACGGAGACCCGTTAAGCACTTTTGTCATGAGTTCCCGCCCGAGCGATGATGCCAAACGAAAAGTCAGATACTGGTAGAGTTTACCGCTTCGCTTTCAAGGCCAAAGTACGACCTTTGTCCGGGCATGCTCAAAACACGGCTTACAGTGGTTGTAACACTCAGGCCGCGTAAAATTACCATAAAATGGCGTGTGAGTGCGCGATTAAAGGGCTGGTTTGGATGTGCTATGCCACATAAAGATGATGCGGTGACCCCCCACCCATTGTGACCCGGCACCATAAGTAATTGCTCTTGAAAATCCTGGTTCTTCGATTTAGTTCCATAGGAGATATTGTGTTGTGCAGTCCATTGCTCCGGGCTGTGAAGACGCAAGTGGAAGGCGCGGCGTTGCATGTAGCCACAAAAGAAGCTTTTGCGCCGCTTTTGAGCCATAATCCGCACGTGGAAAAGGTGCATTTGTTGAAAACTTCGCTAAAAGACCTGATCTACCGCCTGCGTGCTGAAAAGTTTGACCTGATTCTGGATTTGCACCACAACACCCGCACAGCGGTTATCAAAGCTGCGCTGGCAACCGTCCCGGCACGTGCCTTTCCCAAGCTTAACCTGCGGAAATGGGTGTATGTGAATTTCCACCAGGATTGGATGGGACAACGCCATATCGTTGATCGCTACTTGGAAACTGCTGAATCCCTGGGCGTTGTAAACGATCAGCTCGGCCTTGAAATGCCACTTGGACCGGATGCCGATCAGGTGTTGCAGAAACTCCCCTCCCCTTTCCACCGAAATTTCGACGCGCTGGTTCTCGGCGCTCGCCAGGGCACCAAAAAACCCGTTCCCGAATTGTTGGAAACCATTTGCCGCCAAAGTCCGCGCCCGCTGGTGCTGGTAGGGGGTCACGAAGACCGGGATTTGGGGCAACACCTGGCCGCACTGCACCCCGAACAGGTTTGGAATGCCGCGGGAAACGCATCGCTGCAGGAGTCAGCGGCTTTGCTTCGATCCTGTAGAAAAGTTGTGAGCCCGGATACTGGCATGATGCACATCGCGGCAGCGTTTCAAAAACCGATCTACAGCCTTTGGGGCAGCACAACCCCGCGTTTTGGGATGTTTCCCTATTACGGTGGAAATGATCCGGTGGGCTTGCATAACGAGCGCGGCAGTGTTTGGGGCGAAGTGCCCGGTTTACCTTGCCGGCCCTGTTCAAAAATCGGTTTTGATCGCTGTCCAAAAGGCCATTTTCGCTGCATGACCGGGCAGTCAGCAGCGGCTGTATTAGGCTGGTTAAACATTGATTAGTGCTGCCGGTATCAGCATTTGGTGATACTTTTCTACATTTATACGGACTGCTCGGGTGCTTATACGCACATATTGCTTTATTCCTCCTCAATTGCACCGAATGTTTGCTATCCGCATTTTTGCTCCCGTTTTACTTGTTTTAAGCCTGGTGATTTTCTGTAATACAGCCAAGGCTACACACGCCATGGGCGCTGATTTGACCTATACTTGCGTAGGTCCAAACACCTACGAAATTCGGTTGAACTTCTACCGCGATTGTGATGGCATCGCCGCCTCTCCCACCACCAGCGTGGATATTTCTTCGGTTTCCTGTGGCTTGTCCTACTCGCTTACGTTGCAGCCCGACACGCTCTTTACCGGGTTGGATACGTTCTACTTTGGCGATGAAGTGTCCCCGCTGTGTCCGGCCAATCTGCCTCTTTCCACCTGCAACGGCGGCCCCTATCCCGGCGTTGAAGTATACTCGTACTCCGCAATTGTCACCTTTCCCACAAGCTGCCCGGATTGGAATATCGCCTATTCGCTGTGCTGCCGAAACGCAGCCATTGACAACCTGCTGGACCCGGATTCTGAAGAATTGTATGTTGAGGCTACGATGGATAATACCGGAGGCTTGTGCAACAACTCCGTTTTTTTTACACAATTACCAGTTACCTACATCTGTAACGGCGAGCCGTTCAACTTTAACCACGGGGCCATTGACATTGATGGCGATTCGCTGTCTTACACCTTGATTAATCCGCTCACTGCTGGTGCAGTGCCGATTTCATATGCCGGTGGTTTTTCGCTGACTACCCCCATGGCGGTTACAGGAACTTTTGGCTTTGATGAAGCATCCGGACAGATAACCTTCACACCTTCGGCCGAGCAAACAGGAGTTTTGACGGTCCTGGTAGAAGAATTTCGGGGCGGTGTCCTGATCGGCTCCACCATGCGCGACATCCAAATTGTGGTCACTAATTGCCCCAGTAACTCAGCTCCTGCAGCCGACGGATCGTTTATCGGCCTGGATGGCGGTGTTGCGCTGGATGCCAACACCATTCAATCCTGCCCGGGTGATACCATCCGCTTTTCGCTGAGCTACTCGGACGCCAACATTGGCGATGTGCTGTCTGCCTCCAGCACGCTGGCCTTGCTTTTGCCCGGCGTCTCGGTTTCGTACAGTGGAATCAATCCCCTGGTTGTGAATGTGAGCTGGATAACCAGCCTTAGCGACACCGGCTTTTACGCATTCACCGTTGCTGTTCAGGACGATGCCTGCCCGATTTTCTCCAATCAGATTTTCAACTACGACATCGATTTGCTGGCGGGAACTTTTGCCGGGCCCGATGTCACCTATTGCCCCGGAGGCATTCCGGCGCAGTTAGTCGTGACGGGAGGCAGCCTCTTTAGCTGGACCCCTGCCTTTGGACTGGATGATCCGTTGAGCCAGGTTCCAAAAGCCACACCCGGGCTGACTACCGATTACATCGTCACCAGCAACCTGAGCGCTTTCTGCAAAAACACCGACACTGTTCGCGTAACGGTAGTACCAGCTTTTAACTACCTCCTGAGTCCCGGCGACACGCTTTGCCGTTTTGACGAAACCACCATAGGAGTTAATACGGAGCCGGTCTGGGGGCCCTATTCTTATTCCTGGTTCCCGGTGGAAGGGCTTTCGGATCCGTTTGCCCCTGTAACCGATGCTTCGCCCTTTGCCACCACCTACTACCAAATCACCATGACTTCTGACACGGGTTGTGCCATTCTGGACAGTATCCCCGTGGTGATCCAAGGGGCCATTCCCCAGTTGAACGCCATTGCCGATAAAACGCTGATCTGCCCGGGCGATGCATCGCAGTTTAACCTGGCACCACTTTGCGGCGTCACGCCCGCTCCCTGCGGAACGTTAATTACGGGAATAGCGGGTTCGGAGTCGCTCAGCACCGATGGACAAACGCCGTTTAAAGGAGGGTACGACGACAGTCGCATGCAAATTCTTTACTCTCCGGAAGCCCTGAACGAAGCGGGGTTCTTTGGCGGTGCCTTAAGCGAATTGGGCTTTTTTGTCAGCGAGAAAAACAGCACCACGGCCTACCGCAACTTTACCCTTAAAATAAGTTGCCTGGATGCAGGCAGTCTGGATGGTGGATTTGTCGGAGGCACCGAAACGGTGTTTGGTCCGCTTAATTACAGCACGGTCAGCGGCTGGAACAATTTTGTGCTTTCCACCCCTTTTTCCTGGGGCGGCGATGAGGGTTTACTGGTGGAAATCTGCTTCGATAACCCTGATTATGGTTTCACCGAAGACGATAAGATTTATTATAGTACGGCAGATTACAACGCCAGCGTCATCGATTTTAATTTGCTAACCACGGGCTGTGGGTTGGATGAATCCCCTGCTGTATCAAACAAACGCCCCAACATGCGGGTGCGTTTTTGCAGCCAGGATGCAGGCGGCATTGACATTACCTGGGCCCCGATTACCGGACTGAGCGATCCGTCCATTCAAAATCCGCTGGCCAGCCCAACAACCGGCCCAATTACGTATGTCGTAACGCTGGACGACAACGGCTGTGCCACCAGCGATACGCTGACCATAGACGTGGACAACAGCCTGATTTTGGACGCCGGCAACGATGTGGCCATTTGCAATGACGAAAGCGTGCCGTTGAGCGCGCTTGCGCTCGGTACACCTCCTGCTGAAGGCTTTGCCTTTGTGTGGAGCCCGGCTTTAGGACTATCTAACCCATTTGTCGCTAACCCGGTTGCCAGCCCCAACAGCAGCACTACCTACACGGTTAGCACCACCAGCCAAAACGGCTGTAGTCAAACCGATTCAGTTACCGTCAATGTCTTTGTGCTGGCAATCCAAGCGTCACCGGACACGGTCATTTGCGCCGGTCAGACCGTGTCACTGCAAGCTGGCGGCGGTGTGCTTTACGAATGGTCTCCGGCTGAAGGCTTGAGTTGTACGGACTGCCCGGAACCCCTCGCCTCGCCCACCATGAGCACACGCTACGAGGTGGCAGTGACGGACGAAAATGGTTGCACGGACTCTATGGCTACCTTCGTGCAGGTGAATCCTATACCTTACGTGGAGGCCTTTGCGGACACCACCCTCTTTATAGGCGAAACGGCCTTTCTCAGCGCCAGCGCCGGCAGTTCCTTTACCTGGACCCCGACCGACGGGCTTAGCGATCCTACTGGCCAATTCACCGCGGCCAATCCGCTCCAAACCACCATCTACACGCTGCTGTTGACCGATGCAAACGGCTGCCAGGACACCCGTGAAGTTACCGTTACGGTGCTGGAACTCCTGGAAATATACGTGCCCAACGCGTTCAGCCCCAACGGCGATGGCCAAAACGACGCGCTGCTGGTCATTGACCGCGGTCTGGCCGGCCTGGACGAGTTCAGCATCTACAACCGCTGGGGGGAAATGCTGTTCACCACGGCCAACATCAACGACGGCTGGGACGGCACCTACAAAGGCAAAGACCAGGAAGTGGGAACGTACATGGCCGTGGTGCGGGCGCGATCGCTCACCGGGGCGGTCTTGCAGAAGAATACCGCGGTGCAACTCGTGCGCTGACCTTTCTTTGGTTGCGCAGCGCAAACCTTGCAGGAAGAAAGGGAACTTTTCCCCCGGGGCATATGGGCTGCCCTGCGCTGAATCAACCCCGTAAATGATGCCGTGCAAAATGATCGCTGCCATGCAACCGGGCTCAATAGTTTGACTATATTTATTGGGTACTCCATCCTGAGCAGGTTGTCGGAGGGTCTGCATCCTGCTCCGATTTTTTTACCGACGGCTCCTGGCGGTGCGACAGCGCCGCGGAGGTAGTTCCTAAATACGAACCTGTCAACTATGAATCCCAACGATCCAAAGCTCATCAAGAATGTCGCCCTGTTCGGCCATCAGGGCTCCGGCAAGACCACCCTGGCCGAAACCATGTTGTTCGAAGCCGGAGCCATTCCCCGGAGAGGAAGCGTGGAAGACCGAAACACCGTATCCGATTACAACACCATTGAACAGGATCGCGGCAATTCGCTGTTTTCTACACTGATGCACTTGAATTGGCGGGACCACAAAATCAACCTGATTGACACACCGGGTTTTGATGATTTTGTAGGAGAAATACACACGGCATTGAAAGTGGTTGATTCGGTGGTCATGGTGCTTAATGCGCAATACGGCGTTGAAGTGGGCACCGAACTGATTTGGGAGAACACCCACGAAGCACACAAACCCACGCTGTTCGCCATCAACCAACTGGACACCGACAAGTCCGACTTTGAACGCACCGTAGAACAACTTACGGAGCGTTTTGGCAAGCAGGTCATCACCATTCAATACCCGCTTAACGAAGGTCCCGGGTTCAACAAGATCGTGGACGTCTTGCGGATGACGATGTACGAATTTGCCCCGGGAGGCGGCAAACCAGAGAAAAAACCTATTCCCTCATCAGAAACTGCCCACGCAGCCGCGTTGCACAATGCGCTGGTTGAAGCTGCCGCGGAGCACGACGAAGGACTCATGGAGCTTTACTTTGAAAAGGGCTCGTTGGACGAAGAAGAATTGCAAAAGGGGCTGCGGCTCGCCGTTGGCAATGCCGACTTTTTTCCTGTGTTCTGCGTTTCAGCGCGCCACAACATGGGCAGCGGTCGTCTAATGGGCTTTATTCACGATATCTGCCCGTCTTCCGCTGATCTGGAACCAGCACGCCTGGTGGGCGGCGGTAGCGTAAAACCCGATCCCCAGGCCGAACCTTTGGCCTTTGTGTTCAAAACCGTCAATGAAGCGCACTTGGGCGAAATGTCCTTTTTTAAGGTGTACAGCGGAACGCTTAAGCCCGGCATGGATCTGCAAAACGTCCGCAAAGGCCATACCGAGCGATTCAACCAATTGTTTGTGATTAACGGCAAACAGCGCGAGGCAGTAGAACAACTGGTTGCGGGCGACATCGGGGCCACGGTCAAACTCAAAGACACGCATACTAACGACAGCCTTTCGCCCAAAGGGAAAGAGCGGGCCATTCAACCCATCGTGTTCCCGGAGCCGCGCATTCGCGTAGCGCTGGAAACCATGAACAAAGGCGACGAGGACAAACTCGCCAACGGGCTGCATCAACTGACCGAAGAGGATCCCACCTACCGGGTGGAACACTCGGGGGAATTGCGACAAACCATTGTGCATGGGCAGGGCGAATTGCACCTCAACATTCTTCGCCAACGCCTTGAAGACCGCTTTAAAGTTTCCGTGCAATTTGCCATCCCGCGTATTCCCTACCGCGAAACCATCACCCGCTCTGCTAAAGCAGACTATCGCCACAAAAAGCAAACCGGCGGCGCCGGTCAATTTGCCGAAGTGCACATGCTTGTAGAACCCTATGAAGAAGGGATGCCAGCGCCTGCGGGCATGACCGTGCGCGATGTGCACGAAATCAACCTGGACTGGGGCGGCAAACTGGTCTTCAACTGGTGCATCGTGGGCGGGGCCATTGACGCTAAATTCTCAACAGCCATCATGAAAGGCATCATGGGCAAACTCGAAGACGGCCCGTTAACGGGCAGTTACGTGCGCGACGTGCGAGTCAGCGTCTTTGACGGCAAAATGCACCCGGTAGACTCCAACGATATGGCCTTCAAAACGGCCTCAGCCATGGCCTTCCGCGAAGCCTTTCGCAACGCAGCGCCCAAATTACTGGAACCCATTTACCAACTGACAATCAAGACTCCGGTTGAAATGAGCGGCGATGTGATGAGCGACTTGCAAACCCGCAGAGCCCAAATTTTGGGCATGGACAACGACGGACATTACCAGATTATCGAGGCCCGGATTCCGCTGGCAGAATTGTACAAATACTCTTCAACGCTCCGCTCGCTTACGCAGGGGCGCGCTAAGGATTCCATTGCCTTTATGGAGTACGCTCCGGTGCCGCAGGAAATCCAGGCACAGATTGCTTCTTCGCACAAGGAAGTGTTGGAAGAAGCGTAACCGAAAAACACTTCGAGCGGGCATATCTAAAAAACCTATACAAGGTTTTTTAGATATGCCACAAGGTTTTTTAGCTATGCTAAAAAAGCCCGGAATCTATTCGGGGCTTTTTAATGATTTTACGCCTGGGGTTGGACGCTTGAAACTATACGGTATGTTTGGAAACGATGCGCTTGGCGGCATCCAGAATGGAAGTGTTTTGTATTTCAACGATTCCTCCCCCTGCGCTCTTCTCAAAATGTAAACCGGGAATGGTGGTGCCTTGATCGTAATGGTCGCCTCCAAAGTAATTGCGAACCGTGTCCGCTTCGATGCCGAGTTCTTCGGCAATCTTTTCAATGCTGCCCGCGGGCATGCTGTCTTTCAGGTGCCTCAATTGCTCAAAAGTGATTACCATGATGGTTAAATTTATTTAGAAAATCCTGATTGAACAGGCTGGGTGTTGCTTGTTTCCAAATTTATAAAACTATTCGACCCTAACAACGATTTCCGAGATGATTTAGCCCCAGGTTGGTAACTTTCGTGCATGAGGTACTCCCGACTTTCCCGGATATGCTTGGTGTTCCTGTTCCTAGCCTCGCTGGCAGCCTGCAAGCGCACTTCAAGACCTGATGGGCTGCACATTCACAGCGCCTCGCCGGAAGGAGAAATACCCACGGAGTCCAACCTGACCTTTTACCTCAGCGCCAACCTGGCCCCGGATTCGGTGTTCGGAACGTGGGACAAAACTTCATACATCGCCTTTGATCCGCCGGTTTCCGGCGAGTTTCGCTGGACCGGCGCCAACGTACTGGAGTTTTCGCCCTCGCAGCCCTGGCAACCCGGAACTGACTACCGGGCAACCTTGCAGGAAGCGGTGCGGCAATTCGATCCAGAGAGCAGAACCCTGGCCACCGACCACGCCTGGAGCTTTAATACCCCGGATGTTGCGCTCCGCTCGGTAAATGTGTTCTGGACCAAACCTGAAGGCGCGACGCAGCCTGTCCTGGAGGCTAACCTGGGCTTTAATTACCCGGTTGAAAGCGCCGCGGTACTCAACCTGCTCTCTGTCAAGACAGGTGTCAAGGCAGCAAAAAATGCTGTTGGGGTTCAAGGGCTGCCTGTCAGCCAATCCAATGAAATACCGCTTCGCCTGGATGCGCTGCCCGAAGAAGCGGGCGAATTGGTCTTTGAGCTCGCAGCGGGTTTGATGGCTAAAGGCGGAAACCGCCGCGGCGAAAAACCGTTCAGCATCAGCACCGCTGTGCCCGACCGCAGCCGGCTTCAGGTGCTGGAGTTTGCCGCTCAACACGACGGCACGCGCGGCATGATCCGCGTGGTGTTCAACCAAAACCTGGTGGCTGATCCCGCACTGAAAGCGGGCATTCTGTTAAATCCGACCGCGGCGTTCAAGCTGGATTTCAAAGGCAACGAACTGCTCCTGGAAAGCAGCGTTTTTGCCCTGGAAGACGCCTATACTTTAACGATTCCCAGCCAGTTAAAAGGCGAATTAGGGGGCGAAACGGCCGAACCTTACCGCCATGCCTTCAGTTTCGGCCAACTGCGGCCAGAGGTTCGGTTTGTCTCGTCCAAAGGCCAGTACCTCAGCAGCCGCGGACCGCGCAACCTGGCCGTGGCCATTCACAGCGTTGCCGAAGTGGAAGTGACTGTGGTCAAAGTTTTTGAAAACAACATCCAGGCCTTTCTGCGCCAGGGAAAGGACTACGACGGCTACTACGACTGGGAGGGCGATGAAGAATATTACGGCTACCAGTACTACGAAACAGAGCCCTTCGGCGAAGAAATTTGGCGCAAAACCTACCGCACTAAGGACCTTCCGGAAAGCGGTCCCGTACGGTTGTTGCAACTTGATTTTCAGGACAAATTGCCTCGCTTTCATGGAGTCTACGTGGTTAAAGTCAGCTCCACCGACAAGCAGTACCTGACGGACACCCGCGTGGTTTCGGTCTCAGACCTGGGCCTGGTGGCCAAAGTGACTCCCGGTCAGGTGACGGTTTTTGCCCATTCGCTCAAAACGGCGAAGCCAATCGCCGGGCTGGAAGTGGTCTTTTTCAGTACCCACAACCAGCTCATGCACCAAGCCAAAACGGATGCCGACGGCGTAGCGGTTTGGGAAGCGCCGGAATCCGGGGGCAATGGATTTGAGGTTGGCATGGTCAGCGCCAGCGGAGGCTCCGACTACAACTTCCTGGCCTTCAACCAAAGCGGAGTGGATGCTTCGCGCTACGATGTAGGTGGGGTGCGCACGGAAAGCATGGTGTATGACGCCTACCTCTACGGCGAACGCGACCTGTACCGCCCCGGCGAAACCGCGCACTTCGCCGCGGTGCTTCGCGATTGGAAAGACTGGGATCGCCCCGGACCGCTGCCGGTGCAGATCCGATTCCGCCAGCCCGATGGTCGCCTTTGGAAAACCGTGCGGCAGGCGTTGGACGACGAGGGCTCGCTCGCCGTAACCCTGCCACTTGCCCCGAGTGCGCCGACCGGCCCCTGGAGCGCTGACCTGTTCACGGGCAACGATGTCTTCCTGACCAGCTTCCGGTTCTCCGTGGAGGAATTTGTGCCGGACCGCATGCGCATCAATACGGCGCTGGGGGCCGAGCGCTACCTGCCCGGCGACTCGCTGACCGGCTCGTTGCAGGCGCTGCATTTTTATGGCCCCCCCGCGGCTGGCCGCAAATGGGAGGCGGACATTTCGCTGGACCGCGAGAACATTGTCTTTGACGGCTGGCCCGGCTGGAACTTTGATCCCAGGCAGTCGATGCGGGAGCGCTACACCGAAAGCGGGTTAACAGACGCTTCCGGCATCGGTTTGTTGGGGCTGACCTTGCCGGAAACGGAAGAGGTGGGCCTGATCAGCGGCAAGGTGCGCTGGACCGTTTTTGACGAGACGGGGCGCGCTGTTTACGGCAGCAACACCTTCCGGTTGCAGACACAACCGCTGCATTACGGCATCGGCCCTTCGCCCGAATACTGCGCCACGCGCAGCCCTTTGCGCATCGGGCTGGCAGTGGTTAACACGGACGGCATGGCCCAAAGCCGGCAGGTGGACGTGGAGGTTATTAAGGTGGATTGGGAGTCGAACATGGTGCGGCAGGGCAACCAATACCGCTACGAAAGCCGCGAAGTGGAGCGCCCGGTGAGCCGCGAAGAAGTTGCGGTTAGTGGCGCAAAAAGCAGCTTCGTGTTTGTGCCCAAACAATCGGGCAAGTACTTGATGCGGATCCGAAAACCGGGCTCAAAAAGTTACGTGGAACGATCGTTCTACGCCTACGGCTCGGGCGATACCGACTACCGCTCTTTTGAGGTAAACAACGAGGGCCAGGTGGACATCAGCACGGACAAACCCAGCTACCAGGTGGGCGAAACTGCCGAAATTCTGTTCAAAACGCCGTTTGAAGGCCGCCTGGTCGTGACGTTGGAGCGCGACCGGGTGCACCAAAAATTCTTTCTGCAAACCAGCAACCGCACGGCATCGCTCCAGATCAAATTGCCGGGGGAATGGCTTCCGACTGCCTACATCAGCGCTACCTTAATCCGACCTGGCGATGGACCGAGCATGCCGCTGACCGTGGCGCATGGTTTCCTTCCTCTTGCGATAGAGGACGCCGTTCACCGCCTGCCAGTGACCATCAAAGTTCCCGGCGACAGTCGATCGCGGCGCACGGTAACCGCTACCGTCAAGACAACCCCCGGGGCCTACCTGACCATTGCCGCGGTTGACCAGGGCATCCTGCAAATTTCGGGCATGGAAGACCCGGACCCCTACGTGTATTTTTTTCGGAAACGCGCGCTGGAGGTGCAGTCTTATGACCTGTACGGCCAACTGTTTCCAGATCTTTTTGCCAGCGGCGGCTTAACCGGCGGCGACGGCGGTTATGAACTTGCCGCACGAAGCAGCCCAATCACGGCAGAGCGCTTTAAACTGATCTCGCACTGGAGCGGCATTGTTAAGGCAGACGCCGGAGGCAATGCCAAATTCAGCGTGGACTTGCCCGAGTTTTCGGGCGAGCTGCACTGGATGGTGGCCGCCTGGAAAGGAAGTGCTTTCGGCGCCGCGTCCTCCGCCACCACGGTCGCAGACCCGCTCGTACTGGCGTCCGCCCTTCCCCGGTTTCTCAGCCCAGGCGATGAGGTAGACATGGCCGTCATGGTAGCCAATACCACAAATGGCAAGGCGCAGGGAAAGGTTTCTATCAAGACCGAGGGCGCGCTGGAGATTGTGGGCACGCGCGAGCAGTCGTTTGTGGCTGAAGCGCATCGCGAAACCAGTGTTCGGTTCCGGGTGCGAGCCGGCAAGGCGATGGGCACAGGAAGCGTTAGGGTTGTGGCCTCGGGCCTTGGCGAGCAATTTGAACAAGTCACCGAGCTGGCGGTGCGTCCTGCGTCCGGGCTTCAACACCTGATCCAGGAGGGACAGGTCGCTGGCGGCACGCAAGTCAGCCTGGTGGCCCCGTCAACCTTTGACGTCGTGACCGGCACCCGGCTCACCGTGGGCCGATCGCCAGCCCTGGCACTGACCGGCGATTTGGATTACCTCATCCAGTATCCATATGGCTGCATGGAGCAGATCATTTCAACGGCCTTCCCGCAATTGTACCTGGGGGAATTGGCTGGGAGGCGCGTGGCGGAGGCTGGTGGTGATGGCTCAGGTTTGACGTCCGGGAACAACGGAGCCGGGGCTAGTGGTCCCGGAGGAAGCGCTGCGGCCATTCGCGAAGCCATCGCCCGCATTCAAAGCCAACAAATTTCGAATGGGGGCCTGACTTATTGGCAAGGTGTGGGCGAGGCGCAATGGTGGGTCTCTGCCTATGCGGCGCATTTTCTGCACGAAGCCAAAAAAGCGGGCTATTCCGTGGATGCCATTGTGCAAAACAAACTGCTGGGCTTCTTAAAAACCAAAGTCCGCCAGCGGGAGACCTTCCTTTACCGCTACAATGTCAACCAGTCGCGCGAAGTGGCCGTGAAAGAAATTGCCTACAGCCTGTATGTGCTGGCGCTAGCCGGAGAGGCGGACATCAGCACCATGAACTACTACAAAAGCCACCCGGATTGGCTGGCGCTGGACAGCAAGTACTTGTTGGCATCGTGCTACGGCCTGGCCGGAGATCGCGAACAATTTGACCGCCTGCTGCCGCGCGATTTTCTGGGCGAAGAGAGCCTTCCTGCATTCAGCGGCAGTTTCCATTCCGCCATACGGGACCGGGCACTGGCACTCAATGCGTTGCTCCAGATTCAACCGGATCATCCCCAAGTGGGTCCGCTGGCGCGTTTTCTCAGCGAGCAATTGAACACGGCGCGTTGGTTGAACACGCAGGAGCGAGCCTTTTCGCTGATCGCATTGGGCAAAATAGCTCAGCGAAACGCCGGCTCCACGGCTACCGGTATTGTTTACGTAAACGGCCGTGAAGTTGCCCGAATTGCCGAAAAAGAATGGAGCATGGAAAGCGATGTGCTCCAGGACGGAGAAATTCGTTTGGAAGTTTCCGGTAAGGGTAACTTATATTATGTTATGGATCAAAAAGGTTATGCTACGGATGGACGTTACGCGCAAGAAGACCGCTTTTTGAAAGTGCGCAAACGATTCCTGGATCGCAACGGCGTTCCCGTGACTAATTTGCTGAACCTGCGCCAAAACGATCTGCTGGTGGTGGAAATTGAATTGAAATCACCCGCGGGAGTTGTGGTGGAAAACGTGGCCATCACGGATCTTTTGCCCGCCGGCCTGGAGATTGAAAACACACGGCTGCGGGGCATGAAGAACATGGAATGGATCAAAGGGGCCAGCGTTCCCGATTACCTGGACGTGCGGGACGATCGAATAAATTTTTTCACCGACGCACAAGGCGAAACGCAGCGCTTCTACTACATGGTTCGGGCGGTGAGCCCTGGCCGTTTTCAAATGGGACCTGTTCAGGCAGATGCCATGTACAACGGCCAATACCACTCGGCACACGGTGCAGGCGTGATAGAAATTAAACCCTAGGGCGGGAGTTAAAGCTGGGTTCTGCTGGATGTTTCAACTCCTTCCCCGCCCTTGCCCCCGTTCCTGTTCTTGTTCTTGTTCTTGTTCTTGTTCTTGTTCCCAACCTCGTTCCCGCCCCCGTTTCTGTTCTTGTTCCCAAACCTCTATCAACGCCAAAAGCCATCGCAGTATCCAGTCTCCATTACCGCACCTGCCCGTTTTGCGAAGCCATGTGCGGGGTTGTTCTTGCTATCAAGGACAGCCAAATTCTTTCGGTCCAGGGCGACCCGCTGGATGTGCACAGCAAGGGGCACATCTGCCCCAAAGCGCTGGCTTTAAAAGACCTGCACGAGGACACCGACCGGCTCCGAACGCCTGTGCGCCGGGTAGGGCAACGCTGGGAGCCTATTTCGTGGAAAGAGGCTTTCGACGAAATTGAAACCCGAATTCGCGGCATCTGGAAACAACACGGCCGCGACGCAGTTGGGGTGTATTCCGGCAATCCTACGGTGCACAATACCGGCTCTCTGCTGCACCTCTACGACTTCTACGACGCGCTGGGAACGCGCAACCGCTTTGCATCGCACTCGCTTGACCAACTGCCGCTGATGCAGGTTTGCGGCGAAATGTTTGGCCACCTGGCCATGTTTCCGGTTCCCGATTTGGACCGGACAGATTACCTGTTCATGCTCGGGGCCAATCCGCTGGTGTCCAACGGCAGCTTGATGTCAACGCCAGGTGTAGCGGGGCGCCTGCGAAGCTTGCGGGGGCGGGGGGGCAAATTGGTGGTCGTTGATCCGATGCACACCAAAACTGCCGCTCTTGCGGATGAACATTTGTCCATTATTCCCGGTACCGATATTTACCTACTACTGGCCATGCTCCATGTTATGGTCCGGGACGGACTCTGCCAGCCGGGCCGCTTGGCCGCATTCAGCAGCGGACTGGACCAGATCATGCAGGCTACCGGGGAATGGACACCGGAATGGGCTGCGGCAAAATGCGGAATCCCAGCCGATACCCTTTCCAGGCTGGCGCGCGAATTCGCAACGGCAAAAACAGCGGTGGCTTATGGCAGACTCGGGGTCTCTGCTCAAGAACACGGAACCCTTTGTCAATGGGCCTTGGTCATGCTCAATCTGCTAACTGGAAATTTAGACCGACCAGGCGGATCGCTTTTCGCCCTGCCTGCATTGGATTTTCTGACGCTCATGGCATCGGAATCCAAATTTGGACGTTGGAAAAGCAGGGTTCGGCAGTTGCCGGAAACTGGTGGAGATTTTCCTGCTGCTGCGCTTGCCGACGAAATTCTGGAACCCGGCGCAGGAAAGATTCGCGCCCTTTTTACTGTGGCAGGAAATCCGGCGCGCTCGGTGCCGAACAGTCAAAAACTGGAAAAAGCGCTGAGCGATTTGGAATTTATGGTGTCCATTGACTTATACCGGAATGAAACTACGCGGCATGCTCACCTCATTTTACCGCCGTTGACCGGTGCAGAAGTCTTGCACTATGGGCTGGCTTTGTACCTCGTAGCACCGCAGCAATCGGCAAAATATTCGCAGCCGGCATTTCCAAAACCTGAAGGAGCAAAATACGATCACGAAATACTTAGGGAATTGCAACGGCGCTTTGCACGGCGTTCCATTCGCCACCAAGTCATGACGCGCATTGGGCCAGAAACCAGGCTGGACCTGGCTTTGCGCGCTGGACCATATGGCATATGGGGAGGTCGGCTGTTTAAAAAGGGAGGATTAAGTTTAAAGAAATTAAAGGAAGCTCCACACGGAATAGCCCTGGGTAGCCTACAGCAACAATTGCCAAAAAGGCTTTTTACACCAGACAAGAAAATTCAAGCCTTCCCAAAATCGGTTCAAAAAGGCCTTGAATCGTTGATGACAGCGCATCAAAAGCCGATTTCGGAATTCACGTTAATTGGGCGAAGAAATTTGCGGAGCAATAATTCCTGGATGCACAATCTACCCATCCTTACCGGCGGAAGGGAATCGTGCACTGCGATGATCAACCCGGAGGACGCAAAACAGCTAGCTGTTGGCCCGGGCGAACTGATCCAAGTAAATTCTGCAACGGGTTTTCTGATTATTGCCGCAGAACTCAATGCAAACATGCGCCGTGGGGTAATAAGCATTCCTCATGGCTGGGGACACAACCTTCATCCACTCATACAATTAGGACACGCCCAACAAAAAGCAGGACAAAATGCAAACGCATTAACGGATGATTCCATCACGGATGAATTATGCGGCAATGCAGTGTTTAACGGAGTACCTGTGCAATTGAAGCGCGTAGCAACAGAAGAAATCAACAGCTAGAACTTTTTTCCTGAAATTAAATAGTGATAACTAATTATAGTATTATAATATATTATAAAGTACTATTAAGATTGACAATTAACACTTTATAGATTTTTATTTGAACTTTATTTTGCAATATTCCTTCGCATAGTTTGTTTCTTTTCCCAATTTCCACTTTGAACAATGTAGACAATACGGATTTACTTTAAAATTAAATTAGTTTTGACGAATCCTTCATGGCGTTATTACGTTTAATCAATCTGCATGGCTAAAATGAAAATCAGTACAGAAGCTTTAAAGCTCTTATTTGCTTCGTATAAAGCTCAGCAAGAGCAATTGACCTACCAACTCATGCGAACCGGTACTGCACTGGCAGAATTGGAGCGCGATTATGGTACACAATTATCCGCCAATCCTGATGCAGTTACGCAGTCTTCTGCTGGAGCAAAACCCGGGGCAAAACCCGGAGTAAAAAGAAGCAGACCATCTGGAACGGCTTCCACTACTGGCAAGAAACGCGGACGCAAACCGGGCGCAACAAAATCGGCAAAAGTTCCCGCTAAAGCAAAAAACGCGACCTCGCTTGCAAAGCGCCGCGGCCGTCCATCCAAGAGCGAAAGCAGCAGCATACAGCAGAGCATCACGACAAAACGGACCCGGAAGATCAGTGGCACTAAAGCTGTTTCAACCCAAGGAACTAAATCTGCAGTTACCAAAAAGATCAGCAGGAAACTATCTGATTGGGATCAAATCATGGTCACCGCGCTTCAAAAATCTGCTTCTCCATTGAGAAAAGCTGATTTGGATCTGGCCTATATGCGGCATTCACTGGTCAAGAAAAACAGCATGACCCCAGAGGACGTTTACATCAAAGTGGCCAGGGTCATCCACAAACTTGCCAATACCCGAGGACTCATCCAAAAAGTTAATGTGGAAGGCAAAGGTTACGCTTACGTATTGCCAGTTTAAAACATTGCAATAACTATATTGTCTATGAACTTTCGTTCATAAGGAAAAAGGGAAACCCGGTAAACAGACCGGGTTTCCCCATGTCAGGCAGTACCCCTTCGGTTATCACTTGTCCAAACGCTCCAAGGCCTCTGCCTGGTTTAGAATGTAATATAAATGATTGGGGTCAGAAGCATTCAAATCCAATATGCCACGCACCATCACCAGTCTATCCATGGCAAACCAAGATTCCGTCTTTTTAAACACCAATTCCATCACAGTTTCTGGTCCGCTCTTTCCACAAAAAAAACAAGCCGCAAAAGGAGATGCGGACAAGGCATAGGCCTTGCCTTTAACGTCAAGCGGAAGTAGATAGCCAATGATGTATACATCCTGACCTTCTCGTTGACGAACTTTTTTTGAAAATTCAGCACGGGGGTAAACTGTGCCAGTTTGGCTTTGGTACTCATCCACAAAACTGACTTGAGCCAATTCTTCCCAAGTCAAACTCGATTGGGCCCGCGTTAAAAGTGGTGTTACCACTCCCATGACCAAAAGCAACGTTGCCTGTCGGTAAAGCTTGTTAGTGCCCCAGCTTGCTCTCTTGAAAGGATAGCCACAAAGGCGAACAGAAAATATTTCTTTTACCATGACTTTTTGTTGGCAATCAATCAAGAGACCAGTAGCTGTAAAGCAAAGGAAACTCTAAGTAAACGTCCCTACCCTTTTGTTACTGCTGGGGAGAAGACGTCCGTCGCTCCCGAATAGCAGCAATTCGCTTGGCGCGTTCGCGAATAGCTGCTTGTCGCTCCTCTCTGACCTTCCACTGTTGAACGCCTACCTCTGCAGAAACCAAGTCAATCGATTCCAGAACAATTCCCCGGACCGTGACTTCCAAGGCCTCGTTTTCCTCTTCAAACAAAATGGCATCAAAGAGCACGCCAGATAACTCGTCAATGAGCACTTTGTTGTTGGTGGAGGCCAAATCGCTGACAATACCGTCCACTACGCGGAAAACAATGTCCGCAATGGCGTGCTCCAAGGTGGTCTTAATAGTACTCCCCAACAGCGGAATGGCTTCCAGTGTTGCAATCTCCCGGTTCTCCGATACCGCACGCTCGATCTTCTCGTCCACGTAAGCCCGGAGATCAGGCCGATAGGTGTCATAGTGTACGCTCAAAACGGCCTGAATGCGATCGCTGAGCCAATCCACCAATTCGGCTTTTCTGGGTTGCACCACTTCTTTGAGGATCCGATCGGTCAGAGGGCTGCCCTTTTGGACTTCATCCCGCATGCCGCCCAATACATTCAAGACCACGCGATCAGATACTTCTTCTACCAGGACACCATAATATTTTCTGGCCTGACGAAATACATACGTTTTAGTCAGATCAATCAAGCGATTGCGCTGCAGTCGGTAAAGAATGGAAACAAAACGCAAGACCCGCAGAAAGCGGAAGGATCCCACAGGAATGCATCCCAAGGTATCATACCAGTGAATGAAGGGATAAAACCACCATTTGTGGTAGGTTTTTCGCACTGCAGCAACAATCCAACGGACCAAAAGCTCCGTCAAAAATATGGCCACGAACCAAGCATCATAAAACGTAAAATTCCGATGCACGGGCATGTAAAACTCGTGGAAGGCTGGCCAATAAGCATCAAAGAATTCCTGCACAAAATGGCTGGAATACAACCCATCAAACAACAACCAGAACAAGTTGACCAGGATCAGGACGAGCATGACCAGATCCAACAGGAACAAGAAAAGTTCAGATCGTTTCCAGGCGAGAAGGCGCATGCTGCAAAATTAGCCTGCTCCTTGGAGCAGAAAACCAGTATGGATGAATGCTACTACCAATGACAAAGCCTGCCGGATGATTCCGGCAGGCCTTGTCGTGGTAAACCAGGAAGCGATCAGCGGACCAATTGGAACGCTTCGCGATGAACAACGCTTTCTCCAAAAACTTGCGACCGCACAACGATGATAAACGTTCCGATTTCCTGCTCGGTACCCCCGATCCTGCCGTCCCATCCATTGAAACGATCTACGGAGAAAAATACCTGCTCACCCCAACGGTTGTAGATGGAATAATCAATCAGCAGGCGCTGGGCACTAATCCCGATAATGATCGGGGCATAGGTATCGTTTATGCCATCACTGTTCGGGGAGAAGGCAGTAGGCAGGTAAACTTCGTAATCACCAATCACATTCACGGTGACTGAGTCGGTGTTGGTACAGCCGTTAGCATCCGTCACTGTCACGTAGTACGTAGTAGTATCGGCTGGTTGCACCTCAACAATGGGGCTGTTGGGATCCGTCAGGATGCCGTCCAGCGGAGACCAGGAATAGGACAAGCCACCAGAGGGGAAGGCGGTGAGCGTAGCGCGCTCGTCTACAACAATGTCAATGGTTACCGCTGATGTGGTAGCATCTACGAGCGGCAGCGGATCCACAAATACTTCGACTTCTGCGCTGCTGGAACAGCCATTTGCATCCGTACCGACCACGATGTAATTCGTGGTAGACCCTGGGCTGGCGGTAACCGTAGAGCCTGTTGTGGAAGAAAGCCCGTCTGCGGGAGTCCAAACATAGCTAATAGCTCCAGTTGCCGTCAGGCTTGTAGCATCCTCCTCACAAATGGTCACATCCTCGCCACCAAAAATGACCGGTAGGTTATAGACATTAACCGTAACCTCATCCGAGGCTTGACAGCCATTGACTGTTAAGGTTGTCAGAATATACGTTCGCGTAAGGGAAGGGCTGGCTATTGGGGTTGCGACGTTGGCTGCACTGAGCCCCAAAGCGGGTTCCCACAAATAGGTGACCCCGCCTGTACCATCCAGCATAACTGGCTCACCGGGACAAATGAATTTGTCTTCGCCAGCATCGGCGAAGGCATCGTTGTCGACGAATATGGTTACCACACGTTCCACGTCACCGCAGAATGAACCGGTACCAGCAACGGTATAGGTGGTGGTGGTGTCCGGGAACGCAAACACAACCCGACCAGTATCTGCACTGAGGCCGGTGGATGGCGTCCATAACCAATCGTAGCTCAAATCGCCGAGCAATTCCAGCCTTACACTGTCTGAATTACAAACGATCGTCGTGCCTGTAGCAGAGATGTCGACTCCATCCGCTAACAAGCCTACGGTAGCGGTAGCATCCAGAGCCTCCGTCAAATCGGAGGGATCCAAAATGTAGGCGAAAGCAAAACAGCGGCACTCACCGGGGAGCAGCGTTTCAATCTTGTAGGCGATGGAGATAGCTTCATCTGCGGTATTGGAACCCGATGCACTGTAGCCTCCTACGCCGTTCCAAACATCGTAAGGATCACCAGTTGCAAAGTTTCCGAACGACACCCGAGCCATTGGGTCGCGGGCCCCAATTCCCAGGAAACAGCCAAAAGTCAGTCCTTCAGCCGTAACAAGGGCATCCGGATCTGTTGGTGGTTGGAAAACAACTTCGTTGAAGGTGGTAAAGTCTCCTGACCAAGGCTGGTCATTGTCAGGGTCTACATTGCGGCAGTAATAAAAATCGGTGATGGTTGATGAGCCTGTGTTGCAGAACGTAAGCTGCGTAACAAAGTAGAGTTTTCCAACAGGCTGCACTGTGTTTTGGGTAATCTCCACGGTTGCCCCTCCGGGAAACGTTGCCACTCCTTCCCAAATGGCCGAGCGCACTGCCGTGCCTTCTGAATAGCTGGAAATGGAACCGGGTACTTCAAAACTGCCGCAGGGTTGATCGGTGTTCAGCAACGGGTCGGCCCCACCCGTGCCGATGGTAACGCCCCAGCCTTCTACCGGAGACCCGGGCACAAAGTAATCCCCGCAATAGGCAGGTGATCCAGAAGTCCAGCCGTCTTCGTCGCGATCAGCGACGAAACCCAAACCAGGCAGTCCCGGACTTGGGTGGTACGGACCAATCGGTCCGGGGGAAGACGGTACAGATCCGCTTCCATAAGCTCCGCATCGATTCACCCCAACCTCCACGAACTGGCCTTGGAGGTATGCGTCTACACCCACTAACTGGGCGAAAATCGGGGAGGATGATGCCAGCGCCAAAAGCGCGAAAATGAATTTACTCAGGTTTTTAGGAGTAGTAGTTGATGGCATAGCTTGATGGCTGTCAGCTTACCCGGAGAACCGGAAAGGTGGAGGAAGTATTGAATTATCGGATGATTGTTGTCGTTCCCGCAGTCTTGATGGGCTCCCCTTTGGGACCCAGGATCCGAACAACGACCACATAGGTAGCAATTTCTTGCGGAATTCCGCGATAAGTGCCATCCCAACCGCCGTTTCGCTCTTTTGTTTGAAACACGAGTTCGCCCCAGCGGTTGTAAATAGAGATGTCCTGAACCTCGATCAAGCCGATGATGACCACGTGGAAGACGTCATTTAAGCCATCGCTATTGGGGGTGAAACCATCGGGAATGATGATGGTATATTCATTCTTAACCTCTATTTCAAGCGTGTCCGTATTCTGGCAACCGTTGTTGTCGATGACGGTCAGAATGTAGGTTGTGGTTTCTTCCGGTTGCCCGGTTGGATTTGGGATGGTAGGATCAGTCAATCCGGTAGGCGGCGTCCACAGCCAGGAAACAGCCGTTGGTGCCAACCCGTTCAGTAACGCAACCTCGTCCTTAACCAAGTCTATCAAGACATCTGGACCAGCATCAACGTCAGGTAAACTGTAAAGAGAGACCTGGATGGTATCGGTCTGAACACAACCATTGATGTCAACACCCTCGACGATGTAGGTGGTCGGAACCGGGGGAAAAACGGTCGGGTTTGCGAGTAAGGGGTCATTGATGAATTCGTCGGGAGTCCACACGTAACCAATTCCCCCGGAAGCTTGCAGTTGCACAGAATCCCCGATACAGAATGCAGTATCTAAGCCCGCATCAATGGTTGGAAGCGAATTGACCACGACAACCATGGTATCAATGCCTGGGCAACCGAAGGAGGTTTCTGTTCGAATAATGTATTCCGTGGTCACAGGCGGCCAGACAAACGCGTTAACGGAATCTTGGTTGTTGATGAAAGTATTCGGAATCCAGCGAGAGGGGCCCTCTCCTGGCACACCCGACAACTGAACCGTATCGCCAATGCAGATGGCTTTGTCCTCTCCGGCATCGGCGGTTCCAGCCGGTTGCGGGAGTACGGTAACTACTTGCGTTAAATCTATGCAGGTTCCGCTTGTGCCCAGGGCCGTGTAGGTAGTGATGGTATCGGGCGATGCCCAAACGGAAGCGCCGGTATCTACGTTCAAGCCGGTTGAGGGGCTCCAAACCCAATCGTAGCTTTCTGCGCCAACAATCTGGAGGTTTACCGAATCGCCGATGCAATAGACCGTCTCCCCGGTAAGGGTAATGTCTGCAGTATCCGCAAACAGCGCAAAAAGGATATTGGAAGCGGTTGCGTCAAGTGCGGCATCCAGGTCAGCCGCGTCTAAAATGTAGGCAAAGGTTACCGCCCGGCATGCACCGGTATCCAGGCTGGGAATTTTAAAAGCAATGGATACTGCCTCATCTGCGGTAGAGGAACCGCTCAGCGAGTATCCAGCCAGCCCGTTCCATACATCGTAAGGAGATGCTGTTCCGAAATTACCATAGGTCACTCTTGCCATAGAATCCCTGGCGCCAAGACCAAGAAAACAACCATAGGTTAACCCTTCTGCGGTAACCAAAGCCTGAGCGTCTACCGGTGGCTGGTAAATAATTTGATTAAACGTAGTAAAGTCCCCTGACCAGGGTTGATCATTGTCCGGGTCCACATTTCGGCCGTAGTACAAATCGGTAATGGTAGTAGAGCCCGTATTGCAAAGCTCTACCCGGGTTACAAAGTACAGCGAGGTAACAGGAACGATTGTTGTTTGCGTAATCGACAGCGAATTGCTCACTCCCGAAGAGGTAGCAACATAGGTTCCTATCCAGGTTGTAGACCGGACCAGGGCTGTGTCTTCATAGGCCGTAACAGAACCGGGCATTTGAAGGGGAAAACATCCCTGATCGGTGTTCATTTTAAGGGTAGTTGGAGTAGAACCAATTTGAATGGCCCAACCTTCAACTGGAGAACCAGGCACAAAATAATCTCCGCAATACAACGGCGTTCCTATAGCCCAACCGTCAACATCTGAATCAGCAAGAAAACCAAGGCCCGATAAGCCAGGGTTGGGATGGTAAGGTCCAAGTGGTCCTGGCGCTGTTGGAATCGTTGAGCTCCCAAAAGCCCCGCAGCGGTTCACCCCGACTTCTACATAACAACCCTGCATAAACGAATTCAACCCTATGATTTGGGCGAACATGGACTGTGCAGCGAAAAGGGCAACCAGCAGAGCTGCCGTGCGGGTAAAAGGAGTTGCGATTGGGTGTAGCATTGCTTTCATGGTCCTAAAATCTTTTTCATCCCTGGCCGATTAAAGTCATCGGATCAGGGTTAACGAGGAGGTTCTTTTAATAGGGTTACCGTCCACATCCGAATATTGCAACACCACGATATAACTGCCCATGGGTTGAGGTTTGCCTCGGTAGGTTCCATCCCAACACGCGTCGGAATCAAAACCTGCAAAAACAACCTCTCCCCAGCGATTGAAGATACGAATATCGCTGAAATCCATGCCGATGGGATGACCCGCGTGGAAACAATCGTGCAGCCCGTCGCCATCTGGCGTAAAGGCATTGGGCACCACAAAACGCTGATCCGGCAGGGCGTATAGGATCATTTCATCCATTCCGGTGCATCCGTTGGCATCCGTACCGACCAGGGTAAAGACCATGGTATCAATAACCACTGCCTGGGGATTTGCGACCCCGGCAGCACTCAGGAAACTCTCCGGGCTCCAGTGGTAAACGGCCGCGCCGCTTCCGCTCAAGGTCACTTGCGTGCCAATTACCCCTGCCTTGTCGGGTCCGGCGCTGATCATCGGCTCTGGGTGCACTCGGATGGACACCGTGTCCCGGCTGGCGCAACCCTGTGCATCAACGCCATCGATGGTCCAGAAATACTCAGCTTCGGGGGTGTCCAGAGTTACCGTTGCTCCGGGGGAATTGGGATCGCTAACTCCTGCAGCGGGTGCCCAGGTCAGCGTGAGACCGCTCAAATCCACGCCGCCGGCCAGTTCTACCGTGGCACCGGGGCAGATGGAGGCATCGGGAATCGAGGCGAGCAACGTGGCCGATTCGCCCAGCAACACCTCAAAACTAAACTCGATGTTTTCGCCGCAAGGCACCGTGCTCATCACACTGTACGTACCGGGAGCAGCCGGCTTTAACCATCCGGCAATGGCGCTAACGGGGGTGAAATCGCCGTAATGCGTCCAATCCCAGTAGTAGTTATCGCCGCCCTGAACCTCGAGAAATACAGAATCGCCCACACAAACCCGAATCTCCGGGATTGAAGTACCGTCATCGGACAAAACGGGCAGACCGTCGGCGACCAGCACCGGGGCCGTCGTGGCCATCAGAGCTTCTTCCAATTCCTCCGTATCCAGAATGTAGGCATAGCTGAACGTCAGGCTGTTGCCTCCTTCAAGCCGGGCGAAGTAGAAATTGACTCCGATGGCGTCGTCCGTAACGGCATCGCCTTCGAGTTCATAGGGGGAGTTTCCGCAGTAGGGATCCAAAGCGTCCATGACAAAGAAGCCACCCCGGCTTGCCCGAGAGGCAAAGTGGCGGGCGCCCAAACCCAGGAAACAGCCAAGCGTGCCATCAGCCGTAGCCAGCGCATCTGAACTGCCTGGGCCAGGTTGGGAAACTATTTTGTTGTGGGTGGGGAAACCACCGCCCCAGGCCTGGTCGTTGTCCGGATCTACCTGACGACTGAAATAGATGTCTTCCAACGTAGCCGTGCCCAGGTTCTCGATGGTCACTTCTCCAATAAAGTAGCGTTTTTCACGGGGGAAATAGGTCCGTATCGTCAAGCGAAAGCCGTCGGGATGCACACCTACCCAAGTTGCAGAAAGGGTGTCACCATCCGTGTAAGCCACGATGCCACCGGGAATATCGGTGACTCCGCAAATGCCGAAACCGCTGCTGTTGTTATAACGCTGACCGTCAATAGTCATGGTGAAACCTTCTACAGGTGAACCTGGCAGAAAGTAATCTCCGCAATAAGGTGGAGTGCCTACACCCCATCCGTCAACGCTGGCATCAGCAACAAAGCCGAGACCGGTCTCTGTAGGATGGTAAGCCGTGCCAGCCGCGCCAACAGCAGGAGGTGCATTAGAGGTGCCATAAGCACCGCATGCGGCTATGCCAATTTCCAGGTGATCACCTTGGAGAAAGACGGCGTCGCCAACAACCTGCCCCTGAAGGGATTGTTGGAAGGAAAAAACCGTGAGCAGGAGTAAGTAGACATGAGTTTTCTGCATAGGGGGCATGAATGCTAATCATTCATGCGCGTCAGGTAATCCTGGTACCGGGCTTGTAATGTAGCCAAGTACGCATTCCAGTCATTGCGGGTCCATTCTTTTTGACCCAAATTCTGGTACTGCAGGCGCATGGTAACTTTTGTCCCCTCTTCGTTTGCTTCGAAGTGCACCAAGTTATTGGAAACGCCCCGGAAATACTGCTGGGCGGTTTCTGCATTCTTAAAGTCAATGCCTGTGATGTCAATATCGTAGGCGTAAGGCATGTGGTCGGTTTCAGGCAGAACCAACAGCATGTCTGTTGAAAAATCAGCTTTTTGTGAGAGCGTCTTACTTGTGGCCTGTTGGGCAACAACGGCGCTGCCAACGGTCAACAAAAGGGAAAACGCGGTGAAACGGATGGCTTTGAGGAGGTTCATGATAGACAGGTTTCTTGGCTTCTTGGAGTAAAGGGCCTGAAATAGCCCTCTTTGGTTGTTCTAAAGTAAGGAGAAGAACTGGCTCTGCAAAGAGTTTTTTCGCCAAACCTTTGCCATTTTTTCGTTTCTAATGCGAACGTGACAGTCTGGACACTGAACAGAATGACTTTTAAACGGTTAATTGGAGGCAACTGCTTGAGGACCAGCACGGAACAACTTGTGACCAAGTTTCATTCCCCGAGGGGAAACCGATACTTGGCTTTGTAAGCAGCGGCCCTTCCCCCAAACTTTTTTGCACCTCATGAATATTTTTCGCTATCCCAAAGCCATTCTGGGGGGCTTCCTGGTCCTCGGGGGGCTGGCGGCCTGGTCGGCGTCTCAGTTGACCTTCTCTTTTGACTTCGAGCAATTTTTCCCTTCCGGCGATCCGGAATTGGAATTCTACCTTGAATTCCGGGAAAAATTTGAAGGGGATGACAACTTTTTACTGATTGGACTTCCTGTTGAAAAGCATTTTTTTGAGCCCTCCTACCTGACCCGGCTGGAGGCTCTTACCGATCGCTGCCAGGACCTCCCTCACGTGGAACTGGTCAGCTCGCCCACGTCCTATCGCTATGCCATCCTCTCCCCCTTCGGCCTGATCGACTACCCGGCCATTCACCTGGACCAACCGGAGCGTTGGGCGGCTGACAGCGCCAGACTTTGCACAGATGACCGGGTCTCCGGACAATTGTTTTCAAGCGATTTTGGGGCGGGGGTTATTGCCATGAAAACGGTAGACCGGATTGACTTGGACCAATCCGATGAGTTAATGGCTGCCTTAAAACCCATGCTCGAAGCATCCGGCTTTGATACCTATCACTTGTTAGGTCGCGCCAATTTTCAATCTGTTCTGGTCGCCCAGCAAAAACAAGAGTTCATTCTCTCTACGGCAGTTTCTGCTTTTTTAGTATTTATTGTTTTCCTTATAGCTTTTCGAAAACCACTCAGTGTAGTCATTGGTCTGTTTTCGGTCCTGCTCTCTATGGTGCTGTTTTTGGGAGTCCTGGGCCTTATTGGCAGACCGCTCGACTTCATGGCTATGTTGTACCCGGTGCTCATGATTATTGTGGGGGTCTCTGACGTGGTGCATATTAACGCCAAATTTGTGCAAGAACTGCGGACTGGAAAAACTGCTGCGGAAGCTATGCGCATTACCCGCCGCGAGATTGGAATGGCTACCTTCCTGACCTCGCTGACTACTGCCATAGGTTTTATTACGTTGATTACTTCCAGGGTACCTCCTGTTCGAAGTTTTGGGTGGGCTGCCGCTATTGGCGTTATGGTGGCTTACCTCACCGTCATTCTCTTCACTACAACTGCACTTAGCTTAGCACCAAAAGATAAAATATACTACAATTATATAAATAAAGTGACCCTGGAGAGCCTGCTCGGCAGGCTGTACCACTGGGTAGCCCGTCACCACCGCAAAATTGGCCCTGGGCTGGCTTTTCTTGGCATCGCGTGCGCCTTGGGCATGTCCCTGATCAGCACCGACGTAAAGATCTATTCCGGCCTGCCTCGAGGCTACAAGATCACCGAAGACTTCCGCTTTTTCGAAAAGCAGTTGGCTGGCTTTCGACCGCTGGAAATTGCCGTAATTGCGGCTGAAGGACGCTCGATGGACGAATTGGCAGTGCTGCAGGAAATGGATCAATTTGAACAACACCTGACCACTTACCCGGAACTCGGCAATCCAGTCAGTATTCTGACTTTGTACAAAAGCATCAACCGAGCATCCAATGGAGACCGCGCGGTTGCTTATAAACTACCTGAAGAAGAGAGAATCCTGAAAAAACATCAGCGTCTTTTGCAACGACTGCCAGAAGGCAGCAGCCAGGCGCTGGTCAGCGAAGATGGCCGCTATGCGCGCATTTCGACCACCATTTTAGACATAGGTACAGACAGTATTCGCCAAATCAGCGAGCGAATCAATGCTTTTGCGGTCGCACAGACGGACACCAATCTGATCCAATTCAAGCAAACAGGAACGGGAATCCTCTTTGATAAAAACAACGAATATCTCCGCCAAAGTTTAGTGAGCGGTCTTGGAATTGCCTTTCTGGTTATTGGCTTGCTGATGGGAGCCTTGTTTCGAAGTTGGAAAATGATTCTGGTCAGCCTGGTTCCCAACATTTTGCCCATTCTGATTGGTGCTGCCGTCTTGGGCTATTTTAACATTGCGCTGGATGCCTCCACCGCCATCATTTTCTCCATCTCATTTGGCATTGCCGTTGATGACACTATTCATATGCTGAGTAAATTCAAGCTTGAGCGCTCGCGCCGGACACCCATTGAAGTGGCGCTAAAACGAGTCTTTCAGGAAACAGGAAAGGCAGTCATCCTAACCTCCGTTATCCTATTCTTTGGATTCACTATCCTGCTGTTCTCCGCAACACCGGGAACCAATTACGTAGGTATGCTCATTGCCCTGACCTTATTCACTGCGCTGTTCTCCGACTTGTTGCTCATCCCGTGGTTAATTCGAATCCTGTTTAGAAAAGAACTGCGAGAGGAATCGGCTATGGCTGAATTGGCTGCGCTGGAAGCCCAAAGCGCCGCTGGAACCAGTCCAGAACTCGTTCATTGAACTGGTCCGGCTGCTCAATGTTGCACACGTGTCCGCAGCGCTGAATGACCTGAATTTCCACATCGGGCCAGCGCTGGGCATACTCTCGCGCTGGCGTCAGAAACACATGGTCCTCCTGCCCCATGACAATAAGCGTAGGACCGGAAATTGGCGATTCGAAATGCTTGCGCAACTGCCCGCGAAGTTCAGGGGCCAGACGAATCCATCGGTTAAATTCCTGTTGTGATATCTTTTCCGCTTCCCGAATAAATACCTCCCGCGATTTGGCATGGTTGCGGTTGGGCATGATGATAGTGGCCAGTAAACCGTACAAGGTCCGGAACGGAAGGACGCTCGCCAGCAGGACACCCGCATTGATAAAAAATTGCACCTTGGCGCTGAGTTTAAACACGCCTCCCCCAACCACAACCGATTTGACGACCTGCGGCTTCAGCTCATCTACCAGTCGAATAAAAATAGAGCCCATAGAAACTCCGAGGAAATGGGCGTGTTCAATGCGCAAATGCTCCAGTAGTTGAATGACGTCCCGGGCAATGGCGTACATGTCGAACGGAGTAGCGGCTTCTAAATCTTTAGAAGCCCCATGATCGCGCAGGTCTAGCTTGAGCAGGTTAAAATGGCCATGAAAATGAGGAAACTGTCGCTTGAAGGTGTGCATGCTTCCCCCTGCACCATGCATAAAGACGAGCCAATCCGCGTGATTACCTGCATACTCAACCTCGTGGTACAAAAGCTTTCCCGATCCCATAGGCGGCAAAGGTACAACCGCTTAACGCCCCGAGCGCCAACCCCGGAACAGCAAAACCAAGCTGAGGACGGCGGCCAGCACCCCTGCAACAAAACTAAATAAAGGAACACCCCAAAGGGCGGTTTGCTGGCCTGCGGACGGCGCGTGCAACACAATGGCGGACGCCAGCAAAAGAAACCCGATCAGCACCGCCAACACCATCCGGCTAACCATGGCGTCCATGCGCCTCAGATTGAGGTCGCGGTCGGCAGAATGGGTCTCGAGCTTGAGCTCGCCTTTGCGCACCTGGCGCAGAATATCCAGCACTTCCAGCGGCAGTGCGCTGAGCAACTCGTCCAAATTGGACATGCGCCAACTGAATTCGCTAACCAGGTTTCCGGGGGAATATTGCTCCTGGATCAGTTTGCGGCCATACGGCGCTACTTCGGCATACGCGTTTAGGTGCGGGTGAAGCTGTTTGCCGATACCTTCCAGAATAGCCAGCGCCCGCAGAATGAGAAACACAGATCCGGGCATTTTCATCCTGTAATCATAGATAATCTTCTGGAGCCGGATGCCGAGCGCCGCAATGTTGCCATCCTCAATTTCCAAACCGGAAAAGTCTTCGATCAATCGGCTCAAATCCTGCTCCAAACGCTGGCGGTCGTTGACCTCGTGCTCGGTGGTCAACCGGATCAGGTTTGCAGCCATTTTACGCGGGTTCTGCTGGGCCATACCGATGAAAATGCCCGCAAAAGCAAAGCGATCCGAATCGTTCATACGCCCCACCATGCCGAAATCGATCAGGCAAATGACCCCGTTTTCGCGAAGGATAATATTGCCCGGATGCGGGTCGGCATGAAAAAGCCCCGTTTCAAAAATCTGGCTAAGGTAAATGTGCATGCCCCGGATGGCGATATCTGAAGGGATAAGTCCCCAGCGGGCCATTTGCGCCTGGTCGGTGATTTTGCAACCATCCGCGTATTCCTGCACGAGCACCTTTTCGGTACTGTATTCGGGGTACGCTTTCGGAACATAAAAATCCTTACGGTCCTTGTACAAATCCCGAAACTGCCGAATGTTGCGGACTTCGTTGCGGTAATCCAGCTCGCGCTGCATGGTTTTTTCCAGCGTTTCCAGAATGTCCATGACCGAACTGATGCCATTGCGCTCCAAGTAGGACTCTGCGCGCATGGCCACTTCTTTGAGAATGGCAATGTCGGTCTCCACGGTTGGGCGAACGCGCGGCCGTTGCACTTTGACCACCACTTCTTCGCCAGATAACAGCCGTCCGCGATGCACCTGGCCAATGGAGGCTGAACCTAGCGGTTTTTCTAATAAGTACTGAAAAATTGTCTCCACTTTTTTCCCCAATTCGCGCTCCAACGTATCCTTTACGGTGGCGAAAGGGATGGGCGGCACGTCGCTCTGCAACTTGACGAACTCGCTGATGAGCGCTTCGGGCAACACGTCTGGCCGGTTGGACAAAACCTGTGCAAACTTAATATACGTCGGGCCGAGCTCTTCCAACGCCATCCGGATGCGCTCGTAACGGGAATACGCAAAAACTGGACGGTTCTGGCGCGACCAACTCAGTTGCCGGCTTGCTGGAACCAGGTTGCGCAGCGTGGTGGAGGTGACTACGTCCTCAAAGCCGTACTTGACTAGCACCTGAATGATCTGGCGCAGTCGGTTGAGGTTTTTTATGGTCTGGTTGAACAGCACGCTTTTCCCTAATGGGGCAGGTTACCCTTTAGGGTACTTCTAAAAACCCTCAAGGGTGTTGTGATTCGCATACGTCAAAAGCAGCGCTAAGTTAGTTCAACCCATCTGCCTGTGGGGGAAAAGACTGCACAGGGTGTGGGCGTCCCGGATGACGCGGGGCATCGCTGTCTTGGGTGGCTCAGGCGGTAGCCGTCCTTATTAGGAAAGGGTGTCTCCGTGCTGGGTGGTCTCGTCAAAACGGCCGGGCCAACCCCAAAAGCGAAGACCGGGCTGGAGGCCCGGTCTGCTGAGGGAATGCAATGCGGGGAAATTGCTGGGAACGTCCCGAAAGCAAACAGCTTAAAGGTGCTTCTAAAAACCCCTCGGCTAACCCCAGGAAACAAGGCCTGCCCTCTTTGTAACACCGGGGTTTGCGCTTGCAAATGAGAGTGTTAAAGATCAGGAGTAGCGCAGGAAAAGGGGTTTTTCGGAGTGCGCTTATTCGGCTGCGTTGTTAGAGCGGGTACCTTCCGTCTTTGCGGCCTGCTTAATCGGAACGGCCTTCTTGACGACGGGGCGGGTGGATTCTGCAGACTTGGCAGCACGGGCAGCTTTTTCAAGCTTTTCAACCCGCTTGGTCATGGCTTCGTAATCTTTCTTACTGGGGAAGTCAAAGCGGTCAACAATTGATTTGATGGTGCCTTTGAAGCGCTCTTCCCACTCTTCGCGGCGATCTTCGTTGTTTTTTACGAAGTCGTCCACCAGTTTGCGGCCTTCGTCTGCGGGCATTTTACCTTTTTCAACGAGTTCGTCGATGGTTTTCTGCACTTTTTCTGTGGCCGTTGCGGCGAAGCCAACACCGGTGTAAATCACCGTTTTAACCAAATCTTCTACACTGTACTTTTTCATGGTTGCTGTTTTGCGGCGCAAACAGACCGAAGTCTTCGTGCGCCTGTTAAAATGATCCTTATCGGTTTTGTTAAGGCAAAGGTAAGCACAAACTTTCAGAAAGTACTGAAAGTTCAGAAAAAAGATTTCCATTTTTTTTCAACACCCTCATTTTTGTTAGTGTTAAACATACACTTTGTTCTTGCATGCCCTATCTTGGTGGTTCCATCCTGGAAAACCAAATCTCAACCCAATTACACGATAATCATGATACGAACCCTCTTCCTGGGTGCTGCCCTGGCCTCCGCCGTAACGGTCCAGGCCCAGCAATTCCTGATGCAGGGCTGGTATTGGGAATTTCCCAAATCCGTCAGCTCTTCGACTAACTTTGCCGTAACGGTTCGCAACCAGATGACTGGATTGAGCGAAGCCGGCTTCACCGACATCTGGCTGCCCCCGCTTAGCAAAGGCTCAGGAGGTGGATTCAGTGTTGGTTATGACGTAAGAGACCTCTTTGATTTGGGAGAATTTGGATTCGGTGCTACCGGATTCGGAACCCGTGCAGAACTGGATGCCCTGATCAGCGACATGGAGTCTATGGGCATAAACCCGGTGGCAGACGTCATTTACAACCACCGCGATGCCGGCAAATGGGAAAACAACCCCGGCGTAGAGGGTTGGATTGAAAACTTTTCGTTTACCCAGGCTCAAAACAACAACACGCCTTATCCCAGCGATCGCTGGCGTTGTGTGTTGCCGCTTGGAGGAGCTACGGGCAATACAGCCGGTGATTATTACTTCAAAATCAGCTCTGCATCCCAACACCCCTATTTCCACAGCGCTGGCTACAAGGTTTACATGTTCACCAAGCGCAAGGGCTTTGCTCCGGGCGGTGATTTGATCGAAGCAGAACCAAACGGCGGCGGAGATTGTGGCCAGCCTTTCAACGACATCTTTGTGGGAAGGGGCATGGTTGCCTCGGTAGATGCTTCCGGCTGCACGGCGGATGAATTCCACCTTGCGCTTGATGTCAATGATTTTTTTGCCGCAGGAGATACCCTTTACATTGAACTGCGCAATTCTGGTGGATACTCCGACCACCGCATTTACGGATTGTGGAGTGCTGTGCGGAGCATGGACATTCAAAGCGAAATCAAAATCCAAACGGCCACCAACCACAAAACCCTGCCATCAGGCCGGGGCGATATGGACTGGCGGAACTTCAAGCCCAATGGTGCCCCGACCTCCTTTTCCGGCGATCTGGACTTTCCTTGGTTCTTTTACGACTACGACAACGCTGTGCCCAGCACCCTCGATACCCTGAGCGTCTATACAAAATGGCTTTGGGAAGAGGTTGGAGTTCGCGGCCTGCGTTTGGACGCTGTAAAACATTTTCCCGCCAACTTCCTGGGTGGCATTCTCAACCAAATGCACGCCTCAGGATACAACCCGCCCATCGTGGTCGGTGAATTCTTTGACTTCAACCCCAGCGTTCTCAACAACTGGGTCAATTTGGTTGAGGGCAGCATGAGTTCCAGTGCGCAGGCCGCCATCAACGTGCGGGCTTTTGACTTTGGTCTCCGCGGAGCGCTCAAATCGGCATCGGATGCCTTTGGTTACGACGTGCGCAACGTGTTCAACAGCGGCATGGTCAATGGCGGTGGTGGATCGCCCTTCGCCGCGGTAACCTTTGCCAACAACCACGACTTCCGCGCACCCGGAGAATCCATTCAGAATGACCCCAAACTGGCCTATGCCTATATTCTGACCAACAATTCCATAGGCGTGCCTTGTGTGTACTACCCGGACTACTTTGGTGCTGTCAGGCCAAACGCACCGACCGTGAACCTGGAAAACGATATCAAGAAATTGATGGCCATCCACGACAACTTCATTGTCGGCTCAACTACGGCAGATTACCTCAGCCGCTTCGGTACGCCATATGCCAACAGCTACACCTCTGGCGGTGCCAATACAACACTGTTCTACCAGTTGGGTAACAACCCCGCTGGCGTGAGTGTGCTCGTGGCCATTAATTACAGTGGAAGTGCTTTGCGCATGAACCACAACATCAACACGGGAATTGGCGTCAGCACTGGTGACACCTTGTGGGCCATCGGCGGCACATCCAACACCGCCTTTGCCCGCGTTAACGGCAGCAGTTCTGTCTTTATTGACATTCCGGCACGTTCCTACGCCGTGTTCGTCAATTGCGACCGGCCTTCAAAACCGATTAATCCGGTGAGTGTAGCCTTTTGCCCCAGCGACCCGATTCCGCCCTTAAGCGTTCAGAACGATGGCGGCCGATACGACTGGTACTCTGCTGCTACTGGTGGAACCCGCGTCAAAGAAAACAGCGCCACTTACGCCACCACTACCCCTGGAACCTATTGGGTCGAAAACGTTGGCGACTGTGGCAGCTCAGCGCGCGTTGCCGTGAGCCTGACCTCCGATGTTGCAGTGTGCAACTGCGCCCTTCCCTCGTCTATTAACCAAGGCGCTATCTTCACCACCTCCGTGGTGCTGTTCTGGACAGCTGTGGCCGATGCCGTTGGCTACCAGATTCAGGGCCGCCCCGCAGGAACGACGACCTGGAGAAGCCTCCAGACCACCAGCACCACACGCAACGTGAACATTCTGAGCCCTGGCACCACCTATGAATGGCGCATGCGAACCTTCTGCGGCGGAACTGAGTTCAGCGAATTCTCCCCTATCCGAAGCTTCACCACCATCAGCGCCCGTGAAGGCCAAAATGACCTCGCCCCACAGCCGATGAGCGCCTACCCCAACCCGGCATCTGACCGCGTCACCGTGCAGGGCGAACACCGCAGCGATGCAGCGGCCAGCCTGGAAGTGGTGGACATGCTCGGCCGTACCCGCATGATGCAGGACCTGGGCAACCAGGCGGGAGTTTACCAAACCGAACTGAACCTGGAAGCGCTGGAAAGCGGCATTTACCTGCTCCTCTACCGTCAGGGAGACCATCTTGAACGCCTTACGCTGGATGTAACCGGCCGTTAAACCGGAGGGTTTAAGCTTTCTTCGGCTAACGTTTCTTCGGTTAGCCCTTTTTGGGCTAACCTTTCTTGGGTTACCCGCATCAAAAA